>JBHHYV010000001.1:0-83759 GCA_046757685.1 Myxococcota bacterium
CGGAGCCCCGTCGCTCCGTCGACCCCAAGCAGCTCTACGTCCACGCGGGCCGGGGGCGCAAGGGCCGCGCGACCGACGACGCGACCGAGGCCTTCGTCGAGGCGACGCGCATGGGGACGGGCGGGTAGGGCTGCCGCCTTTGTCGGATTCGAAGATACGCCCGATGAGCCGACGGATCCGCCCGCTCGTGCACAGATTGCTCGAGCCCGCCTGCGTCGCACTCTGCCTGCTCCTCGGACCGGCCCCTCGCGCCTCGGCCGCCGGAGAGCTTCACACCTTCGAGCTCCGCGATGGGGGCAGGCTCGAGTACGCCGAGCTCCTGCCGCCGGTGTATCGGCGCGAGACGCGCTACCCGCTGCTTCTGGCGCTGCCCCCGGGGAGCCAGACCCGGTCGATGGTGGAGCGGGCGCTCGGGCTCTACTGGTCGAAGGTCGCGGCGCATGGCTGGATCGTGGTCAGCCCCGCCGCCCCGGGCGGTCGACTCTTCTTTCGGGGATCCGAGCGGACGATCCCCGAGCTGCTCGACCACCTCGCGCGCACGCACGCCCTCGAAGGCGACCGCGTGTACCTGGCGGGCGTCAGCAACGGCGGGCGGAGCGCCTTCCGGATCGCGACGCTCTACCCGGAGCGCTTCGCGGCGCTCGTGGCGCTGCCGGGCTTTCCGCCCGAGGCGGGCGACTTCGCAAGGCTCGAGCGGATCCGGGCGCTCCCGATCGCGCTCTTTGGAGACAGCCTCGACCGGCGCTGGGTCGAGCAGATGGAGCGCACCCGCGACCGGCTCCGGGAGCTGGGCGGTCGCGTGACCCTCACGGTCTATCCGGGCGAAGGGCACGTTCCGGCGAGCCTGTCCGGAGGGGAGGTCCTGCTGAGGACCCTCGAGTCGCAGCGGCTCGAACGCCGGAATCGCGGGCACCGCGAGTAGCCGAGACTCCCGTGGACCGGGCTCGTGTCAAAGTTTCGTAACGGCACACCCAACCGCGTTCCGTGACCTGTACGGGTGCGTACTCTCTGCCTCGATCGGCCGGTCCAGCCTTGGACCGGCCTCAGGGAGGTCGAGGTGAGCCCGCAGGCAGCGGTCGCAGCGTACTCGAAGGGCGAGGAGATCGCGCACTTGCTGAGCCACGGCCTGGGCCTGCTCCTCAGCATCGCCGGACTCTGGGTGCTCGCGAGCGCGGCGAGCGCCCGCGGCGACGCACTCGACGTGGTCGCGTGCAGCGTCTTTGGCGCCAGCCTCGTGCTGCTCTACGCCGCATCGACCCTCTACCACGGCATCCCCGTCCCGCGAGCGCGCTGGATCTTTCAGAAGCTCGATCACTGCGCGATCTACGTCCTGATCGCGGGAACGTACACACCCTTCGCCCTGGGGACGCTTCGCGGCGGCCCGGGCTGGACCCTGTTCGCAGGCGTCTGGGCGCTCGCAATCCTGGGCGTAGGGTCCATCGTCCTCTCCCGGCCCGTGGCGAGACGCGGCTCCCTGGTCCTCTACCTAGGGATGGGCTGGATCGTGCTCTTCGTCCTGCCCTCGCTCATAGCGTCGATCGCGCCGGCCGGCCTGGGCCTGCTGGTCGCCGGCGGCCTCACCTACAGCGCCGGGGTCCTCTTCTACGTGTGGCGTCGGCTGCCCTACAACCACGCGATCTGGCACCTCTTCGTGCTCGGCGGCAGCGCGCTGCACTTCTGCGCGGTGCTCTACTACGTGATCCCGGCACAGACCCTCTGAGCGCGCCCCAGCCGATCAGTCGAGGCAGACGATCGCAGTCCCCATCACGCGCGTCTCCCCGGCCTCGTTCTCGAGGGTCAGGTCGATCTGGACGGTCCGTGCCTGCGGGTCGGTATCGGTGACGACGCCCCGGCACACGGGGTGGGAGTCGACGAGCACGGGGGCCCGGAAGACGGTGTCGATCTTCCGGATCTTCGAGCCGGGCGCCCAGCGGTGGATCATGGCGGCCAGGATTCCCTGGCTCATGATCCCCGGCACGATGGCGCCCGGCAGGCCCTCCCCGCGCGCCTTGGCGTGATCGGTAAAGCGACCTGCCAGCATGTGCGCCCCCTCGGCGAAGCCTCGCACCACGGCCAGGCTCACGTCGGGGCGAGTCTCGGGCAGGTCCTCGCCGATCTCGACATCCTTGAAGGCGCGGGTCGTCCCGTCGCTCACGCCGGCTTGCCCCGCTGCACCATCCGCCAGTCCACGGTCGATACCTTCTCGCCGCGCTGGTTGTGGTACTCCATGCGGTGGACGATGAAGGTCATCGAGCCGCTGCGGCCGGTCTTCTCGAATACGTCGTGGATCGTGCTGCGGCCCGTCAGGCGGTCGCCGGGGCGCACCGGCGCGTGGACCTCGACGGTCTTTCCCGCGTCGAAGCCGCGACCGAGGTGCCCGGTGATCTCGCTCGGGAGCAGGCGCCGGCCCATGAAGCGGCTCGTGTAGCTGGGCGGAGCCTGGAAGTCGGGGTGGGAGGGATCCGAGAATCGCGGATCGGTCTCGCCGCAGGCGCGTGCAAAGGCGAGGACCTCGGCCTCGAGGATCTCGAACTCGGTGATGTCGAACTCGCGGCCGATCCAGCCCCTGGCGACGTCGATCAGGGCCATCGGATGGCCTCGTAGCTCCCCTCTCGAAGCTCTCGCACCAGATCCTCCGCGTCGCGGATGGTCCCCTCGAAGCGGGTGGCACACAGGCCGATCTTGCTCACCAGGTGGGCATCGCTTCCGCCAATGGCTCGGTATCCGTAGCGCTCCGCCAGCGCGCACGCCGACGCGTCCTCCCCGCTGCGGCTGCCGCCGTTCATGGTCTCGATGATCCGCACGCCCTCGACGGGGCCGCGCCTCTCGTAGTGGGCGCACATGCCCACGTTCGGCCGGCCGGGATGGCAGGGGACGGCGATGCCGCCACAGCGCTCGACCTCGCGCACGACCATCTCGAGCTTGAGATCGATGCACCCGAAGTCGAAGGCCGCGCGCATCGCTCCATTCACTCCGAAGACGAGCACGTGGCCGTAGTCCGTCTCGACCTCGCTCCCCTTCAGGATCAGGAGCCCGAACTCGTCCTCGAGCGCGCGGTAGTCGGACTCGTCGTCGAACTGGCGATGCTCGGTCAACACGAAGCCGTCGATCTCGAGTGCACGCTTGCGAATCCACTGGCAGTAGCTCTCGACGCGAGCACGGCCGTCGTCGGAGCGCACCGAGTGGCTGTGCAGGTCGAGGATCATGCCGCCTCCGTCCTCATCCTCATGCCGGCCGGAAGCGGAGGATCGCCACGTCGTTCGACGGCTCGCTGAAGTCGGCGATCACGGGCATGTCGATCCGCACCTCGGAGGGGTCGCAGCCAACGATATTCGTCAGGACCCGAGGGCCCTCCTCGAGCTCGACGTAGGCCAGCACATAGGGCAGCGAGCGCGCGAAGGCCGGCGCCTGGTTCTGGTGGGTGATCGTAAAGGTATGGACGCGGCCGCGACCGCTGGCGACGAAGTGCTCCACGTCGGTCTCGAGCGTCTCGCTGCAGACGGCGCGGGGCGGATGCTGAATGCGACCCGTCCGGCGCGAGCGTTGGAGCACGATCTCTCCTCGGCCCGCCCCCTCCCACCACGGGCGCGTCTCCCCGTCGATCGCGGGCTTGGGATGTTGGATCTCTTCGCTCATCGGCCTCTCGCTAGCTCTGCCGGGCCAGGATCAGGGTCGCGCCGCTGTGCAGGGTCGAGAGCAGTCCTCCCGTGCCGTGCGCGAGCGCAACCTCTGCATTCGCGACCTGGCGCTCGCCGCACTCGCCCCGCAGCTGCTTGACGGCCTCGATCACCAGGAAGATACCGCGCATTCCCGGATGATTCGACGAGAGCCCCCCGCCGTCCAGGTTCACGGGCAGCGCCCCGCCCAGGCCGATCCGCCCGTCGCTCACGAAGTCGCCCCCCTCGCCGGGCTTGCAGAACCCCAGGTTCTCGAGCGTCAGCAGCACCGTGATGGTGAACGAGTCGTAGATCATGCACAGGTCCACGTCGTCGCGCGACACGCCCGCGCTGCGGAACGCCTCCTCGCCCGACTGCTTCGCGGCGATCTCGAGCAGGTCGGGACGACCGGTCCCCATGTGCCACACCGCCTCACCCGAGCCGAGCACGGCGACGGGCGGCTTGCGCAGATCGCGGGCCCGCTCTTGCGTGGTGACGACGAGGGCCCCGCCCCCGTCGCTGATGATGCAGCAGTCGAGCAGGTGGAGGGGATCCGAGATGACCCGGCTCTCGAGCACGTCGGCGACCGTGATCGGCTGGCGCATCTTCGCCGCGGGATTGAGCGAGGCGTGATGGCGGGTGGCCACCGCGATCTCGGCCAGCTGCTCGGAGCGGGTTCCGTAGAGGTGCATGTGGCGGCGCGCCGCCAGCGCGTAGCCACCGACGGTCGTCAGGCCGTAGGGGCTCTGGAAGCCCGACCGGGCATCCCCGCCCCCGCGACCGCCGGTGCCGATCGCCATGGCGTGCGAGGCGGCGGTGCTGCCGTAGAGGATGAGCGCCACCTCGCACATCCCTGCCTGCAGCGCCGCCGCGGCGTGCCGCACGTGGGCGACGAACGACGAGCCGCCGATGTTGGTGCCGTCCACGTAGCGGGGCTTCAGGTCCAAGTACTCCGCGAGCGACAGGATGCCCATCGGACCCATCTCGATTCCCGCCGCCCACAGGCCGTCGACGTCGCCGATCGAGAGGCCGCAGTCCGCCAGGGCCCCGCGCGCCGACTCGGCCATGATCTGCCAGGCCGTCTTGTCGGGCGCCCAGCGCGTGGGATGCTCGAAGACGCCGACGAGGGCCGCCTGCGCCTCGCTCATCGCGGCAGCTCCTCGACGAAGGCGGCGATCGCGTCGGCGAGAGCCTCGGGCTGCTCGATCGGCACCTGGTGCCCGGCGCCCGAAATCACCACGTGCTTCGCCGCGGGAAGCGCCCGGGTGAGGGCCGAGACGCTCTCACGAACCCAGTCGGGCTCGTGCTCGCCGACCACCGAGAGGCAGGGCACCGCCAGCGCGGGCAGGCGCTCGAGCGTTCCGGCGAAGCGCGCGAGCGCCAGCAGATCGCCGTAGAGCGCCCTGGGATCGGTCTTGATCCACTCCGCAAAGCCGCGCCCGAGCACCTCGCGCGGCGCGTCCGGGGCGTAGAGCTCGCGCGGAAACGCCCGCCTCCGCTTGCCCTGGCTGACGAGCCGCCAGCGCTCGAGCAGCTCTGCAGGCACTCCGCCGGAGGCTCCCGCCCCGATCAGCACCAGGCCGCGAAGCGCGTCGGGATGCTCGAGCGCGTGCACCTGCGCCACGATCCCTCCCAGCGAGTGACCGACTGCGACGTGGGGCCCGAGCCCGAGCTTCTGGGCGACGCCGCCGACGAACTCCGCCATCGCCTCGATGCCCGGCAGGCTGTCGAGCCCTGCAGACCGCCCGTGCGCGGGCAGGTCGACGGCGAGGGGGCTGTGGCGCTCCGCGAGCCGGTCGAGCACGGCGTCGAACTCGGCTCCGTTTCCGCCCTCGCCGTGCAGGCACAGGAGGGCCTGGCCGCGAGACAGGTCGGGCGGAACCTCGGGCAGCGTGGTGGGTCCGCGGTGATGCAGCCAGGTCGCGATGCCCTCGACGGTGAGGTACTTGTGCGGCACGGCGCGCAGGGTACGCGGCCGCCGATTCTACTGTCAATTCAGCGAGCTACGCGCGCGCTGGCCGACTCGGCGCGAGGCCGGAGGCTGCTCTCGATGCGCTCCAGGAGCCCCGGCTCGCGCCACTCGGCCGCGATCTCGGCAACTCCCATCAGCCGCACGACCCGGCTCCCGAGCCGGACCCAGGTCGCGCGCACCCGAACGTCGCGGCCCTTCACCCGCTGCTGCCAGACGACGCGGAACGCCCCTCGTCCTCCGATCTCGCTGTCCCTGCGCTCCTGGACCCGGATCTGCACGCGCCGGCTGCGCTGCAGCAGCGAGAGGGATCGCTTCGCCAGCGCGGCGGGGCTGTAGACGCTGGGGAAGGCGACGGCCTCGAGGGCCAGGTCTCCCTCGGGAGCTCGCGCCAGCAGCCAGTCCCGACCGGAGCGCACCTTCCATGCGTCGGGTACCCGGAGCGCAAAGGCGGCGGGCTCACGCGGGTGGATGCACAGCGCCCGCGCTCCGCGCCCGTCGATCTCGGCCTCGAGCCGATCCCAGAGCGAGCTGCGGGGACCGTCGCGCGCGGGCCAGGCCAGGCTGCGAAGCGTGCTCCACTCCGTGGCACCGGGCAGGTCTCCCGTGAGCGCGCGCTCCAGGCATGCGCGCGACACGGGCGGCCAGGCCCGTGCGAGCTCGATTCGCAACGCCTCGCGACGCGGATCCTCGCGGGTCTCCCCGGCCCCGAGCAACCTCGAGGACGCCGCCGAGAGGGCGGGCCACTGCATCAGCAGGATCCCGAGCCCCGCAGCCAGCAGCCAAGCGGAGCGGCGAGGGCGCGGGACCGACCCGGGAGCCTCGAGCGTGCGACGGCGCATGAGGAGGGGCATTCTAGCGGTGTGGGGGAGGCACGCGCTGCAAGGCTCTCGCTCGAGGAGCCACGCGAGGGCATCCGCAGGGCGCTGGTGCTCTCGGGCGGTGGGGCGCGCGGAGCCTACGAGGCGGGCGTCCTGCGCTACGTCTTCGAGGAGCTCCCGAAGCGCCTCGGGTACGTGCCGCGAATCGACCTCTACTGCGGGACCTCGGTCGGGGCCGTGCACGCCTGCTTCCTGGCGGCCCACGCGGACGATCCGGCGGTCGGCGCTCGGGCCCTCACGCGCATCTGGCGCGACATGGCCTTCTCGCACGTCTATCGCTTTGGAGCCGCCGACGCGTGGAGCTTCGGGCGCTCGCTGATCGGATTCGTGACGGGCTCTCCCGTCGACACCTCGAGCCGCCCCGAGCGCATTCACGGCCTGCTGAACACCGGTCCGCTCGAGAAGCTGGTGGTCGAGCAGATTCCCTGGCTTCGGCTGCGCCGCAACCTGCGGCGGCGGAAGGTGCACACCCTCTGCGTCGGCGCGACCGAGATCGCGACGGGCCGCACGATCCTCTTCGCCGACAACGTCGACCGGGTCGTCCCCAGCTGGACCCATGATCCCTTCGTGGTCGGTCGCGCGACGCGCGTCGGTCCCGAGCACGTTCTCGCCTCCGCGTCGATTCCCTTCCTCTTTCCCTCGGTGCGGATCGGCCAGCGCTACTACTGCGATGGGGGCCTGCGGCAGATCACGCCCCTGTCCCCCGCCCTGCGGCTCGGCGCGAACCGCGTGCTCGTGATCGGACTTCGCCACGTGCGGGCGGCCGAGGCGTTCGACACTCTCGGAAACCGCCGCGTCGAGCAATCGATGTCGGCGGGATTCCTCTTCGGCAAGGTCCTGGACGCGCTCCTGATCGATCGCATCGAGCACGACCTGTCCCACATGCGCATGATCAACCAGCTGCTCCGGGCGGGCATCGAGTCCGAGGGGGCCGATCACCTGGAGCGTCTCAACCAGCAGGTCGTGCGGGAGCGGGGGATCCCCGTCCAGGTCGTCGAGGACTGCCTGGTACGCCCGAGCCAGGATCTGGGCGAGATCGCGGGTCGCCACGTGCGTCGACTCCGCAAGGCGGGCGTCCGCTCGATGATCGGGGGCCTCGCCTTTCGCGCCCTGACCCGTGGCGCGCCCGAGGAGGAGGCCGACCTGATGAGCTACCTGCTCTTCGACGGCGAGTACGCCAGCGAGCTGATCGACCTGGGATGGCACGACGCGCGCGAGTCCGCCGACGATCTCGCACAGCTGTTCCAGACCTGAGGCTCGCTTGTCAGGGCGTGGCTCATGGGGCAGGCTCCCCTCCAGGTTGGGGATGCAGGGGGCCCCGAGGAGGCGATCGTGGCCGAGCCCATCGAGTACACGCCGGAGCAGCTCCTCTCCGAGGTGGCCTACGACGAGCCGCTCGTGGCGGGAGACGTTCGCTGCCATGGGGGCTTCGTAGACGGCCGCTACGTCTCGCCGCGCTCCCAGAAGCGCGGTCCCGCGATCCTCGCCTGGCAGGAGCGGCTGCGCGACGAGGGCGGGGGGCTCATCCACTTCTCGCGCGACCTCATGCCGCCGCACTACCCGAGCGTGGAGCAGGCCCGGCTGCTCCTGCAGGAGGGAATCTCGGCGCCCATCGTGCGCTCGCTCACGGTCATCTCGATCGTCGAGGGATTCGGAGCGATCATTCGCGATGCACCTGTTCCGGACTGGAGCGAGGCGCTGGTCGAAGACGTGGGCGGCACGGCGCTCGCTCACCTGGGCTCCGGGCTCTTCGAGGCGCACGCGCGCGACGAGGCCGGGCACCGCGACCAGGGCGGCCACAAGCAGATGTGGGAGGCCGCGCGCGACCTCGCGCTCGACAAGCCCGAGATTCCCGGCGACGTGCTGCTGCGCATGATGTCGGGCGGCGGACCCCGCCCCCGCCGCGAGCCTCTCTTTCCGAACCTGGCTCCGCGGGTCGAGGAGCTGATCGCGATGCTCACGAGCATCTTCGTGATCGAGATCTTCGCCGAGAACGTCTTCGGCTGGGGGGAGGAGCTGCTGGGCGACCCCGAGGTCTCGTGCGAGCCCGAGGCGGCCCGCGCGATGGTCTCCTACATCCGCAGCGACGAGCGCCCCCACGTGGAGTACCTGCGCACGGCCCTCTCGGAGCTCTGGCATCGGACCCTGCGTACCCGCGACGGCGCCGCGATTCCAGGGAGAGAGGTGGTCGGCGGCCTCCTCCGGAGACAGCTCCGGGGCGTGGCCAGCGAGCGTCCGCGCCAGCAGCGAGAGCAGCTGCAGCACCAGCTGCACGAGGAGATCCAGCAGGGCGGGGGGCGCACGGGGGACCTGGAGCGCCGCTTCGAGGCGCTCGATCCGGGCATCGCCTTTCCGACCCTCGCCGAGGAGCGGATCGAGATCTCGGTCGCCTGAACGTCGAGTCGGCAGGCCGTGAGATTCGTTCGCATCTGGGTCACGCGCCTCTATCGCGGGGGGCGGATCGGCTGGACCGCAGCCTGGGTCTACCTGCGCTACAAGCGAGCCTCGCTCTGGGACCGGCTGCGCGCTCGCGATCCGAGCTCGAGAGACCGCAGCCCGATCCACCGGCGCAATGCCGAGCAGATCTTCCGCACGGCCGTCGAGCTCAAGGGTCTGCTGATCAAGATGTGCCAGGTCATCGGGACGCGCGCGGACGTCTTCCCCCCCGAGTACGTCAAGACCCTCGAGCAGGCCCACGACCGCGTGCCGGCGCGCGCGTTCTCGGAGATTCGCAGCGTCGTCGAGGAAGACCTGGGACGACCCCTCGAGAGCGTCTTCTCCGAGTTCGAGCGCACCCCGCTGGCGTCGGCCTCGCTGGCCCAGGTCCATCGCGCGCGCCTCGCCGACGGGCGCGAGGTCGCCGTCAAGGTGCAGTACCCCGACATCGCTGAGATCGTGCGCACGGATCTCTCGAGCGTGCGGCGGGTCTGTCGCATCTACGAGTACTTCGACCCCCAGCCCCTCGCGCTCCTGCCGCTGCTCGACGAGCTCCAGCGCCACCTGAGCCTGGAGCTCGACTTCGTCCGCGAGGTCGAGAGCGCCGCGCGCGTGGCCGAGATGTTCGCGAAGGACGACTCCGTCGTGGTGCCGAGAGCCCACCGCGAGTGGTGTACCCATCGGGTGATCACGATGGAGCTCGTCGGGGGCATCAAGCCGACAGACGTCCAGGCCCTGGATGCCGCGGGAATCTCGCGCGAGGAGGTCAGCCAGGCGCTGCTGCGGATCTACACGCGCATGATCCTGGCCCATGGGTTCTTTCAGGCCGACCCCCACCCCGGAAACCTCTTCGTTCGACCCGGGCCCCAGCTCGTGCTGATGGACTTCGGGCTCTCCAAGGAGCTGTCGCCGGGCTTCGGCCTCGGCCTCTTCGAGCTGATGTTCTCGATGATGACCTTCAACGAGGCGTCGATGATTCGCGCCTTCGACGAGCTCGGGTTCGCGACCGAGACGGGCGAGAAGCAGACCTACATCGAGATCGCGCGGCGCATGATCGATGGCTCGGAGAGCCACCACTTCGACGGCGAGTCCACCGAGAACATGACCGACGAGCTCTTCGAGGCGATCCGCGACAACCCCATCGTCAAGGTTCCGATCGACTTCGTGCTGGTCTCGCGCGCCTTTGCGCTGCTCTCGGGAATCGCGCACACCCTCGGCGCGCGCGCCAACGTGCTCGAGGCCATGGCCCCGGGCGCGGCGAGCATCCGCCCGCACTAACCTCGCCCGCCCGACAGAGCTCCCCGCGCCGGACCCACGCGCCCGAAGCCGGGAGCGGGGGAATCAGCGGCTGCGGTAGCGGACCTCGAGCCCCGCGCGCTCCCGCTGGCGTTCGAGCGCCAGCTCGATCAGGCGGTCGATCAGCTCGGGGAGAGCGACGCCGGAGGCCTCCCAGGCGCGCCAGTAGAGGCTGCCGTCGGGAGTCATTCCGGGCAGGGTGTTGAGCTCGTTCAGCCGGAGCGCACCCGTCTGCCGCTCGAGAAAGAAGTCGGCGCGCGCCAGCCCGTAGCAGCCCAGCGCCCGGAACGCCCGCACCGCCAGATCCCGCAGCTGCTCGGTCGTCGCCTCGTCGATCGGAGCGGGCAGCACCAGCTCCGTCTCCTCGCTCACGTACTTTGCCTCGTAGTCGTAGAACTCGCGACGCGTGCGGATCTCGCCCGGCAGCGAGGCCTCGGGAACGTCGCCGCCCAGCAGCGCACACTCGATCTCGCGCGCGTCGAGCGCCGGCTCGACGAGCACGGCCAGGTCGTAGCGACCCGCGTCGGCCAGCGCTCGGCGCAGCTCCTCGCGATCTCGCGCCCGCGAGATGCCCACCGAGGAGCCGGTGTTGACGGGCTTCACGAAGACGGGATAGCCGTACTCTCGCTCGACCCTCTCGACGAAGGGCGCCGCGTCCCTGGCCAGCTCTCGCCGCGACTCGTGCAGGCAGGGCACGACGGGGATGCCCGCATCCCGGCACAGGCGCTTGGTGGCCACCTTGTCCATGGCGGCGGCGCTCGCAAGGACGCCCGAGCCCACGTAGGCGACCCCCGCCAGGTCGAGCATTCCCTGGAGCGCCCCGTCCTCGCCGAAGCGGCCGTGCAGGACGGGAAAGACCACATCGAGCGAGAGCCCCAGGTCCCGAGTGAGCGTGGGCTCGACTCGCTGCGCGGCGGGGCTCTCGAAGAGGTCCTCGGGCAGGAGCCCGCTCGAGGCCGAGGCCAAGTGCCAGCAGCCGAGCGTGTCGATCCCGATCAAGACGGGCGCGTAGCGCGCGGGATCCAGCGCCTGGTAGACGGTCGTCGCCGAGGCGACCGAGACCTCGTGCTCGGTCGAGCGCCCCCCGAAGAGGATACCGACGCGCAGCTTCGCCACGGACCCAAGGTAGCAGGGGCGCTCCGCAAGGGTAGCGATGTCGAGCGAGCCTTCGAAGACCCATCCAGGGGTCGCTCCGCGCCGTTCGAACGAGCGCGGCGGGGCCGGGATCGATTGACACGTCACGCGCCGCCTCCCTACCCTGCGCCCGCGATGCTCGAAACCCGCGGCGCCCCTCGCGACCAGGGGAGGATCCAGGCGCAGCGGCTGCCGACCGAGATTCGGGACGCGATCGCGGCGCTCCGCGGAGCTCGCGGCGCCCTACGCTGGCGCCAGGAGCTGCGAGGGGCGGAGCGAGGCGTGGGGCGATCCCTCTCGCGCTTCGCTCCGCAGCTCCACGAGCGGCTCCAGGGGATCGCCTGGAACTGCGACCTGCCCGTCGCTGCGCTCGTGCTCGCAGAGTCCGTGTGGCGCGGGACGGTACGCGCGCTCGCCAAGGACGGGGCGATCGAAGCCAGGGTCGCTCCCCCGGCAGGGCTCGACTGCATCATTCGGACGACGCGACCCGACGCGGGTGGATTCCCGAGCGCAGAGCTCACCTGCGCCCCGCTCGCCAGCGCGCTGGCGGGCGTCAACGGCTGCGGAATCGCCGTCGCCTGTCTCGACTCGGGTCCGCGCACGGCGCTCCCCGCCCGCGTCCTCGTCTCGGACGTGCTCCTACGGACCCGCAGCTTTGCAGCCGCGCTCGACCACGTGCAGCGGCGCGCGCACTACCTGCAGGCGACGGGGAGCCTGCTCGTCGCCAGTGCCGACGGCGAGGCCGCCCAGCTGGAGCTGCGCGCCGGCCGCATGCGAGTGGTATCGCCGAGCATGGCCGACGGCAACGCGCGCAACCTCAGGCTCGACGCCTCGACGTGCGCGCTCGAGTGGGGTCGCGGCACACCGCTGGAGAGGGTCCTCGCGCCTTCGCTCCCGAGCGAGGTCGACCCGGCTGCCTGAGGTGTCGGGCGCGGCTCGCGCTCGGTGTGCGAGGCCTCAGGGGAAGGGCAGCGTCTCGGGATCCGGCAGGCCCTGGCGCTCCGCTCCCGAGAGGCGCTCGTAGAGCTGCCGATAGGTGTGATGGGCCAGGCGCCGCAGCGCGACGTCGCGAATCCCGACGCGCGGACCCTCCTGGAGCACGCGCAGGGCGCTCCGTGCCAGGTCCCGCACGGAGCCCGATCGCGGCTCCCGGTAGCGGCCCCAGATCTCGAGGAGGGTCGCCCGCAGACGCGCGTCGCTCGAGAACGCCTCGGGTGCGAGCGTGATCGTGCGGCGGCTGCGCTCGACGCGCAGATCGGCGCACGCGAGGCCCTGACAGACGCCGTAGCGATCGGAGCGAAAGCGCACGTCCGCTTCGAACTCGTACCCGGCGGCGGCGAGAGCCTGGAGGGCCTGGTCGAGCTCGCTCCCACGGTCGGTTCGAGGCTGGAGACAGGCCGTCACGAGCCAGCAGCCGGCCAGGGCGCCCGCCGCCGAGGCGATCCTCAAGGGCCTCCCCGGCCTGCGCTGCGAGTCCTCCGGCGGCGCCGTCGCCGCCGCGGCTCCTCGCCAGGCTTGCGCTCCGGACGACCGCCCGAAGCCGCCCCACCCCCCGAGGCGGAGCTCGAGGCGGAGGAGGGGGCCGAAGACGAGCGAGGCTCGGGCGGGGGCCCAGCCGGCTCCACGTGGGGCGATGCGGGGTCGGACGCCTCCTCGCGCAGGTAGTGGAAGAGCAGCGCCGACAGGTCGCGCCGTCCCTCGTCGGTCGCCGCCAGCCGTTCGATCACCGGGAGCATGCGCTCCTCGTGCAGCCTCCGCTCGCGCTCTCCGAGCCCGCGAAGATCGCGCTCGAGGTGGGCCTCGAAACGCTTGGCGATCCGGTCCGCGACCGCGTCTCCCTCCGGCAGCGGCATCTCGCGGATCTGGATCTTGTTGACCAGCTGCAGGTTGCGGAAGTTGCCGATGTCGAGCCCCGAGACCAGCGAGATCGCGGTGCCGGTCTTGCCCGCGCGACCGGTTCGGCCGGTGCGGTGCAGGTACACCTCGGGCGAATCGGGCGTGGCGTAGGAGATGACGTGGGAGAGATCCGAGATGTCGATTCCCCGCGCGGCCACGTCGGTCGCTACCAGGAAGCGCAGCTCGCCCGCCTTGATGCGTCCCATGACCTGCTCGCGGGCCGCCTGGGACATCTCGCCCTGGATCATGTCGGCGTCGTAGCCGTTGCGTTGCAGAAAGGCGGAGACGAAGCGGACATCCCCCCGCGTGTTGCAGAAGATGATCGCGGAGTCCGGGTTCTCGTACTCGAGGATGCGCAGCAGCGACGCGTCCTTCTCCTGCGCTGTCACCAGGTAGTAGAGGTGCTCGATCTCGTCGGGGCTGCGCGCACCCTCGGGAACCAGCGAGATGAACTCGGGCTCTTTCAGGAACGCGCGTGCCAGCGACCGCACCCGCTCGGGGATCGTCGCCGAGAAGAGTCCGCTCTGGCGTCGAGCGGGAAGGAAGGAGCGGATCTCCTTCATGTCGGGCCAGAACCCGAGCGAGAGGAGCTCGTCCGCCTCGTCCATCACGATCACGCGCAGGCGATCGAGCTTCATGCGTCCGGCGCGGAGGTGATCGAGGATCCGCCCCGGGGTGCCCGCCACGACCTGCGCGCCGCGCTCGAGGCCCTCGAGCTGGGGGCCGTACGCGACTCCCCCGTAGATCGGCAGCGTCTCGATCCCCTTGTGGCGTCCGATCACCTCGACCTCATGGGCGACCTGGATCCCGAGCTCACGGGTCGGGGCCAGCACCAGGGCCTGGATCGCGCGCAGCTTCGGATCGATGCACTCCGCGATCGGGATTCCAAAGGCTCCCGTCTTGCCGCTGCCGGTGATGGCCTGCACGATCAGATCGCCTCCGGAACGCATGACCGGGATGACGCGGCGCTGCACCTCCATGGGCTCGGTCCAGCCGAGCTCCTCGATTCCCCGTCGAATGTCGGGATCCAGGTCTTCGAAGCTCGAGAGTTCTTCCGTCATTCGCTTGGAAAGATCCTTTCGTGGCTCACCTGCTCGAGCACCTCCGCGACCCAGCCGGAGACATCGAGCTTTCGCTCGATCTCGTCGATCTCGAGGGGACTCGCCCAGGTCGCGGGCCGTCGCGGCATGAGGTAGCTGCAACAGTCTTCGTCCGGCTCGATCGAGATCTCGAAGCTCCCGATCGCCCGGGCGCGCTCCACGATCTCGGCCTTGTCCAGACCGACCAGGGGTCTGAGCACCGGCAACGTAGCAGCCCGTCCGATCGTGTCGAGGTTGGCGAGCGTCTGGGACGAGACCTGGCCCAGGCTATCTCCGGTGATGAGCGCTCGCGCCCGCACGCGCTCCGCCAGCGCCTGGGCGATTCGCAGCATGAAGCGCCGGTAGAGCACGATGCGGGGAGCGGCCGGCGCCTCGGCCACCAGGCGGCGCTGCAGCTCCCCGAAGGGCACCAGCCACAGCCGCGCCGGCCCGGACCAGGCACCCAGGCTCGCCACGAGCTCTCGGACCTTGTCCTGCGAGGCGAGGCTGGTGAAGGGCGCGGAGTGAAAGTGCACGTACTCCAGCTTGCAGCCCCGCTTGAGCGCCATCCAGCTGGCGACGGGGGAGTCGATCCCACCACTCATGAGCGACACGGCGCATCCGCTCGAGCCCACCGGCAGCCCTCCCGGGCCCTGGATCCGACCGTGCAGCAGGATGGCCTCGGTCGAGAGCACGTGAATCTCGATCCAGAGATCGGGCGAGGTCAGGTCGACCCGCTTGCCCGTTCGCTCGACGATCCGCGCCCCGAGGCGCTCGCAGAGGTCGCGCGAGCGAAAGGGATGGGAGCGATCCGAGCGGCGCGCCCGGATCCCGAAGCTCTCGAACTCGGCCCCCTCGACGCGCGCGTCGACCCCCCGCTCGATCGCCTCCCAGGTCGGCTCGCAGAGGGTCGCGCGCGACAGGTAGGCCACACCGAACACGCGAGCGAGCCGGTCCAGGACGCGTTCCTCCGGCGCGCTCTCCGGAACCTCGACCAGCAACCGGCCGTAGCGCCAGTGGACCGAGGCCTCCGCCAGGCCCCGCAGCGAGCGCGCCAGGTTCGCCGCCAGCCGATCCTCGAAGCGGCGCCGGTTGCGCCCCTTGAGTCCCACCTCGGCATAGTGAACGACGACCTGCACGGGCGAGACTATAGTTTGCGGGGACTCATGCGCGAGCGGGTATTCGGGATCGAGACGGAGTACGCAGTCATCTACCACCCGGCGCGCGGGGAGAGCGAGCGACCGACGAACCTGGCGATCTACCCCCGGCTCGAGGCCGCGCTGCGCAGGCGCGTACCGAGCCTGCCCGCCGCACTGTCGCCCCTGCGCTCCAAGGGGGGGCTCTTCCTCGGAAACGGCGGCTCGTTCCACTACGAGGCCACCGCCGAGGACTACGAGGACGGGCTCCTCGAGATGGCGAGCCCCGAGTGCCGGGATCCCTATACGCTCGTCGAGTACGAGCGAGCCAAGGATGAGCTGGCCGAGGAGCTCGCCGAGGACGCCACCGCCGACCTGCAACGCAGCGGGTACCGGGGTGAGGTCCGGATCGGCAAGAACAACGTCGACAGCGCGGGGCATACCTTCGGGTCCCACGAGAGCTACTGGGTCGACGACCGCTCGCCCTGGCTCCTGCGGGGGCTCTTCGCACCGGTCTGGGCGGCGCTGTGGCTCGTCTCGGCGCCGGTGGTCGCCTGGGTCGTGGCCTCCCAGCTGCTGTTGCTGGTCGGCCTCGTGGTCGCCGCGCTCGTGGTCATGGTCAGCGTGGCGCTCCTGGCGCTGGTGCGCTCGGTCCGCTCGCGTCGGCTGCTGCGCTGGATCGAGCACCGGGTCAACGAGATCCAGCTGCATCCCGGAAACCTGGCGCGCTACGCGCAGTGGCTGGGCGCGCCCCTCTACCCCCTGCTGACACTACACTCCGCAGTGTATAATCGCTTCCACTTTCGCGCGCTCCGACGCTCGCTCACGGCTCACCTGGTCACGCGCAACCTCTTCTGTGGCGCCGGCGCAACCGTCTTCGACGGCGGCCCCTTGCTTCGACTCGCGCAGCGGCCTCCCTTCCTGCGGGCCGTCTCGCGCATCTTCCCGTCGGGAAGCGAGCGTCCGATCTACGAGGTGCGCGACCTCTTCTTCCGACCCTGGACCGCGCTGGCCCGCTTTCGCCGGCTCCACCTGATGATCGGGGACGCGAACCTCTGCGAGTGGGCGCTGGCCCTGCGCGTGGGGACGACCGCGCTCGTGATCGAGGCGATCGAGTCGCGCGAGCCGATCTGTTGGCCCGAGCTCGCCGACCCCCTCGAGGCGCTCCGGGAGCTCTCGCGCGACGTGAACCTGGGGATGCGGCTCGATCTGCGAGACGGGACGCGCGCGAGCGCGCTCGAGCTCCAGCGCCGGATCCTGCGGGCCGTGCGCCAGGCGCTCTCGCACGACCCGGCACCCCTCGAGATCTGGAAGGCCCGCGTGCTGCGGGACTGGGAGGAGACGCTCGACCGCCTCGAATCGGCGCCGGAGTCTCTCTCGGATCGCGTGGACTGGATCGCCAAGCGCGAGCTCGTACGCGCCGAGGTGCCGGACCCTCGGGATCGCGCCGAGCTCGAGCGCGAGGGCGGGAGGGTCATCGCCGACGGAGGCGCCCGGAGCCTCGCCGACCTGCGTCTGCGAGAGCTCGCCTACCGCGTCTGGCGGCTCGACCTGCGCTACCACGAGCTCGGTCCCCGCGGCGGAGAGCGGCGTCTGGAGCGGGCGGGACGGGTGAGGCGGCTGTCGAAGCCGGAGCGCGTGCGCCGGGCGAGGGTGGAGCCGCCGAGCGACACTCGCGCCTGGCGGCGCGGCCGGGCCATCCAGTGGGCCTGTGCGCAGGCGCTTCCGGGCTCCGTCGCCTGGCACCGGATCCGCGTGGGCAAGCTCGGCTGGCAGTTCTTCCGCGATCCCCTCGATCCGGGCCAGGGCTCCGGCCCGGACCTCGCGACCGGACCGGACCCGCCGCGCGAGCGCCACGACGGTGGTAGCGGCGGACGCCCAGGCTGCTAGGCTGCGGCGCGGATGACGATCACGGCCGAGGCGGTGCGCGGCCTGGCGCGACTCGCGCAGCTCGACCTGTCCCAGGGCGAGGTCGAGGCCATGCGCCGCGACCTCGAGGCGATCCTCGAGTACGTCGCGCTCCTCGACGAGCTCGATACCGACGACGTGCCCGTCACCTCGCACGGAATCGACGCCGCGACTCCGCTTCGACCGGATCGCGTCGACCACGTGCTTCCGCGCGACGAGGTGCTGCGCAACAGCCCCCGGCACGACGGAGAGTCGCTGGTCGTCCCCCGGGTCCTGGAGTGAGCGACCTCGCAGAGCTCGGACTCATCGAGCTCCGCGACCGCATCGCCGAGGGTCGCGCGAGCTGCCGAGAAGCGGTCCAGGCGAGCCTGGACCGGATCGCGAAGGTCGACGCATCGATCGGCGCCTTCCTCGAGGTGCGCGCCGAGGCGGCCCTCGAGGAGGCCGACACCGCCGACGCCGCGCGCGCGCGCGGAGCCGAGCGGGGTCCGCTGCACGGCCTCCCGATCGCCGTCAAGGACATCCTGTGCTCGAAAGATTTCGCGACGACCTGCGCTTCGCGCATCCTGCAGGGCTTCCAGGCTCCCTACGATGCGACCGTCGTTCGCCGACTGCGAGAGGCCGGGATGGTGGTGCTCGGAACATTGAACATGGACGAGTTCGCGATGGGCTCCTCGACCGAGAACTCGAGCGTCCGCGCCACCGCGAACCCCTGGGATCCAAAGCGGGTGCCCGGCGGCTCCAGCGGGGGCAGCGCCGCGGCGGTCGCGGCGCGCGAGGTGCCCGCGGCCCTCGGCAGCGACACGGGCGGCTCGATCCGCCAGCCCGCGGCGCTGTGCGGGGTCGTCGGACTGAAGCCCAGCTACGGGCGGGTGTCGCGGTACGGACTGGTCGCCTTCGCGAGCTCGCTGGACCAGATCGGTCCCCTCGCACGCAGCGTCGAAGATGCGGCCCTGCTGCTGGGCGTGATCGCAGGGCACGACCCGCTCGACTCCACGTCGCTCCCCGCACCGGTTCCCGATTACGTCCGGGAGCTCGAGGGCTCGCTCGAGAACCTGCGGGTGGGCCTCCCCGCCGAGTTCTTCGAGGGCGGAGAGAGCGAGACGATCGAGTGCACGCGCCAGGCGATCTCCGTCCTCGAGCAGGCGGGAGCCCGGGTCGTGCCGGTCTCCCTGCCTCACACCCGCTTCGGAATCGCCGCCTACTATCTTCTGTGTACCGCGGAGGCGTCCTCCAATCTGTCGCGCTACGACGGGGTGCGCTTCGGCTATCGCGCCGAGGCGCGCTCCCTCGAGGAGATGTACCGCAAGACCCGCTCCGAGGGCTTCGGCGCCGAGGTCAAGCGACGCATCCTGCTCGGGACCTACGTGCTCTCGGCGGGCTACTACGATGCCTACTACCGAAAGGCGCAGCGCGTGCGCACGCTGGTGCGGCGCGACTTCGATCGCGCCTTCGCGTCCTGCGACCTGCTCGCAACCCCCACCACCCCCGGCCCCGCGTGGCCCCTCGGCGAGAGAACGCACGACCCGCTCACGATGTACCTGTCCGACGCCTACACCGTGACCGTCAATCTTGCGGGGCTCCCCGCGCTCTCGGTTCCCTGCGGGTTCACCCACGAGGGCCTCCCGCTGGGTCTCCAGCTGATCGGCCGGCCGCTCGACGAGGCGCTGCTGCTTCGGGTCGGCGCCGCCTACCAGGCCCGAACGGACTGGCACCGCCGGGCTCCGGCGACCTAGGCTGGGAAGCATGCGGCGTCTGTGGTGGCTGCTCGGCTTGGCCCTCCTGCTGGGGGTCGTGCTCTTCTCGGCCGCCGCGCTGCTGCTGCGTCCCGATGCGCTTCGAGCTCCGCTCCAGGCAGCGCTCTCACAGCGCCTGGGCCGGGCCGTGGAGCTGGGCGAGATGGAGCTGGGCCTCTGGCCGACGCCCCGCGTGCGGGTCGGATCGATCCGGGTGGCGAGCGATCACCCGCGAGCCGGCGCCCCGCCCCTGCTCCAGGCCGATCGGATCGTCCTCCGGCCCGCACTGCTGCCCCTCCTCTACGGGCAGGTGGTGGTCCGCACGCTCGAGATCGACGCGCCCCGCCTCACCCTCGAGGTCGATGCCGAGGGCCTTCCGGTCGCTCCGCGGCTCGCGCCCGGCCCCCCGGATGGCACCGCCAGCCCGTCCTCCGAGCCCCTCGCCACCCCGGAGGCCCCTCCCCCGAGCGACGCGTCCGCGGCCGGATCCGGCCCCCACCTCGCGATCCAGTCGATCCGGGTGCGCGGCGGAAGCCTGCGGGCCGGCGACTGGAAGGTGGAGGAGCTCGAGGCCGAGGGCGAGATCCACCTGGACGGGAGCGCGCGCATCGAGGCGCGTGCCAGCCTGCCGGGCCTGGCCCGTCTGAAGTCCCTCCAGGTCGATCTGACCGGCCTGGGCCAGGGGAGCCCCAGGATCGCCCTGAGGGGAGAGGTCGAGGAGATCGGCCTCGACCCGCTCGCCCGACGACTGGGCGTGGTGCTCCAGGTCCGGGGCACCGCGGAGGGATCGTTCGACCTCGAGGTCGAGCAGGGAGCCGTGGCGGCGGGCGGAGCCGACCTGGAGGTTCGGATCGAGGACTTCCGATCCGGAGACCTGGAGCTGGCGGGCCCGATCCCCGTCCAGGCACGCCTCGGGGAGTCGTTCGCGGTCGACCTGACCGGCACAGCACTCCAGGTGGGCGAGAGCCTGCACAAGGTCCCGGGACAGAAGCTCCGGCTGACAGGTCCACTGCCGCGAGCCTTGCCTCCGGAGCGGCTGGACGGGCTCACGCTCGAGCTCGCCGAGTCGAAGATCCCGCTCAGCGTCCAGCTCGACCCCCTCTGGGTGGAGCTGGGCGCAGCCGGGGTCTCGCTTCCTGCGCTTCGGGCCTGGCTGCCCGCCATGCTCTCGGATCTCGAGGGGAGCTTGAAGATCGAGAAGCTGCGCGTGACGCCGGAGCCCCTGCGCCTCGACGGCCAGGCGATCCTCGAGGGCGTCTCCGTCGAGCTCGAGCAGGGACGCGCACGCGCCACTGGACCCGTGCGGGGGCTCGGCGATCGGCTGCGGGCGGGCCCGCTGGACGTGGAGCTGGCCGACCAGCGCCTGACGGCCCAGGTCGACTACCAGCTCGCCACTGGGGATCTGGATCTGACGCTGGGCACCGAGGGCACGGACCTGGGGGCCTGGGTCGCGGGGCTCCTGGGCCGCGACGAGGCAGAAGGTACGCTGAACCTGCACGCAGAGCTCCAGGACGCCCTCTCGGCGCCAATGCGCCGGCTTCGCGGGAGTGGCTCGATCCAGATCGACCAGGGCCGGGTTCGAGGCTTCTCGATCGCCCGCGAGGCGCTCGGCGCCTTCGCCGCGCTTCCGCTGCTGGTGGCCCGCATGCGCGACCGGGATCCCTCGCGCTACCTCGACGAGCGCTTCGACCGGCTGAGCGCGACCTGGACAATTCGTGACGGCTCGCTGCGGACCGATGACCTGACCATCGTCCAGCGGGATGCGCGGCTCGAGCTGGCCGGCAGCGTGGGCCTCTGGGATGGTGCACTGGACCTGCGCGGCCGCCTGGTCATCGGGCCCCAGCTCGACGCGGCCCTGGCAGGCGGGACACGCGGGCGCCAGAAGGTGATCCCGATTGCGGGAATCGGCGGCACCATCTCGCGACCGCGGGTGCGCCTGGATCGGACCGCAGCCGCTGACGTGGCTGCGACCTACCTGGCAACCGATCGCCTGCAAGAGCAGCTCGAAGACCGGCTGGGTCCCGAGGGAGCGGACGCGGTGCGGGGCATCGTGGACAAGCTGCTGCGAGGCGGAGGGAGGTCCCGGTGAGCTTCGACACCCTGCGCTGGGCGGGGAAGGGCATCGAGCTGCTGGATCAGCGCGTCCTTCCCCTGGAGAAGCGCTACCTCCGGCTCGAGACCGGGGAGCAGGTCGCCCGGGCCATCGAAGACATGGTGGTGCGTGGAGCGCCGGCGATCGGCGACACCGCCGCCATGGGTGTCGCGATCGAGCTGGCGCGCGCTCCGGCAGCGGAGCTGGGGCCCGCGCTCGACCGCATCTGCGCGCGATTGCGAAGGACGCGGCCGACCGCGGTGAACCTGTCCTGGGCGCTGGACCGGGTCGAGGGCGCCCTGCGGGCGCTCCTGGCCCGCGGCCAGCCCGCGGATGCCGTGCGCCAGACCGCCCGCGAGCTGGCGACGCAGATCGTCGCGGAGGACCTCGCGACGTGTCGAGCCATCGGCGACGCGGGCGCCCCCCTGGTCCCCCCGGGCGCCTGTCTGCTCACCCACTGCAACGCGGGCGCCCTGGCGACGGCGGGCTACGGCACGGCCCTCGGAGTCGTCCGCTCCGCCCATCGAGAGGGACGACTGGGCTCGGTCCTGGCGGATGAGACGAGGCCCTTCCTGCAGGGTGCCCGCCTGACGGCATGGGAGCTCGCAGAGGATGGCATCCCCGTGCGCCTGATCACCGACTCGATGGCCGGCGCGCTGATGCAGCGCGGAGACGTGGACCTGGTCGTGGTCGGCGCCGATCGCATCGCGGCCAACGGCGACGTGGCCAACAAGATCGGAACCTACCCGCTGGCGGTACTCGCCCGGCGCCATGCCCTCCCCTTCTACGTTGCGGCGCCCCTCTCGACCGTGGACCTGGCCACCCCGGACGGCGCGGCCATCCCGATCGAGGAGCGCTCCCCGGACGAGGTTCTGCAGCTGGGCGGCGCACGGATCGCTCCCGCGGGCGTGACCGCGCTGCACCCCGCCTTCGACGTGACCCCGGCGGACCTGGTGACGGCGATCATCACGGAGGCCGGGGTGGCCCGGCCGCCCTATCCGAGCGCCCTGCGCGGCCAGAAGACGAGCCGATAAGGCACCGCCTGCGAGCTGCCGATACGCGTCCGGGGAAGCTCTGGCCCGGGGGAAATGTGTCGAAGAAGGTTCTGGTGGTCGACGACGACAAGGCCCTCACGCGGACTCTCGTGCGCGCGGTCGAGGCGGCAGGCTACCCGGTGGAGGCGGTCCACGATGGCGACGCCGCGGTCCAGAGCCTGCAACGCCAGGTCCCCGGGATGGTCCTCCTGGACCTGCTCCTGCCGCGTCGAGACGGCCGCTCGGTGCTCGCCTGGCTGCGCGACCGGGAGGCGACGCGGTCGCTCCCCGTCGTCGTCATGAGTGGGGTCTTCAAGAGCCGCAGCCACGGCAAGGAGCTTGTGGACCTGGGCGCCCAGGCATTCCTCGACAAGCCCTTCCGCCGCTCCGATCTCGAGAAGCAGCTTCGCCGCCACCTGGGGCGTCCGCCCGCTGCGGGCTCGACGACCGACACGGCGGGCGTCTCGCTCGCAGACAGGACGGTCCCCGAGGTGCTCTGGGAGGCGATGCAGGAGGGCTACTCGGGGGCGCTCGAGTTCCGGCGCGGGCGGAGGCTCAAGGTCTTGATCCTGGACAAGGGCCGACCGACGTCGATCCGTTCCAACCTGGCGCGGGAGTGCCTGGGGCAGAGGCTCGCCGCCCATGAGCGGATCGGCGCCGAGGATCTCGAGGAATCGGTTCGCCGCCTCAAGACGGATGGCAAGCGCCAGGGCGAGGTCCTGGTCGATCTCGGCGCCCTCACGCGCGAGGAGCTCGACGCGGCGCTGGCAGACCAGGCGGAGGAGAAGCTGATGCAGCTCTTCACCTGGACCGAGGGCGAGGCGACCCGCTCCCCCGACGTGACCGAGCTGACCCAGGCCTCGAGCCTCGAGGGCTGGAGTGCGAGGCGCACGATCCTGCGCGGCGTGGAGAGAATGAGCTCGGCCCGCGCCGAGCGGGCCCTCGCGGCCTTCCGGGAGCGTCCCCTCTTTCGAGAAGACGTATCCCTCGACGAGTCGGAAGCCCACGTCTCGATCTATGCAGCCCTCCTCGACGATCTCGACGGCACGGCGACCCTGAAGCAGCTCGCCGTGAACCACGCCCGCCCGCTGCTGGCGCTGGCCCTGATCGGCGCCGTGCCCTTGAGGCGCGCCGAGAGCGAGGCCGAGGTCTCGCTCGCCAGCCTCGAGGAGCGGCTCGAGGCCACGCGCGACCAGAGCTACTTCGAGATTCTCGGGGTCTCCGAGGACGCCAGGACCGCCGAGATTCGCAAGTCCTTTCTCGAGCTCGCGAAGCGCTTCCACCCCGACCGGATCCGCAGCACGGACGAGCACACCCTGGCCGTTGCGGCGGATCTCTTCGCGCGCATGTCGGAGGCGCACGATACGCTCTGCGATGCCCAGCAGAGGCGAGCGTACTGCGAGGCCCTGCGCGCTCGCTCGGGGGGAGGAGAAGGCCCCGCCGCCACGCAGGTCGTGGCGGCGGAGATGCAGTTCCAGAAGGGAGAGGCCCTCTTCCGCAAGCGGGACTATCCGGGAGCCCTCGAGCACTTTCGCCAGGCGCTCGATCTCTATGCGGACGAGGGAGAGTTTCACGCCTACTTCGGCTGGACCCAGATGCTGGTGAGCCCCGACGATGACGAGGTGCGCGCGGGGGCCAAGGCCTCTCTCGAGCAGGCGATCCGGCTGGCGCCCCAGTCCGCCACCTGCTTCTACTTCTTCGGCCTCCAGCGCAGGGCTTGCGGAGACACCGAGCTAGCGGAGAGAATGTTCCGCAAGGTCCTGGAGCTCGATCCGAAGCACGTCGAGGCGAGCCGCGAGCTGAGGCTGGCGCAGATGCGTCGCGAGAAGCCCGGCCGCGGCGAGGGCGGCGGTGGACTCTTCGGGTTTGCGAGGAAGAAGTAGTGGCGGTCGAAAAGACCGAGCAGGTCTGGCTCGACGGGCGCTTCGTCCCCTTCGACGAGGCGCGCATCTCGATCCTGACGCATACGTTGCACTATGGGCTCGGCGTGTTCGAGGGCATCCGAGCCTACCGCTGCGACGACGGTCGCTCCGCCGTCTTCCAGCTCCAGGAGCACATCGCCCGCTTCGCTCGCTCCGCCCGGATCGTCGAGATCGAGCTGGGCTTCGGTCCCGAGACGCTCGAACGGGCGGTGCTCGAGACGCTGCGAGCCAATCAGCTGCTGGAGGGCTACATCCGCCCCCTGGCCTTCCTGGGCGAGGGAGCGATGGGGCTCCTGCCGACCGACAACCCCGTCCACGTCGCCGTCATCGTGTGGCCCTGGGGCGCCTACCTGGGCGAGGAGGGCCTCGAGCGCGGCATCCGCGCCAAGGTCTCGTCCTACACCCGCCATCATCCCAACGCCTCGATGACCAAGTCGAAGACCTGCGGCGAGTACGTCAACTCGATCCTGGCCAAGCGCGAGGTGACACGGCTCGGCTATGACGAGGCGATCCTGCTCGACACACAGGGCTTCGTGGCCGAGGGAAGTGGCGAGAACCTCTTCGTGGTGCGGCGCGGCGCACTCAAGACCCCCCCGCTCTCGTCGGTGCTCGAGGGAATCACCCGGGCCAGCGTGATCCGGATCGCGCGCGACAAGGGGATCGAGGTCATCGAGCAGCCCTTCACCCGAGACGAGCTCTACTCCGCGGACGAGGCCTTCCTGACGGGCACCGCGGCCGAGCTGACTCCGATCCGAGAGGTCGACGATCGCCAGGTCGGGGCCGGGGTCCGCGGGCCGATCACGCGCACCCTCCAGCAGTCCTTCTTCGACGCGGTGCGCGGCAAGGACCGCAAGTACGAGAGCTGGCTCACCTACCTGTGAGCGAGCGAGCCTCGGTTGCGGAGACACAGCGCTGGCGCGCTCGCCTGCGGGGTCAGCCGATCGCGTAGTCGAAGATCGCCTCCAGGACGCGCTCGCGCTGCTCCACGCCTCGATCCAGCTCCACCGGGAGCAGCAGACCGCTCGCGCAGATCGACTCGGCCGCCGGGAGCCGCGCGAGATCGCGCTCCGCCAGGGGCACCGCGATCCGGCGCGTCTCGATTCCGGAGTCGAGCAGCAGCTTGGAGAGGTCCTCCGCCGAGGTGCGCGCAAAGCGCGTCAGGCGCAGGAGGTACTGCGCATAGACCGGGAGCGCTCCATCGGGCGTGATGGGCACCCGGAAGGCGTCGTAGGGAGAGAGCTCCGCGGAGTACGCGGAGGCGTGGGCTCGACGCTGGCTCAGGCGCTCTTCCCAACCCTCGAGGACGACCCGCGCGCGGCGGCTCGCCCCTTCTCCGGCGCGCGATACGGCCCCCTCGGGTGAGAAAAGCGCGGCGAGGGCTCCGGGCAGGGTGACCAGCGCCGGCCGTCCTCCCGGCAGGCTCGCGACCGGAAGGTCGAACACGCACACACAGGGAGCCCGGCCGAGGGGGCTCTGGTCGAAGCGCGCTCCGAGCGCTCCCGCTCCATCCTCGAGGACCTCGAGTCCGTGGCGCTCCGCCAGCGGGTACAGCTCCTCCAGCGGCGCGGGCTGGCCGAACGAGTGCGAGATCAGCAGGGCTCGGGTCCGTGGGCCGACCGCCTCTTCGACCCGCTGCGGGTCCAGCGTGCCGCGCTCCGGGTCGACGTCCACGTACACCGTTCGCACGCCCGCGCGGGCGAAGGCGCGAAGCGCACTCGACGCCGCCAGCGGTGAGCAGAGGATCTCGTCGCCCGCTCGGAGGCCCAGCAGCACGGGCAGCGACTCGAAGGCCTCCCCCACGGAGCGAAGCGCGATCACGCGCTCGGCACCCAGCATGAAGGCGGCCTCTCGTTCGATCCGATCGGTCTCCGGCCCGGGATCGGGCCTCTCGCCCAGCTCGCGAGCCACCTCGGAGCTGGCCGGGCTGCGCGAGAAGGGCACCGCGATCGCCGTCGCTGCGCCGCTGTGCCCGAGACCGTCCAGGTAGTGATCGACCGCGGCCAGCAGGGCATCGACCGTCTCCAGGAAGGCGTCCCCGGCGTCCGTCGCCCGGTCGGGAGGCTCGAGGGCACGCTCGTACACGACCTGACCGCGCTGGCGCAACGTGACCCCGGGGCTCACTCCCGACTGGAAGTGATCCAGCGCCTCGAGCAGACCGAGCCTGCAGTTGCCGCCGATCGCCAGCGGAATCTCCGCACTCACGCCGACTGCCACTGCGAGGTCCGGACGGATCCGATCCTCCAGCCAGCGCACCAGCTCCTCGCCGAGCTTGCGTCCGCTGCGTGCGGGGACCTGCATGCGGTCGCAGATCTCGAGGATCTCGGGGCAGAAGTCGCGCTCCTCTCCCCCTTCCTGGCCGATGAAGGCGGCGACGCGCTCGCCGCGCTCGAGCAGGTGCTCGAGCAGACATAGGGCGCGGTAGGTCCCCCCGATCAGCAGGATCCGCGGACCCCGCAGCCTCACGCCCGCCCCACCGCGCGCCTCTCTCGAAGCTCGGCGAGGTCGCGTCGCAGGGCCACCTGCACGAGGCGCTCACGATCCTCGGCACCGAGCTCCTCGAACGAGAGCGCAGTCCACGGGCGTCCGCCGCGGTGAAAGCTGCGAACCCCTCGCGCCAACGCGCGGATGCGCGGGATACCGTCCTCGGGAAGCTCGAGCTCCACCTCGACCAGGTCCCCCAGGTCGGCCTCGAAGCGGTCCCGGGGAATGGCGAGGCCGGAGGCAGACAGGCGGATCTCGCGCTCGCAGGTCAGGGGCTCGCCGCGCTCGCCGTCGTGTGAGAGTCGCGTCTCGATGCGCTCGAGCGTCGCGGCGATCTGCTGCAGCAGCCCCAGGACGAGCCTCGCGTCGGTCCCCGAGGAGCCGTCGTCCGGTCCCGCGAGAGCAGGCGCAAGGGGTACGCGACGGCCCCGCACCCGCTGCAGGGCCTCCTCCCGAGAGGCCTCGCCGACCTGCCGCACCCGGAGTCGAATCGGTGCGCAGAAGCGCAGATGCGCGCGTCGTTCCCTCATCCGCGCATCTCTCGGAGCAGCCCCTGGAATCGCTCGAGCGCCGCCGGCAGGAAGTGGCCCGTTCGGTCGCCGATCCGAACGGGATCCCCGGAGGCCAGGTCGGACTCGAAGCCTCCGACCGCCTTGTGCAGCGAGGCCTCCGCGTCCTTCCAGCGCGGCTCCAGGACCGCTCGCCGGTCGGCGTCCATCGGAAGGTGGGCGCCGATCCCGTCCAGCAGGCTCGCGAGCACGTGGAGCGAGTCGATCACGTCGGGCAGACGGGCCCGGGCGCGACCCTCGGCCCCCAGGCGGTACTCGCGCGACACCTCTCTCAGCGCGCTCGCGATCCGATCCATCCACTCGATCGTCTCGGAGAGTGCTTGACTCGCCAGATCCTGCGGTCGCGCGGAGCGCACCTGGATCCGTCGCACCCCCGAGACGCCCCTCGCGTCGAGCTCGGCCGGCTCCGTGTCGACGCCGTCCACGCGCAGCGACGAGATGACGTGTCCCTGCGGCAGGGCGTCTCGCAGTCCCTCCCCGAGCGCATCTCCGGGCGAGGGCGTCCACTGCAGGCTCTCTCCATTGAGCTCGATCTGGATCATGCGAGGTCTCCTCTTGCGGGTCCGGGGGAATGCCCGGGCCCGTGAATCTGGCTTCGAATCCGCTCGCTCCTGCGCTGCAGTGCCGCGTAGCGGGTCCCGGCGAGCTGCGCGAGCTGCACGAGATCCGAGCCGGGATCGTCGGGAAGGCGCTGCAGCTCGAGCTCCAGCGACGTGACCAGGGGTGCGACCAGGGGCTCTCGGCGCGCCTGCTCTGCAAGGGCTCGATCGACCTCCCGGAGCCGGGCACCGAGGACGCGCAGCTCCGGAGCGCGGGTCCCGGCTCGCTCGAGCGCGCGCGAGAGCGCGGACCCCCGCGACCCGAGCTGGGAGAGCTCCGAGAGCGTGCTCCCGAGGTCCGGAGGTAGCGTCGCGCGCCAATCTTCCGGCGCCACTCCAAAGCGCTCCTGCGCCGCCGCCCAGATCCGCTCGGGGTCCACGGGAGTGCCTGCGAGGTCGGCGAGAAACGCAGCGCGCAGCGCGAGCGACATCAGGTCGAAGGGCTCGGCGACTCGACGCTGGACCGGCACCACCTCGTGAACACCGTCGGGGTCGAACGCCGTTCGCAGGAGGGTTGCCCGGGGCGGGTCGGGGACCTTGGAGACCGACCGTCGCGCCAGGATGCACTCGATGATGCGACCCAGCCAGGCGGGCGGAAGATCGTCGTGACAGGCGGGATGGCCGCAGTCCACGAGGTGCTGGCAGGGGGCGCACGCGATTCGCGAGTGAACGACCCAGTGCCCTTCCGCGTAGGGCGCCGTCTCGGCCGGCCAGGCGTGGGCGACGAAGAGGGAGAGCGTGGGCGTCCCCACCGCTGCGGCAAGGTGCATGGTCCCCGTGTCGCCGGTGAGCAGCAGATCCACGCGCTCGAGGACGCCGACGAGCGCCTCGAGCGACGTCTCGCCCACCAGATCGGTGATCTCGAGATCGCGACCGGCCGCCTGGAGCGCGCGGGCGCGAGCGGCCTCGCCGCGAACGCCAAGCAGCACGATGCGAAGACCGGGCGTGCGCCGAGTCGCTTCGCGCAGCGTGGCGGCGAAGCGGTCGATGGGCCAGGCGCGAAGCCCCTGGCTGGCCCCCGGCTGGACCGCCAGCCACGGGCCCGCGCCGTCGAGCCGTTGGCGCGCCCACTCCGAGCCGTCGCGCGCGACACGCAGCGAGAGCCTCTGGCCCGAGCCGATCAGGCCCGCGGCGCCCAGGTAGAGATCGACCAGGTTGAGCTGGGACAGGCGCCGGGCGCCGAGCACCGTCGCCACGTGACCGAGCCAGGGATCGGCGACCCGCCGCTGGCCCGAGCGGTCGAGGGTGAAGCCGCGGATCTCCCGGACGTCGAGCAGCGAGAGCAGCGCGGCGCTCACCGGAGAGTGGGTGAAGTTCAGTGCCAGGTCGAAGGGGTGCTCGCAGAGCCCGTCCACCACGCTGCGTACCGCGGCGAACCGCTCCAGGAAGGAGGTCGCGGGATCCATCAGGGTATGGCACAGCCCGTCGGCGTCGATCTCGTGAAGGACGTCGACTCCGGGGAGCAGCTCCGCCGCGGCCCGGAAGCGGCGCTTCACGACCAGGTGAATGCGTGCCTCGGGATGCCGCTTGTGAAGGCCGGCGAGCACGGGACTGGTCTGGACCAGGTCTCCGAGCCGGGTCAGGTTGAGGATCGCGATCTCCATCACGCGGCCTCGTCCGGGGCTTGCTCGAAGCGGGTCTCGCGGCCGAGCTCGCGCATCAGGAGCAGCAGCCGCTCCTCCCGAGAGAGGGGTCCTTCCGCGCTTCCGATCGCCAGGGCCACGGCCTCCTCGTCGAGTGGATGCTCGGGCTCGACCCGCCTCAGGACCTCGCACAGACCCGGCTCCCCTCGCGCCGCCTGCAGGACCGCAGCGACGCTCTCCACGCCTCTTCGCCGCGGAGCGAGGGGGATCGGTCCAGAGCGCAGGGCATCGAGCGCCTGCTCCATCCGATGGCGATACCTGTGCTCGGCGAGGGCCCTCCGCCGAGCCGCCTGGGCGATCTGGCTGCGCTCGTCGGGACGGTCCCGGAAGTAGCACGCCTTGCGCCGGCACTCCTGCAAATCGCGAAAGGTCTCGACCTCGCGGCCCGGCTCCAGGTAGCGCGGCAGCTCGCTGCGCACGTCGACGAGCTGGAAGGCGCCCGCCCCCGCCAGCTCGAAGCTACGCGGGTTCAAGAAGTCCCCGACCGGGTTCACCCCGTCGCACCAGGGCGAGGAGTGAAGGTTCAGGTTGACCGCAGTCGCATTGAAGATGCGGTTGCAGGACTCGCTGGACTGGCGGACTCTGGGCTCCGGCATGGCCTCGAGCAGGGGCCCGGCGGTGGGCCACTCGGTGCCGTAGATCGCGAGACCCAGGTCGAGCAGCCCGGGCAGGAACTGCCGGCGATTGTGATACCCGGCGCCGACGAAAGAGAGGTCGTGTCGCTGGGGCAGATCCAGCGGGTGATGCGTCGCCGGATCGAATCCCATGGCGAGCGGCACCCCGAACCCGCCGGCCTCGCGCAGCGGACCCGAGAAGGCATCGGGCTGAACGTGGAAGATCGTGTCATAGGCCGAGGCGATCCCGCGCCAGTAGCCCATGACGCGAAAGTCCTCGCAGAACCAGAACGCCGTGGTGATGCCGGTGTCGCGCAGACCCGCCAGGGCCTCGGGGGCGAGCGGCGCCTGTGCAAGCGCGAAGACCAGGTCGGGAGCGTCGAGGGCGAAGCCGGAGACCAGGGTCTGCCCGATCAGCGAGACCAGCACCGCACTCAGGCTCTCGCTGCGGGCGGCCAGACGCGGATCGGTCCCCAGCCGAGCGACCTCCTGGAGGGCCGGCCAGAAGGGCCGTGGATCGACCTCGCGCACGCGGTGGCCGAGCTCCCGGAAGGCCCGCGCACAGGCGTGCGCGACCGGGAGGGAGCCTCCCTGGAGCGGCGGGACGACGGCGATGTCGAGCGGGTTGGCGGTCCCCCCCGACGGAAACTGCTGCGCCAGCCGCTCGAAGAGCGCGGGCGCGCGCCTTCTTGCGGCGGCGTGCGAGACCAGGACACCCCGCTCCTCGCCGCGGAACACGCGATGCGCGAGTGCCGGAGCCGGGTCGGGTCCGACCACCAGGTCCACCCGCTCCAGCGCGCGGCCCAGATCGACGCACTCGAGAGTCTTGCGTGCGACCGCGAGCGTGGGCTCGACGACGAGCACGCCCCCGTCGGGGGGCGCCAGGTAGCGGAGAGTGTGAACTCCGAGGCCGAAGATCACGACCCGGCGCGCACCCGCCTGGCGGATGCGGACCTCGAACTGCCCTGCGGCCTCTCGCCCGTCCGCCTCGGGATCCACGGCGCTCGCCTCGAGCGACCCCTTCACGCGCAGCGTCGGGGCCCCCGACGCGGTGGACTCGATCACCGCATCCGTTCCGGGCGCACAGCGCGCGAGCTCTTCGGCGAGATGCGGGTCTCGCTCACGCAGGGCCTGCAGGTTGTGATCGAGGATCGTCATGGATCGAGCGATGTCGGCGGGGCGCCGCGCAGCCCGAAGAGAGGCAACATTCGTGCCCGGACACCGATGTGCGCGTGGAGACAGCTCGAGAGGGCTGCGCCCGCGTCGACGGACCCGGTCGGCAGATCTTGCCGACCGGCAACGGGTTCAGACGTCGTGGCTCACGAAGCTCGCCCGTCGGACCGAGGGCGGTCGATATCCGCGGGTCGCCTGCCGTTGCCGGCGGACCTCCTCGAGGCTCGAGGCCAGCTCGAGCTTGAGCGCCGCCGTGCGCGCGGCGAGTCGCTCCTCGGCGGCCCACAGACGCTGCGCAAGCTCGGGCGACGGAGCCCGCCCTGGGGGGTGGCTCTCCAGCCCGCGCTGGAGCTCCGCCCGCCGGAGGCGCGCCGCCTCGAGCCGCTCCCCGGCCTCCGCCGCGATCGGATCGCCGGCGTCCTCGGTCACGCGCAGCCACTCGAGCAGACGCGGATCGTCCATCAGGGTACCTGCGGGCTCCCATGCCCCGACGCGGCGATCTGACGCCATCCCGACCCGAGGATGTCGAGCACCTCGATCGCCGAGCACAGGGCCCTACGGTCCGGACCCGTGTTGGCCGTGACGAGGGTGTCCAGCGTGTAGCGCAGCAGGCGGTCGAGATCGGTCGCGATCGCGCCGCCTCGATCATGGTCGAGCGAGGCGAGAAGCTCGCTCACGATGCCGTGCGCACGTCCCAGCGCGACTCCGCGCAGGTTCGGGTCATCGAAGCCGCCCTCCGCCTGGCGGCAGAACCCGAGCGCTCCATCGTAGAGCAGGACCACGATCCGCAGCCCGTTGTCCGAGGTGACCTGCGCCTTCCGGTACGCGTCGTGTGGAGTCCCGAGAACGCTGTTCTGCATGGCCGTACACCCCCCCGTGCAGCTTCCGCTCGCTAGCCCTGCTGCTGAATCCCCAGGAACTGGGCCAGGAAGCTCCCCTGGGCCTGGATCCCGCTGATGGTCGACTCGAGCGCCGAGAACCTGCGCACCAGGTCGGACTCGAAGGTGTCCAGGCGGTCCTGGGCACGCTGGATGCGTGTATCGAGATCCGAGATCGCGCGGCTCTGCCCATCGATGCGCGCCAGCAGGATCCCCTTGGCGGTTCCGGTCGGGTCGCTCGGATCCGTGGGTCGCACGAAGGCATCGGCGACGTTGCGCAGCGCGTCGGCGAAGCCCCCGGCGCCCGAGAAGAAGGTGCTGACACCATCGATGCTGGTGGCGAGTGCGCTCCGGAGCTTGGTCTCGTCGAGCGAGAGCACTCCCTGACGGTCGAGGCTCAGCCCCACCTGGCCCGCGGTCTGGATCGTGCCCGTCCCGAACGAGGTCGCGAGGACGGAGCCCAGGTCACGCTGCAGTCGCGTGACGACGCTGTCGCCGAGCAGCGGCCCACCCCGGTTCGTGGAGGGATCGACCTTGGATTGCTCCGAGATCAGCGCCCCGACGGAGTTGAACGCCGTCACGGCGGCGGAGACCTTCGAGACGATCGAGTCGATGTCGGTCTGGACGCGGACCGTGACATCGGTTCCAGGCGCCGCGCTGACGGCGTCGATCGACACGCCCTTCAGGACGTTGGTGAACTGGTTGGTGGCGCTCGAGAGCGCGATCTGGCTGGCCCCCGGGTCGAGCAGCAGCTGGGCGTCCTGGGCGTTCTGGGTCTCGGTGAAGGCGAGCGTGCCCGTCAGCGACCCAGTGAAGCTGACCTGCTGCGCGGCGCCGGTCGTCGCGCCCGTCACCACCAGTCGGAAGGGCGTTCCCGCGCTTCCGTCATCGAGCACGAACGCACTGACGTTCGCCGCCGAGGAGTGGATCGCCGAGGCAAAGCTCTCGAGGGTCTGGCTCGACGCATCGACCGTGACGGTCACCGGGGCGTCGGTCCCGACCGTGATCGTGAGGGTGTCTCCGGGGTTGAAGACGGCGGTGTCCTTGGTGGCGAAGCCGGTCGAGACCTCGCGGTCCTCCTGCGCCAGCTGGGTCACCTGCACCCGCAGGTTCGACGCCGTGGCGCTCCCGGATGCGGTCGCGGTCAGGATCGTCGGGGCGCTCGAGGTCGCGGTGAAGCTGCGGAACTCCGCGGACGAGGCGGGGATGTTCTGGCTCTCGACGTTGTCGGCCAGGTCATCCAGCTTGCGCAGCGAGTCGCGCAGGGTCCGGGTGCGGTTCGAGAGGTCGGTCAGCAGATCGAAGCGGGTCTGGAAGTCGGTCCGCTGTCTCTGGAGGATGTCGATCGGTCGACGCTGTAGATCGACCAGCGACTTGATGAGGTCGTTGACCGGGAGGCCGGAGGAGAGTCCCCCAAACGTGATCGAGCCCGAGCGGAATCCCATACGCCCTTCCCATCGAACGGGAGCCCGCAAAGGTTGAGCCCGAGCCCGCGGGCCTGGCGTTCGCAGCCTACCTCGGGGGAGGCGTCACGCCCGGAGCGACCCGAGCCGGGAGGCGGGCGAGCCCGCCTCCCGGTCGGAGCCTACGATCGTCGGCCGGAGCGCCCTTCTACCGCAGGAGGGTCAGGGCGACCTGCGAGGAGACGTTGGCCTGCGCGAGCACCGCGATCCCCGCCTGCTGGAGGACCTGTGCCCGCGTGAGGTTCGCGGTCTCGGCTGCGACGTCCACGTCGCGGATCCGCGAGTTGGCGGCGGAGATGTTCTCGACCGACACCTGCAGGTTGTTGATGGTCGACTGCAGCCGGTTCTGGGCAGCACCCAGGTTGCCACGTACCGTCGAGACGCTCGACAGCGCCGTGTCGACGGTCGCCAGCGCGCCCTGGGCCGCTGTCAGCGTCGAGACGGCCGCGCTCGTCGAGGAGACCCCGAGGCCGGCCGCCGTCGCGTTGCCGATCGTCAGGCTGATCCGGTCCACCGTCGAACTGTTGAAGATGCCGACCTGGAAGGTGAGCGCGTTCCCGGCCGCAGAGAGCGACCCGTTGACCAGGCTCCGGCCGCCGAACTTGGTGCTCTCGGCGATCCGCGTGATCTCGCTCTGGAGCGAGGTGAACTCGTTCTGCAGGAACGAGCGCTCGGTGTTCGAGACCGATCCGTCCGAGGCGGACTGCACAGCCAGCTCGCGGAGCCGGATCAGGATGTTGGAGATCTCGTTCAGCGCCCCTTCGGCGACCTGCGTGATCGAGATGCCGTCGCTGGCGTTGCGCTGGGCCTGAGACAGACCGCGGACCTGCGCGCGCAGGTTCTCCGAGATCGCCAGCCCCGCGGCGTCATCGCCGGCTCGCGTGATCCGCAGGCCCGAAGACAGTCGGTCGAGAGACCGGTTGAGCACGAGATTGGTCCTGCTCAGGTTCTTCTGGGCGTTGATTGCCGCAATATTGGTGTTGATCCGAAGACCCATTTTCTTTCCCTTCCTCCTTGATGCCTGGCCCTGCGATGCGTCCTTGCTTCGCGGTGCCCCTCCGGCTGGCCGATCGATGTTGCGCGTCGGTTGCCCGTTCGCATCCCGCTGTTCGGGAGGCCCGGATTCGATCTTTAGAGCCGCCGTCCGCGGCCCGCGGGGCCCCGCACTCAAGCGCCCGCAGAAGCCGTCCGAAGCGCATGGAGTGAAGTGGGATTCGAGCCCTGCATGCGACGACGCGTCGCCGGGGGAGACGGCTTGCGGCGGCCCCACGCTCGAGCGATTCCTGGATCGCGAGTTCGATGGGGAGCCGGGTCTCGCGGCCGAGTACCCGCTCCTGGTCGGAGCCGGCAACGCCGAGCGCCGCTGGGTCGCGAGGATCGGGGGCGAGATCGCGGCGCACGTCGCATGGCGACCGCTTCGGCTGCGCTCCTACGGGCGCTCGCTTCGCGCCGCGGGCATCGGGCTGGTGACGACCGGTCGCCGGTGGCGCGGCCGGGGCCTGGCGGGACAGGGCGTCGAGCACTGCCTGGCGGCGGCCCGCGCCGAGGGAGCCGAGATCGCCCTCCTCTTTGGCGAGCCCCGAAGCCTGTACCGGCGGGCCGGGTTCGTTCCGGCCGGGCGCGAGAGGGTCGTGCCGCTCCCCGCCCACCAGAGCCCGCGACCCTCGAAGCTCCGCGCCCGGCTCGGCACTCCGTCGGACGCGGCGCGCCTGCTTCCGCTCCTGGCGGCGCATCCTCTGGGTGTCGAGCGCTCCTGCGAGGAGTTCCAGGCCTTGCTCTCGATCCCGCGCACCGAGCTGTGGCTGTTGCAAGGGCCGGACTCCCTGCGGGCCTATGCGGTCTGCGGCAAGGGTCGCGACCTGGTGGGGGTGGCGCATGAGTGGGGAGGAGATCCCGAGGCGGTCGCGGAGCTGCTGGGGGAGCTCGCGGGGACCCGGGCGCAGGTGGCGCTGGCTCCCGATCCGGCCGGAATTCCAGCGCTGGGGCCCGGCCACCTCGGCCCCCTGGCGCAGATCCGCATCCTGGCGCCGGAGCGGCTGGGGACGGACGATCCGCTGCGGCTCTTCGGAGACGCCGAGACCCCCGCCGAGATCCCGCTCTACGTCTGGGGACTCGACTCGGTCTGAGCGCGAGGGTAGCTTTGCGCCCGTGCCGCTCCCCCCCCGCCGGAACCCGACCCGCCGCGTGCACGCCGGGTCCGTGGAGATCGGCGCCGGCGCACCGATCCCCGTCCAGAGCATGTGCGCGACGCCCACTCGCGACGCACAGGCGACCGCGGCCCAGGCGGAACGCCTGCGCGAGGCGGGAGCGGCCCTGGTCCGGATTGCGGTCGACAGCGCGCGCGATGCGCAGGCGCTTCCGGAGCTCCGCGACCGGACGTCCGTCGGATTGGTCGTCGACCTCCAGGAGCACTACGCGCTCGCGGAGCGGGTCGCTCCCCACGTCGACAAGCTTCGCTACAACCCCGGCCACCTGCATCATCACGATCGCAGCCGACCGATTCGCGACAAGGTCGCGGGCCTCGCCGAGGTGGCGGAGCGTCACGGCTGCGCGCTGCGCGTGGGTGTCAACTGCGGATCGGTCGCGCCGGAGTACGAGCGCCGGTTTCCGGGCGACTCGGTGGGCGCGATGGTCGCCTGCGCCCTCGACCACTGCGCGATCCTCGACGACCTCGGGTTCCTGAACTACGTGGTCTCGCTCAAGGACTCCGATCCCCAGGCCGTCATCGATGCCAACGAACGCTTCGCTGCGGAGCGGCCCGATGTTCCGCTGCACCTGGGTGTGACCGAGGCGGGTCTGCTGCCGGGGGGCGAGATCAAGACGCGCGGGGCCTTCGAGCAGCTGATCCCGAAGGGCATCGGCGACACGCTCCGGGTCTCGCTGACGCTCCCGAACGACCGCAAGCACGAGGAGGTGCGGATCGGCCTCGCCATCCTCGACGACATCCGTCGGGGCCGCTTTCGATCGGTGCCCGAGCTGGGGGATGGGCTGAACATCATCTCGTGTCCCTCCTGCTCCCGGGTCGAGAACGAGCGCTTCGTGGAGCTCGCCGAGCAGGTCCGCGATCTGGCCGACTACGCCAGCCACCACCGCATCACGATCGCGGTCATGGGCTGCCGGGTGAACGGACCCGGCGAGACCGACGACGCGGACCTGGGTCTCTGGTGCGGGCCGCGCGCAGTCAACCTGAAGCGCCGCGCCGAGAAGCTCGGGAGCTTCGGCTACGACGAGGTTCTGGGGCGGCTTCGGGAGGAGCTCGACAGGCTGATCGCCCTGCGCGCCTAGGCGATCTCCCAGCGGCCGGAGTGCAGGCTCCGATAGGCGGCGTGCAGCCAGTCGACCGAGAGCGCGCCGGGGTCCTCTTCGGACGCGCGCACGCGAGCCACGCAGAAGTCGCGCACGGCCGCACGCACGGCCATCGCCTCGTCGTAGCCGTGACCGATGACGCGCTCGCGCTCGTCGGTCCGCAGAACCGTCTGCGCGAGACCCAGCCGGATCTCTCCGGCCGTGCCCGCACAGCGCACGAGCGGCGCGGAGGGCAGCGCGCTCCACGAGACGTGGATGCGGGACAGGATCCCGTTGGGGTGCTCGGCCTCCACGACGGCGTCGCTCTCGACGGCCGCCTGGGAGGGGCGGCGCTCCTCGAGCATGCGGATGCGCTCGATCGCTCCGGCCAGGGTCTCGACGGCGTCGATCGCATCGGCGCCGTGGTCCATCCACACGCCGCCCCCCGACTGCATCGGATCGCCGCGCCAGTCGGACCGGGGATCGCGCTTGCACTCCAGGTTGACCTCGATGTAGGCGAGCCGACCGAGCTGGTTGCGATCGATGACCCGACGCACCTCCAGGAGCGCCGGGTCCGAGCGAAAGGGGGCCAGGGTCTGAAGGGTCCGGCCAAGACGCTCGGCGAGCTCGGTCAGCCCTGCGGCATCCACCGGATGGGTCGCGAGGGGGCGCTCCACCAGGCAGTCCGTCCCCGCCAGGAGGAGCGGCTCGCAGACCTCGCGATGACGACCCGAGGGGGTGCAGATCAGCGCAACGTCGGGAACGGCACCGGAGGCCACCAGCGACTCCACATCCGGAAAGACACGCAGCCCCTCCTCGAGCGCTCGTGCCGCCGCAGCGGGAGCGGGCTCGACGATGCCGCAGACGACCCACTCGGCCCGCTCCCCCAGGGCCACCCGATGTCGAGAGCCGGCGTCCCCATAGCCCACGACGACCAGCTGCTTCTCGAGCACTGCGGACATGAATCTCCTCCCGATCGGACCCGGCCCCTCAGCCAAGGTCGGACTGCAGCAGCCGCACGGCCTCGCGGGCGATCGTCACCTGCGAGCTCAAGCTCGACTCGCGGGGATAGGCCTGCTCCTCGCAGCAGAGATAGAGGGGACCGGAGCGCAGCCGGGGCGATGGCTTCCGGCCCAGGTACCCCAGGGGCCACAGCGGCTGCGCCGAGGCGTTCCGGAACACGCGCACGAACTCGACATCCGCGCGAGAGAACTCGCGATACGCCCCTTGCAGAGCCCGGAGGGAACGCTCGGCGACCTCCCGTTCGTCCGCGCGGAACTCCGCGGACGTGGGGCTGCACCGGCTCACCAGGTAGATCAGGTGACGCCCTCCCGTCGACTCGACCGGGATCACCCGGGTCGTCTCGAAGACCGCCTGGAAGGGCAGCTCCAGGTCACACGCCTGGGTCCAGAAGAACCTCGAGAGGGGAGCGCGCGACACGACGAGCACGCTCTGCATCGCCTGGTACGTGAGGCCGGGCGCCGGCAGCGCCTCGAGAAGGTTCGGGCTGGCGAGCTTCGAGAGCGTCTCCAGCCGAAGGGTCGAGACCCCCGCATCGAAGCGCTCGTGCCCGCCTGCGACCTCGATCGCCAGGCCTCCCCCGGAGGACTCGATCGACGTGACGGGCGAGCCGCAGCGCACGACGGCCCCCCGCTCGTCGAGACTGGCGCGCAGCTCGCTGATCCACTCCTCCGAGCCGCCCGGGAAGTAGCCCATGCGCTCCGCCCGGTCCTGGCTCTCGGAGTTGAGGCGCTCCCAGACCCAGTAGGCCGGAACCGACTCGACGCCCTCGCCCAGGCGCGAGCGCAGGTAGGGCCTCCAGAAGCGCTCCCAGACCCGGGAGCCGGAGAGGCGAGTCAGCCACTCCCGGCTCGAGCGGGTGTCCAGGTCGAGACCGAACCGGCGAATCCGGGTCGCGTAGAGGATCGCCAAGGCCGCTCGGAGCCGGTCCAGCAGCCCCAGCTCACGAAAGCGCAGGGCGGCCGCCGCCGAGCCCGAGGGGAGCAGCATTCCGCGACACAGGAGGGCCCCGTCGACGGATCTCCAGACCGCCCTCCCGAGGATTCCGATCTCGGCCAGCAGTCCGCACAGCGCCGAGTCCCGATGGCCGATGATCTGCGGGAAGGGATCGAGCGAGAGCCCCTCGTACTCGAAGGGCGCGAGGTAGCCGCCCACGGTGGAGCGCGACTCGAGCACGACGGGCTGGTGGCCTGCTCTGAGCAGGTAGTGGGAGGCCGCGAGTCCGGCCAGCCCACCTCCGAGCACCGCGATCCTCATTGACGTGCGCTCCAGCCCCTCGGAATCCGCCGCCAGTGCAGCAAGAGCGATGCCAGCATCCTGCAGGAGCCACCGGGCGTGCGGAGCCCGACCCGCAACTACAGACTCGAAGGGCCCGCCACAGCGAGGAGATCGTCCCGTGAAGCGCGCGCCCTCGAGCCCCCGAGATCGCTCCATCCGCGGCTGCAGTCCCGAGCGCTCACACCCCACGACGACCAGGGCGACCCCCCTTTGCCGCGGCGGTGGGTATTCTAGGGGATCTTTGTGGCGCCGCGGGTGTGTCTCCTGCCAGGGCTCTTCCGGCAGCTCCTCTCGGGCGTACGAAGCCTTCCCGGAGGAGCAGGATGAGTGAGCTGAAGACTCCCGCCGTCAGCCTGGCCGCAGTGCCCGGCCGCCGCAAGGCCACGCTGGAGCTCGCCTCGGAGATCGAGCGTCGGGGCTTTGCGGGAATCTACTGTCCGAGCTTCGGCGATGGGCTGGGCCTGTGCGAGGCGATCGCGCTCACGACCCGGCACATCCCCTTTGGAACGGCGATCGCCAACATCTACACCCGGCACGTGAGCGAGTTCGCGCAGACGGCATCGCTGATCCACGAGCTCTCGGACGGACGCTTTCGTTTTGGGGTCGGGGTGAGTCACCAGCCGGTTCACCAGAGGCTGGGAATCACACCCGGAAAGCCACTCTCCGACATGCGCGACTTCGTGGGTGAGATCGCCCGCGTTCCCAGGGCCGGAGCCCTGCCTCCGATCGTGCTGGCCGGCATGCGTCGGCGCATGGTGGCGCTGGCCGGGGAGATCGGGAGCGGCGTCGTGTTCGCCAACGCCGCCCGCTCGCACATGGCCGGGTCCCTCGCGGCCCTGCCCGCGCAGCAGCAGGCCGATCCCGACTTCTTCATCGGAGACATGATTCCGACCTGCATCTCCGAGGACCGAGCCGCGGCGGCAGCGGTGAACCGGCGCACCCTGACCTCGTACGTGATGCTTCCGAACTACCGCAACTACTGGAAGGAAGCGGGGTACGTCGAGGAGATGGAGGCCGTCGAGAAGGCACTCGAGGCGGGCGAGAGCGAACGCGTGCCCGAGCGGCTCTCGGATCGCTGGCTCGCCGATACGACCCTCTTCGGTACCGTCGCCGAGGTCCGCGAGGGCCTCGAGGCGTGGTTCGAGACGGGCGTGCGCACGCCGATCCTGGTCCCCTCGTCCGCCGCCGGAAACCAGATGAAGGCCTTCGAGGAGCTCTTCGCCGCGTTCTCCTGAGAAGTGCGGCGCTCAGCGCCCCTCCTTCTGGAGGGTGAACGAGTCGAGGACCCGCTTGCGCGATCGGGGGCTGAGCGGATTCGCCTCGAGGGCAAACGAGTCGCGCAGCCAGCTCTGGTCCGCGATCACCCAGAAGCTCTCGGCCACGGGCAGCAGCGCGCCGAAGCCCGGTCCGCTGCCATCCCAGCTTCCGGGGGCCGGGGCGTCTCCCGAGAATCGGCTCATGAAGATCCCGACCTCGAAGATCCTTCCCCGGCTGCGGTGCGAGATCAGGTAGAGGGGCTGGGCGGTCAGTGCGTCGACCCAGAGCGTCAGGTCATAGAGGTTCCCGACCGTCTTCTTGCGCCTGCCCTCGAGCACCACCGCGCGCCGGATCTCCCAGCGGTCCGACGCCAGGGAGAGGCCGCTCGGTCCGTACGAGCGCTCCTCGTGGGTCGGGTAGCCATCGACCTTCGAGTTGATCGGCGCGATCACGTCGCGCACGTCCACCAGCTTGAACCGGTAGGCGTTCGGCCGGAACATCAGTCCCACGAAGCCACGGCGCCAGTGCTCCGCGACCGCGATCGAGGGAGCGGGCGTCGAGACCGACGTCTCGGGCATGGGCAGGATCAGCTTGCCGCCGCCCGTGACGAAGCCCCTCGTGTACGAGGGCATGAACAGGCCGTCGACTCCGCGCGGTGGCGCCCGCCGAACGCGGCGCTCCTCGGGCACGTAGACGAAGAGCTGGTCGGAGCGATTCCAGTCCCGGTCCGCCTCGGCGGATCGGTACTGCCTCCAGGCCACTCCCCTCGCGACCTCCGGAGCGCTGAACCGGCCGGCCCAGGCGAATCGGTTCTCGGCGGCCGGCTCGCCGGGCACTCCGTGGAGAGGCAGGAAGGTCATCGTGCCGCGAAAGCGCTCGACCTTGCGGCCGCGACGCTCGAGGTGAATGATGCGGAACTTGCCGCGAAAGCCTGCGCCGAGATAGCGGTAGCGGACGTCCCAGGCCCAGCGCTGCCCGGCATCCGGCGCGTCGTCGGCGATCGAGTCGATCGGGAAGGGCATACCCTGGCCCGAGTAGTGGCGGAGGTTGCCCTCCGCGTCGATCTCGGCGACCCCGGCGTTCGCCCGCGTGGCGGCCTCGAAGAAGGGTGGGGCCGGATAGCGACGGTGACAGGGGCCGACCTCCATCGACATTCCCTCGTAGAAGAAGGCATCACGGCGGGCCCAGACCTCTTGGGGCAGGTAGCGGCGGAGCTTTGGAATGCCGTCGAGATCGAGCACCTCGCCCGGAACCAGGCCGGGTGGAATCAGGTCCTCGGCGCTTCGGACGGGCCCCTCGCCGCGGGGCACCGCGTAGGGCGGACACGCTCCCTCGGGCGGAACCTGCACGGCCGCTGCGGGGACCGCCAGGAGCAGGACGCCCGCCAGGGCGAGAGCGAGAGCCGGCATCGAGTACCTCCTCTGTGACTGTAGCGGTCCGCGCGGGCTGCTACCTTCGACGGACTCCAGACCGGGAGCATCGATGCAGGTGCAGGAAGCCCTCGCAAGTGCGCAGCGATGCGGCCAGCAGGTTCGCATTCACACGCACACTGGCGAGGTGCTGGTGGCACACGTCCTCGCCCTCTCCGACCGCGAGCTGCGCTACGCCGTGATCACCTCGTCTCGGCCGGAGCGCTACGCGGTCTGCGACTCGACGGGCTTCCTGCTGCCCCTCGAGGGCATCGCGCGCGTGCAACGGCTCGCTCCCGTAGACCCGACGCCGACGCCTCGGCGCGGCCCGATCGATCCGAGCGATCGATCCCGGGCGCACGAGGCTCCCGGGTGGAGACTGGCGGGGCTTCTCAGGCGTCTCGCAGGACGGCGAGCGCCTCGTCGTGCAGGATCCCGTTCGAGCTGACGAGGCTCCCGGCATAGATCGAACGCTCGCCGAGGATCGACGTGGCCCGGCCGCCCGCCTCCTCGATCAGCAGCTGCAGCGGCGCAATGTCCCAGGGGTTCACGATCGGGTCGATCGCGATCTCACCGCTTCCCTCGGCGACCAACACGTGCTGCCAGAAGTCCCCGAAGCCTCGCTGCCGGAAGCTCCGCTCGAGCAGCGCGGGAACTCGACGGGTGGCACGCACGGCCTCGCCCCCCGCGAGGCTCCCGTGGAACACCTGCGCCTCCTCGAGGGTCGGGATCCTCGAGACGTGCAGCGGTCTCTCGCCACACCAGGCTCCGCCGCCGCGGGACGCGCGCCAACGCTGGGAGAGCGCGGGCGCACTCACCATCCCCGCCACGACCTCGTGTTCCTCCTCGATGGCGAGCAGGGTCGCGAACACGGGAATCCCGCGCGCGAAGTTGGCGGTCGAATCGATCGGGTCGATGATCAGGCGGGTGGAGCCGCGGCTCCCCGCCTCCCCGGTCTCCTCGCCAAAGACACCCAGGTCGGGCCGCCGCTCGCGAACGAGCTTTCGCGCCGCCTCCTCGACGGCCAGGTCGGCCTCGGTCACCAGGCTCTGGTCGGGCTTGCGATCGACCCGGAGGTCGTGCGATCGGAAGTGCTGCAGCGCGATCGCGTCGGAGCGATCCGCGATCTCGCTGAGCAGCTCGAGCCAGCCCGAGGCGTCCACAGCGCGGAGCCTAGCAGCTGGACCCGTCAGTCGGAGGCGGAGACGATCGCCTCGCTCGAGGCCCGGGCCCGATCGAGGGCGGAGGCGACGAGCGCGGACAACGCCCTGGGATCCAGTCCGTCGCGATGCGGGTCGGAGCTTGCGAGTCCGATCGTGGCGCTGCAGCGGAAGGACCCCTCCGCGAGCTCGAGCGGACTCTGCTCGAGGGACTGCCGAACCCGCTCGGCGGCCCGGCGCAGGGCCCCCGAGGGACAGCGGCTTACCAGGACCGCGATCTGGGCGACCCCGAAGCGGCCGAGCCAGTCCCCCGAGCGCATCTGGCGCAGCACGCGCTCCGCAGCCTGCGCCATCGCCCCGTCGACTGCGGCGGGGCCAAAGCGCGCCTCGATGCTCTTCAGATCCTCGAGCTCGATCAGCATCAGGCCGAGCGAGTGGCGGCTGCGACGGGCCTGGCCGTGGTAGGCCTCGAGCACCCTCTCGAACGAGGGCCTCGACAGGAGGGGCGCGTTCGGGTCGTGCGCCAGGCGATCGGTGAGCTGTGTCCGCAGGTCGGAGAGGTCGGCGAGCTCGGCCTCGGCCGCCGCGGCCGTATCCTCGGCGCTCCTCTCCGCGTCGATCGCGAGGCGCGAGAGCTCCTCGTTCGCCTCTCCCAGCAGCTCGTGCCAGCTCCGCTGCTGAGCCACCGGGATCTGGAAGAAGCCGGCCACCTCGCGAAGCTCGTCGGGAAGCTCCGAGATGATCGCGCGCGCCGGTGCAATCGAGAGCCCCAGCAGGATCGAGAGATGCTGCGGAAGCGAGGCCGCCTCGCCCGAGAAGCCGGGCACCGAGAGCGTCCGGGCGCAGAGCCAGGCGCCCGTCAGGATCCGGGCCTGCAGCTCTTCGCTCGAGCCGGGCGGCAGCGGGCTGGGATCGTGGTGGGTCGCCAGGACCAGGCGCAGGGGCTCCGGAAAGTTCCAGTGCTCGAGAAGGAGCGACGCCACCCGCATGTGGTCGGTGTCGACCGACGCCCGCTCCAGGTCGAGCAGATCCGCCTCGCCCTGGCAGAAGCGCTGCACGAGCGCCCCGTACTCGGGGAGCTGCTTGAGCAGCAGCATGGCGCCGCAGTCGGCGATCAGCCCGGCCAGGAAGGCCTCCTCCGCGTCCCAGCCCCCCACCTCGCCCGCGAGCCGGCGGGCTGCAAGGGCATTCATCAGCGAGGTCCGCCAGAGGTCTTCGAGCGCCTGGCCCTCACTCCCCGGTGGGAAGGTCGAGATGAACGAGAACGAGAGCGCGACGCTCCGAACGGCATTGATCCCGAGGTAGAGCACGGCCTCGCGCAGCGACACGACCGGGCGCGCGAGCCCGTAGAGCGGAGAGTTGATCATCCGCAGCACACGGGCCGTGAGCGACGAGTCACAGCTGAGAACGCTCGCGACCCGGGAGAGGTCCACGTCGGAGTCCTGGAGCAGCTCCAGGATCCGCTGGGCGACCACGGGCAGGGTCGGGAGGGACGGCGACCCGAGGAGCTTGCGCTCGAGATCATTCATCTATGGGGCCACTCCGTGCATCGGTGCTCGTCGTCTGGCATCGGCGCTCCGTGGAGCCGAGTTGAGGGGCCGGAAGCGTCCTTCGAGGGGGCGAGTGCGGGCGCGTGGCGCCTCCGGGCGGCGGCCCCTTGCTCCCGCGGCGCGCCTGTCCATAATGGGAGCCGGAGTCGCGGTCCTTCCCCGTGTGCGCGGGCTCCGCGCCCAGACTCCGTACCCGTTCGTCGTGCCCGACCTCCAGGGGAGAGAGGCCTTGCGAAGCCCGTCCACCCGGTCTCCAGAAGCCAACGACACGCTCCCGGTCGCCGCGCGCAGCCTGCGGATCCTGGCGATCGATGCCGTCGCGCGCGCGGGCCATACCGGCCATGTGGGTCTGCCCCTCGGCTGCGCCGAGATCGGAGCGGTGCTCTTCGGCGAGCAGCTCCGGCACGACCCGGCGGCACCGGAGTGGCCCGACCGGGATCGCTTCGTGCTATCGGCGGGACACGGCTCGATGCTCCTCTACGGCCTTCTGCACCTCTCCGGATACCCGGTCACGCTCGACGACCTGCGGTCGTTCCGGCAGCTCGGGTCACGCACTCCGGGCCATCCCGAGCACGGAGCCCTGCCGGGTATCGAGACCACGACCGGCCCCCTCGGGCAGGGCTTCGCGAACGCCGTGGGCATGGCGCTGGCGGAGCGCATGCTCGCAGCACGCTTCGGTCCCGCGCTGGTCGATCACCGCACCTGGGTGCTCGCCAGCGACGGCGACCTGATGGAGGGAGTCGCCTCCGAGGCGGCCTCGCTGGCCGGACACCTGGGTCTGGGCAGGCTGATCGTGATCTACGACGACAACGGGATCACCATCGACGGGCCCACCCGGCTGACCTTTACCGAGAGTGTTCCCGCCCGCTTCGAGGCCTACGGCTGGGAGACCCAGCGCGTAGACGGCCACGATCCCCGGGCGCTGCGAGCCGCCTACGCGCGCGCTTGCGAGAGCGACGAGCGGCCCCACCTGATCGCCTGCCGCACGCACATTGGAGCGGGATCCCCGGTCGCCGACAGCGCGCGCGCCCACGGCCAGCTCGACTCCGAGCTGACTGAGCGGACCCGCGAGGCGCTGGGCTGGACCCGGCCTCCCTTCGAGGTTCCCGCCGAGGCCCGGGCGTTCTTCCAGCCGAACGCGGCTCGGGGAGCCGAGCTGCGGGCGAGCTGGGACGAGCGTCTCGAGCGGGCGCTCGCCGACCCGGGCACGGCCCGGCTGTGGGCCCAGACCTTCGGGCGCGAGCTCCCCCGCGATCTGGACGAGCAGCTGCCTCACTTCGAGCGAGAGGAGCCACTCGCGACCCGCCAGGCGTCCCGGCGGGTGATCAATGCCCTGTCCGAGGCGATCCCGTCGCTCGTCGGAGGCTCGGCGGACCTGACGAGCTCGAACGGCACCCAGATCGGGGACGACGCGACCCTCGAGCGCGGGAAGTTCGACGGACGCAACATCCACTTCGGCGTGCGCGAGCACGCGATGGCGGCGATCGCGAACGGGCTGATGCTCCACGGGGGAGTCCGCCCCTTCATCGGGACGTTCCTGGTCTTCAGCGACTACATGCGACCTGCGGTACGGCTCGCCGCCCTGATGCGCCAGCCGGTGACCTTCGTCTTCACCCATGACTCGATCTTCGTGGGCGAGGACGGCCCCACCCATCAGCCGGTCGAGCAGGTCGCATCGCTGCGCGCCATTCCAGGCCTCGAGGTCTGGCGGCCCGCGGACGCGCGCGAGACGCTGACCGCCTGGCGCTCCAGCCTGCTTCGCGACTCCGGCCCGACCGCACTGGTCCTCACCCGGCAGGCGGTGCCGGTCCTCGGGGCGGAGCGCGTCGAGATCGACGCGCGGCGCGGGGGGTACGTGCTGGCCCCCGAGCGAGACGCCACCTCCGGTCCCGATCTCGTCCTGGTCGGAAGCGGGTCCGAGGTGACCCCGCTCCTCGAGGCACAGGTCCAGCTCGCCGACGAGGGACACCAGGTCCGCGTGGTCTCGGTCCCATGCCTCGAGATCTTCCTGGCCCAGGACCCCGCGTATCGCGATCGGGTGCTACCGACACCGACTCCGCGCCTGGTCGTCGAGGCGGGGGTGCGGATGGGAATGTCTCCGCTCCTGCGTCCCGGAGATCGCTTCCACGGGATGGATCGCTTCGGGGCATCGGCCCCCAGCGGTGTCCTGGCGCGCGAGTTCGGCTTCACGGGCGGCCAGATCGCCGACCTGGCCCGGTCGATGCTCGGGTGATCCGCTCCGCTCCGGGCGGCGGACTCACGGCGAGGCGACGCGGCGGGCGATCGCGACGCCTCCCGTGGCGAGCCGCCCTGCTGGCTCTCCTCGCTGCGAGCTTCGGGTGTGGGCCGATCGGTCCCTTCCCCGGGGGCCCGCTCTTCGGGGACGAGTCCAGCGACCCGGTCGAGAGCTGGGACTTCGCGAAGGACTACCCCGGTGTCCAGATCGAGACGCGTCCCGAGTCCCCCTACTCGGTGAACACCTGGTGTCTGGTGGTCGAGGGTCGGCTCTATGTCCCGTCGGGAAAGCCGCGAGGCAAGCGCTGGATCCACAACGTGCTGGCGGATGACCGGGTGCGAATCCGGGTCGGGCACACGATCTACCTGGCGCGAGCCGTCCGGGTGCGCGACCCCGAGGAACGACGCGCGGTGATCGAAGAGTACGTGCGCAAGTACAACGTGCCCGATCCGGACGATCCGGCCGCGAGCCGCGAGGTCTGGTTCTTCCGGATCGAGCCCAGAGAGCCCGGCTGAGCCGCGGACGCAGCCGAGAGGCCGCGAGTCGGCTGCACCGCAGCGTCGTTGACAGAGTCTCAGTTCTGACAGAAGATCAGGACTGTGATCGCCAGGGTGAAGTCAGTCCCCTCCGGGCTCCACGAGGGACGCCGCGAGCGGCGGAAGGCAGAGACCCGGCGCAGGCTGCTCGCCGCGGCGCGGGCGCTCTTCGTCGAACGTGGATTCTCCGCCACGCGGCCCCAGGACATCGCGCGAAGAGCCGACGTGGGAGCCGGGACCTTCTACCTCTACTTCGCCGACAGGCGCGAGGTCTTCCTGGCGTTCACCGAGCAGGCGACCGCAGAGCTGATGGAGTGCGTGCGCCGCTCCACCGAGGGGGCACGGGACTTCGAAACGGGGCTGCGCCGCTCGCTCGAGGCGCTGTGCGCCTACTCGGACGCCCATCCGGGAGTCGTGCGGGCCGCCTTCGCCGACGAGGCCGTGATCGCGGCCGATCGGAGCCCCGAGCCGCGGACTCCGGCGCGCACGGGGAGTCGACTGCGCGATCGGCTCGCCGACGGACTCGCCCAACGCCTGCAGTCCGGCATGCGCTCGGGGAAGCTCTGCGACGAGTTCGATCCGCACCTCGTCGCCTACGGAATCGTCGGCTTCGTGCACCAGGCCTTCGTGCATGGGGCCGCAGACCGCCGCCAGCTGATCGACACCGTCACGCGTTTCTGTGGCCGGGCGCTCGTCCCCGGGCCGCACCAGGAGATCGCCAAATGAGCCAGCTCGTCTACTCCCGAGAGGAACTCCTCCGCTCCCACGACTATGCCACCGAGCACCGCGCGGCCGGGCGTCGCCTGCACGGCGGGTTCGACGCCGAGGGGCGCTACGTGCCCCCGCGCAGCCTCGTGAGGGGACCGGCGATCGCGGCCTGGACACGAGCGCTGCGGGCGCGGGGGGGCGACCTGCTCGAGGCTGACTCCTCCCTGCTCGCCGGAGTGCGCTACCCGAGCGAGGAGCAGATCAAGCTGCTCCTGCGCGAGGGACTGGGCCAGATCTTCTGGGACTCGCTCACGATCACCGGCCTGATCGAGGCGAGGGGTCGCTTTCTCGCGGAGATGGAGTTTCCCGAGATCGCGGACGCCGTCGTGGAGGATGTCTCGGAGCAGGCGGTCGGCCACCTGAACCGCGGGCTCCTCCACGCCCACGGCATCGACGAGGGCGGCGAGCCCGAGAAGGGGATCGGAGGTCACGACGTCATGTGGTTCGTGCTGCGCGACCTGGCCTTCGGACCGCGCGATTGGCCGACTCCCGAGGTTCCCGAGAACATCGGCCGACCCGACGCAGCCGATCGCCTGGTTCCCGAGATCCCCGTCGCCTATGAGAGGTTCATCTACTTCCTGCTCAACCTCCTGATGATCGAGTTCCGTGCAGAGCGCGGCTTCTCCTCGACCGAGAGCATCCTGCGCGACCCCAGCCTGTTCCGCGACCGGCGCAGCGAGGCGGAGAAGGCGGCCGAGATGGTCGGCAGGATCCGTACCGACGAGGAGATCCACGTGCTCTCGCTTCGCCTCTACCTGGGAGAGCTACGCGGCCTGACCTTCCGGACGGCGGACGGGGATCTTCTTCCCGGAGACCGGGTCGTCGATCCGCTCTGGAACACGATCGTGACCTGGGCCACCGTCGAGCAGCCCAAGCGGATGGCGGAGCAGCAACGCAAGAACCTGACCGAGCGCATCCTGGCGCACCCGGGCGGCGAACGGATCCTCGAGCAGTTCAACACTCTCGAGGATCCGTCATCGTAGCACCCGCCGCTCGCGCTCCGGGCTGGTACCGGCGCCTTCGAGATCGCGATCACACGCGGGGCAGCCTCTTCGGCTCCCTGGGTGTGCTCGCCATTCCGCTCGTGGCGTCGAGCCTGTCAGGCGTCGTCTTCCAGCTCGTCGACCTGGGCTTCGTGAGTCGTCTGGGCGAGCAGGCGACCACCGCGGTGATCGTGACGAACCAGTCGCTGCGACAGGTCTTCTTCGTGCTGGTCTTCGGAGCGAGCTTCGGCGCCCAGGGATTGATTGCGCGGCACGTGGGTGCGGGTCGCACGGATCGCGCGGATCACGTCGCCGGCCAGATGATCCTGATGGGCCTGGGCTTCTCGCTCGTGATGGCGGCGGTCGGCCTCTCGGCCGCGCGCCCGATGCTCGCGGCCATGAACGTCTCGAAGGCGGTCCTCGAGATCGGGGTTCCCTACGTACAGCTGATCTTCGCGCTGAACCTCCCCTTCGTCGTGGTCTTCCTCGCGAGCGCCATTCTGCAGGGGGCGGGGGACTCCACCACCCCGCTCTTCGTATCGCTGATCCAGACGGCGCTCGGGCTCGGCGGAGAGTGGCTGCTGATGTTCGGGCATGCGGGCCTCCCCGCGCTCGGGATCCTGGGCATCCCGCTGGGACTCCTGGTGGGACAGGGAGTCGCGGTCGCCGTCTACGGCTTCCTGCTCCTGCGCGGAAGCGCGAGGATTCACATCCGACTCCACCACCTGCGGCCCGACCTGCAGGTCGTGCGAGAGATCGCGCGGCTCTCGTGGCCTCCGGCGCTCCAGATGCTGGGCGGGTTCGGGATCACCGTGCTCTTCCTGCGCCTGGTCGGAAGCTTCGGCGAGCAGGCGCAGACCGCCTACGCGATCGGCCTGCGGCTGAGCATGCTCGGGCCCATGCTGGTGATGCCCCTCGCGGGAGCGGCGGCCACGCTGGTGGGTCAGAACCTGGGAGCGGGAGACATCCGGCGCGCCTGGCGTGCGATGGGCGTCGGGCTCGCGGCGAGCGTGGCGGTCATGTGGACGATCGCGTCCGGTCTCTTCTGGTTCCGCTATGCGATCTTGGGTGCGTTCAGCGACGACCCGCAGGTGATCGCGATCGGGGGCGAGCTGCTCGCCTTCCAGGCCGGCACCTTCGCCCTCTACGCCTTCTTCTTCGTCTTCTTTCGAACGCTGCAGAGCGCCGGAGACGTGCTGGCGCCGATGGTTCTCTCGCTGGCGGTCTCCCTCCTCATCACCCTTCCGCTCGGATTCGGCCTCTCGCTCGAGGCCGGGGCCGGCTGGGGCCCCACGGGCGTCTTCGCCGCGACCCTGATCGGCGCCCTCGCAGGGACGGTCTCGACGGGCGCCTGGGTCGCCACCGGCCGCTGGACTCGCGTCGCCCGCCGTCCGGGCTCGCGAAAGGAGATCGCAAAGAGCGGCGAAGAGGCCCGGGACCTCCGCTGAAGCGGCGCCCGCCGCGGCGCTCCCCGGAAATCGGGACCCGGCGCGGAGCGCTGGCCGGGGCGCGGCATCCCCCGCGCCCGGAGCCCGGCCGGGGCCAGGCTTGTGGCGGGGGATGCGGCTTCTGCTACGCTAGCGCTCGAAAGGTCTTCTCTACGGCTACAGTTTCCGGCCCAAGCGCCTGTTCACTACGACCTGAGTTTGCCTTTTGCGCCCGTACGCTCCGCCTGCCAGCGGGAGCCTCAGGCGGTTCGAATCGCTGGCGTTCAAAGCGACGGGGTTCCCATCTGGATAGGTCAGTCGGTCGCCCCGCGCCGATCGTGCACTCTCCACCATTCCTGGCTGGGGAGCGCTGCAAGGAACTACTCTTGGGCAAGAAGTTGTACATAGGCAATATTCCCTTCAACACTACCGAAGACGACCTTCGCGCCGTCTTCGAGCGCCACGGGCCGGTGAGCTCGGTCAACGTGATCATGGATCGCGAGACCGGCCGCTCCCGCGGCTTCGCGTTCGTCGAGATGGCGGACGAGAGCGCTGCGGCCGAAGCCGTCCGCTCGCTCGATGGCAGTGACATGGGGGGACGAAGCCTCCGCGTAGACGAGGCGCAGGACCGCCGTGGTGGCGGCGGCGGTGGCGGCGGCTATCGCGGCGGCCGCGGGCGCTAGCAGACGATCTCTTCGAGGGAGGAATCCCGCGGGCTGAGTCCCGGGGTTCCTCCCTCGTCGATTCAGGCTCGCGAGCAGAGGCCGCGCCGCTCGGGTCGCGGTGTTCTCCTCCGGAGGACTGCGAGGAGCCTCGCATGAGAAGGGTTCTGGTCACCGGAGGCCTGGGCTTCATCGGCTCGAACTTCGTGCGCGCCCTGCTCGCAAGGGACGCCGAGGTCCAGGTCGTGAACCTCGACCTGATGACCTATGCGGGGAACCCGATGAACCTCGCCGACGTCGAGCGTTCCCCCCGCTACCGGTTCGTTCGAGGCGATGTGCGCGATCCTGCGCTCGTCGAGGACCTGGTCCGCGACGCGGACTGCGTCGTTCACTTCGCCGCAGAGACGCACGTCGATCGCTCGACCAAGGATCCCGGTGAGTTCATCCAGACCAACGTCTACGGCACCTACGTGCTGCTCGACGCGGTCCGCAGGGCGGAGCGACGCATTCGCTTCCTTCAGGTCGGCACGGACGAGGTCTACGGGAGCCTGCCGCGCGGATTCGCAAGCGAGGAAGCCCGCTTGCAGCCTTCGAGCCCCTACTCGGCCTCGAAGGCCGGGGGCGACCTGCAGGCGCTGGGGTTCCATCGGACCTTTGGGCTCGACATCGTCATCTCGCGCTGCACCAACAACTACGGTCCCTTCCAGTACCCCGAGAAGGTGGTTCCCCTCTTCGTCACCCACGCGCTCGACGACCGACCTCTGCCTCTCTACGACGGCGGCACGCAGGTGCGGGACTGGCTCTGGGTCGAGGATCACTGTGCCGCGTTGCTGCTGCTCCTGCGTGAGGGTCGGAGCGGAGAGATCTACAACATTGGTGCGAACCAGGATCCAGAGGTCACCAACGGCGAGCTCACGCGCATGATCCTGCGTGCCGCCGGCAAGCCGGAGTCGCTCATCGAGCCCGTGAGCGGGCTGCGGCCCGGCCACGACCAGCGCTACGCCGTCGACACGAGCAAGCTGCGGGCGCTCGGATGGCAGCCGCAGCTCGACCTCCAGACCGGAATCGAGCGCACCGTGGAGTGGTACGCACAGCATCGCGACTGGTGGGAGCGACTCAAGTCAGGCGAGTATCTCGAGTACTATCGCCGCCACTACCGTCACGACGCCTGACTCGCCCCGATCCTCGAGGCGAGGGCCTCGAGCTCGTAGCGGAGCTGGGGCTGCTCGGTAATTCGCTTCTCGACGGCTCGGATCGCGTAGAGAACGCTGGTGTGGTCGCGAGAGAAGGCGCGACCGATCTCCTTGAGCGATGCGTCGGAGCAGCGCCGACACAGGTACATCGCGAGCTGGCGGGGACGCACGAGCCGTTGCCGGCGAGAGCGGCTCAGCAGCTGCTCGCGCGAGACGTTGAAGGCGCCCTCGAGAAGGCGCAGGATCTCGTCGACGGAGTGCCGCACGCCGGCGATCCCGACCGCCTGGATCGCGTCCGCCACGACCGTGCGCGTGATCGGCTGGCGCAGCAGCGTCGCGCGCGCCACGACCTGGTTGAATCCGGCCACGAGATCGCGAACGCTGCGAACCGGCTGGGCAGCCAGCTCCTCGATGCAATCGTCCGGGATCCGGATCCCGCCCGCCGCCGCCCGCTCCCGGAGGATCCGCAGTCGAGTCGCCCGGTCCGGAGGCGCGATCTGTGCGACGAGCCCCTGCCCCAGGCGAGACCGGAGGCCGGTCTCGAGACCCGCGAGCTCGTGGGGCGGGCGATCGCAGCTGAGCACGACCGGCCGGTGGCGTGCGAGCAGGTGGTCGAGGGTATGGAAGAGCTCGACCTGCGTCGCGCGCCGGCCTTCCAGGAAGTGGATGTCCTCGAGGATCAGCACGTTCGCGGAGCGCCGGTAGCGGTGGCGGACACGCTCCATCTCGCGGGAGCGAATGGCGCTCGTCACCTCGGCCGTGAACTCCTCGCTCGAGCGATACACCACGTTCCCGCTCGAGCGGTCTCGGATCGCCTGGCAGAGATGGGTCTTGCCGACTCCGGAGGGCCCGACGATCACCAGCGGGGAGAGCCGACCGACCTCGCCCGTCGCGATCGCCCGCGCACCCTCGAGGGCGAGGGCGTTCGTGGGTCCGGCCACGAAACCCTCGAACGACATCGACCGATCCGGCCCCGAGGGGAGAGCGCTCCGCCTCGCCCGACCCTGGGGAGAGGCTGCGGGTCCCGCTCCAGGCGAAGCCGGCTCGCGCGATGCGGCGCGGGACGGATCGACCCGATAGTCGATCCGCCCCACGCCGGCCTGGCCGCCCGCGAGCTCGCGCAGCAGGCGGTCGTAGCGCGCGCGGACCCAGTCCCGGCTGAAGCGATCGGGGCAGCGCAGCACGAGCGCCTTCCCCTCGACCGATCCCGAGAGCGGATCGATCCACGCGTCGAACGCGGGTCCGCCGATACGCTCGCGTACGGCGGACCGCACGCTTTCCCACCCCCCACGAGTGTCCATGAGCGCGAAACCTTCCAGTCGCTCTGGTCCCCGAGCGATCCGGGTTCTTGTCGCATGGGGGCGCCTGGAGGGGCAATCCGGGCTGGCGGAAGCTGGACTTTCGCCCTTGCGTTTCCCGTACGGGTCGTTCACCGAGAGCGAGAGGATTTCCCCCCAGCCCCGCAACCCCTGGATCGTCCTGGGGGAAGTGTCGATGAGCCGACCTCGCCCAGCCGCTTGTGCACCCCGGTTCACAGGGGGGTGCACACCAAAGCGCCACCGAAGGGTGTCACGCGGACCGGAAATTTCGGCCGATTTCGTACGAATTCGTAAGCGGACGTCGAATTTCAGTGAACGCCCCGGGGGGTGGGTGGGGCGGTCCGCTCTGCCCGACGGATCTCCAGGAGGGCGCGCAGCATCTCGGCACGCTGCTCGATATCCGGCGCCTCGAGCAGCCCTTGCTTCTCGACCTCGGGGATCGCCAGCCCGAACGCGATCGCGTGAACGAGCTGGACGGGATCGAGGGCCGACATCCCCTCGGCGAGCGCACGGACAGCGGGCGCGCGGGTCCGCGGCGCCTGGTGGAGGACCGCATCGTGGAGCACCGCTCGAAGCCCCTCGAGCCTGTGCCGGACGTCGGGCGCCAGATCCTCGAACCGGGGGTCCCGCAGAAGCTCCACGTGAGCGAGCCGAAAGCCCCCGGCCTGGGCATCCTCCGCCAGGATCCTGAACCGGCGAGCACCGGCGAGCTCGAGCTGAAAGCGGCCGGAAGCCAGGCGCACGGAGCGCACGATCCGACCGGCACACCCGATCGCGAAGACGCGGGCGCGCGCGGCCCGAGCATCCTCGCCCGGTCGGATCAACATCATCCCGATGACGCCGTCGCCTTCGAGGGCCGCCTGCGTCAGCGCCCGGTAGCGCGGCTCGAAGATGTGAAGGCCCAGCTCCACGTCGGGAAAGAGCACGCAGTCCGGTAGAGGGAAGATCGGAAACGAAGAGGGAACGGGAGCGCCCATGAGGGACAGGGTATACTCCACGTGCCCCCGCGGAGCCGAGCGTGACGGGAGAGGAACGCCGGGAGCAGCAGCGCGTCCTGGCTGCACTGGCACGAGATGCACGCGTGCTCGCGGCGCGCTTCGAGCTGGAGCTGCGCTCGATCGAGGCGGAGCGCGCCAACGTGCGCCGCCGCTATGGCGTGTGCTACTCGGACGGCAGCATCCGGATCCGGCTACGACATGCCCGCACCGGTCGCGTCCTCAAGTACTCGAGCCTGGTCGACACGCTCTGCCACGAGCTCGCGCACCTGCGTCACTTCGATCATGGGGCGCGCTTCAAGGCGCTCTACCAGCGGATCCTCGGCTACGCACGACGACAGGGCATCTACAGGCCGCGTCTGCCCGCCGCACGAGCGGCGGGCCCGAGTCCGGCGCAGGGAGGGCCGCTCCACGGCTCTCCGCCCCGGCATCCACGCCAGCTGGAGCTCTTCGGCGTCCCGCCCGGAATCAGCCCTCGGCGGCGCCCTTCTCGTCGAGCGCTTCGAGCGAGTTCGGCCCCTCCAGAACCTCGACCTTGATGTCGTCGAGGGCGATCGCCTTGTCGAGCACCTGAGTCAGCATCTCCGAGACCGTGACCTCGTCGTATTCGGCCAGCGCATCCTCCAGGGCGGACTCTTCCAGGGATACGCTTACGTTCATGCGGATATCGATCGCCATCTTCCGGCCGTTCTCCTGGGCTGAAACGTGTTACGGGAGCCGGGAGTGTAACGCAGGCCGCGCCGAGCACAAGCCCGATAGGGGAATGAAAGTCACTGAAATATATAAGTTTTTTGATTTTCTCGCGGCTCGGAGAGGGGAGCGTCAGCTCGTGAGGAGGGCCAGCGCCCGGCCGACCGCGCGCGCCGCGGTGCCCGGCTCCTCGAGCGGGCGCAGACGCGCCGCGCCCAGCGTACGCCGAAGCAGCTCCACCGCCTGGTAGCCGCGGGAGCGAGCGATCCAGGCGTGGGTTCCGCCAGCCTTACGGTAACCTTCCAGCAGGGCTGCAGCTTCGGGAGAGGCGGGTCCGCGCTCCGGGAGAGGGGCGCCGCCCCTTCGAATCCCCTCGAGATCGAGGTGGGCGAGGGCGATCCCCAGGTCGAAGGCGGGGTCCCCCAGGTGGGAGATCTCGGCGTCCAGGAGCCGCGGCCTGGGGCCCTGGAGCAGCACGTTCGTTCCCTGCACGTCGCCGTGCACGAGCCCCTCGCTCGACCCGTAGTACAGGTCCCGGAGCTCCCGGATCCGCTGCCGAACCCCCGCACGGTCGATCCTCCCGCGCGCCTCGTCGGCGATGGCGGGCGCCACTCCAAAGTCGTTGGGCTCGAAGGGCAGCGTGAAGATGTGCTCTCCGTGGAGCGCCCTCATCTCGCCATTGTCGAAGTGTCCCCGGAGCGAGGCGACATGGGAGGCGCTGGCCGAGTGCACGGTGCCCAGGAATGACCCGAGCGTTTCGAGGGCCGCGGGGTCCGCGCTTCCCCGGGCCAGTGCATCGGCGAGCGGCAGTGAGTCGCAGACGTCCTCCATCACGATGGCCGGCAGCTCGGGATCGAAGTCGATCTCCGCCGGCAGAACACTCGCCACCGATTCGGCCAGGCGCCGCACCGTCTCTCCGTAGCGGTGCTCGAAGATCAGCCGGCGCGGGTGAACCCGGTACTCCGGAAAGCGCTCGAGCGCCGCTCGAGCGTGCTTGACCACGACGCTGCGACCTCGGGCGTCCCGCACCCGCCGGACGTAGTTGATGTTTCCCTCGCCGGCCGGCTCGACGCGCAGGGGCGGCTCCAGCCTCGGCCGCTCGCGCGCCGCCAGCCAGCCGGGAAGGGTCTGATCGTCCAGGTGCATCCGTGCGCGAGTATCGCGCAGCCCACCGAGAGCGCGAGAGGTGCAGGTGCTCGCGATCGGGCGAGCGAGCTCCTGGGAAGGGACGCTAGCGACCGAGCAGTAGCAGACCCGCGAGACCGAGGAGGATCAGGACGGTGAGCGGCCTCAGGATCTCGAGCCTCCCGGGCTCGTAGAGCGGCCGAGGAGAGTGCGCCTCGGTCGGGGCCCTCGGACCCGCGCTGCGAGACGGCTCGCCGCGGGGCTGCGCCCGGCTGCGGCGGACGAAGAGCTCGATCACCCGGCGAGCCGAGCCCAGGTCGACGGGTCGGATCAGGATCCGCCAGCTCTCGGGACCGGCGCCCGGGGTGCCCTCGGGCAGGAAGGCGTCGGCCAACCGCTCCTCGATCTCGAACTCGATCCCCGCATCGCTGAGCGCCTGCGAGAGGCCCTCCAGATCCTCGAGCGACTCTCCTGCTGCGATCGGAAGCCGTCGATCGTCACCCGCCTGGGAGACTGCCCCGCGAGGGTTCGCGCGATCCTCCATTGCCTCCCATCTTAGCGGGTCGATCCTCAAGGTCCGCGGCCAGATCCGCCGACAGAGCGGGAGGGAAGATGGAGCTGGAGTCCCTGCATCGGCTCGAGAGCCACGGGCTCGAGATGATCGTCGCGATCGACTCGACGGTCCTCGGCCCGGCGCTGGGCGGCTGCCGCTGGCGACCCTACCCCGACGCCGTGGCCGCGCGAGCGGATGCCATCGCCTTGGCTCGCGCGATGACGCGCAAGGCTGCGCTGGCGAGGCTGCCCCTCGGGGGCGGCAAGGCGGTCGTCTGCGGCGATCCCAAGACCCGGACCCGAGAGCAGCTGCTGGAGTTCGGCGAGTTCGTGCAGAGCCTCGGCGGCCGCTACATCACCGCAGCAGACATGGGCACGGGCGAGCGCGAGATGCTCGTGATCTCGGAGACCACGTCCCACGTCGTCGGGCTTCCCGTCGATCGCGGAGGCTGCGGAGAGCCCTCCCCCTACACGGCCGCAGGCGTGTTCAGCGCCCTCGAGCTCGCCGCCCGCCACGCGGGCCTGGCGCTGCGGGGGGCTCGCGTCGCGGTCCAGGGCGCGGGCTCGGTGGGCACGGCGCTGATCCGGCGCCTGCTCGAGGCAGGATCTCGGGTATGGGTGGCGGATCCCGACCCGAGCGCGCTCGCGGGCCTGCCCCCCGACGTCGAGCGCGTGGCCCCGGACCAGATCCTGACCCGACCCTGCGAGGTGGTCGCGCCCTGCGGTCCCCCGGGAGCCATCGATCTCGAGCTCGCGGATCGCCTCTCCTGCCAGGTCGTCTGCGGCGCCGCAAACAACCCTCTCTCCGGCCGGGAGGTCTCGCAGCGCCTCGCGGAGCGCGGGATTCTCTATGTGCCGGACTTCCTGGCCAATGCCGGGGGACTGATTCACCTGGCCGTCGCACTCGAGGGGGGAGATGACGCAGCCACGCGCGCGCGGCTACGCGTCATTCCCGACAACCTGAGCCGGGTCCTCTCGCTGGCCGAGAGCGCCGCGATCGATCCCGGCGCGGCCGCGGAGCGCCTCGCCTTGGAACGCATCGCCCAACCCTAGCGAGCGCGCGACCTCCGCCCTCGCAGGAGCGAGGCACTCAGGGACAGTGGTCCCGGAGCTCCCGGACCTTGGGAGAGACCAGGTCCGGGTCGAACTCGAGGTCCGGTGCCAGCGTGACCAGGGCGGCGAGGCTCTCGCAGGCGCGATCCGTCTCGTCGAACGCACTGTAGACGAACACCAGCTGCTCGAGCAGGAGCCTCTGCTCCCCTGGATTGCCGCGGGCCAGCACGGCCGGGCGCAGGTCCTCGAGCTGCTGTCGGGACCGTGCATAGTCTCCGTCGAGATAGCTGTTCACCGCGTCGCGCAGACTCGCCTCGAACTCCCCCAGAGCACCCGGTGGCGCACTCGACACGGCGGGAGGCCGGTTCGACTCGTCCTCGCGGCTCGCGGAAGGTGTCGGCGAGCGATCCGTGGGCTCACGGAGCACGAGCGGAACCTCGACCCTGCTTCCCACGAAGAGCCGCCGGGGATCGCGGATGCCGTTGAAGCGCATCAGGAGTGCGGCGCCGTCCGAGCGGCCATAGTGACGCCGAGACAGGGCCGCCAGGGTCTCCCCCCGGGCGAGACGATCCTGGATCAGAACGGGGACGGGAACCTGCTCTCCGGCGACGGGAGCGCTGTCGCCCGTCCGCCCGACCAGGCGAGCCAGGTCCTCTCCCGAGAGCCGGCCGCCGAACCACGACCGGGCCAGCGACGACCAGGTCTCTCCCGGAGCCACTCGATGCGGCTTCGAGTAGGGCACCCGCAGGACCTTCGGAAGCGGGGACCCCGGAGCCAGGTCGTTGAAGCTGCGCAGGGCGGCCGCCGCGAGGGGCGTTCCGTAGAGACGCTGCGAGAGAGCCTCGAGCGACTCGCCCGCAGCGGGCTGCGCCGAGTGCGCTGCGGGCGCGGCCACGCAGGGCGCAGGCATGGCGAGCCAGGCCGCTGCTCCCACGATGGCGAGCAGTCGCATCAGCGCCGATCCGTGGGGGTGAAGACGTAGCGCACGACCTGCTCCGAGCTCGCGGCCACCTGGAGCGTCCGGTGGACGACGCCGAAGCGCGGGTGGGAGTACGTCACCTCGTGGGTGCCCGGCTCGAGCAGCACGGGCTCGGCGCGGGGTGTCAGGAAGGGGCTGCGGCCATCGACCGAGATCTCGGCCCAGGGGTAGACCACGAAGGTGACGCGGCCGGACCGGCCCGCGGCGGAGACGGCTGCGGGAGCGCGGCCCGACAACACCGGGGGGATCGGGCTCGTTCGAAGCTCCGGACCTGCCTCGCGGCGCGACGAGAGGAAGAGCGCCCCCCCCGCCAGGATGCCGGCGAGCACGATCCCCAGGGTCCCCGCCGAGCGCAGGGACGGCACCGGAAGACGCAGGGCCCGCCGCCAGGGGCGGTGCACGAGCCGAGCGAGCCCACGGGGGGGCGCTCCAGCCCGGAGCCCTGCGCGCTCGCGGGCAGGTGCAGGCGCGAGAGCCTCTCCCGGGACCAGAAGCCCGGCGCTGGCCGCTCGCGGACCGGATCGCGGACTGCGTCCGGAGCGACCGCGTCGAGGGCGGTCGGGCGCGGCTGGGAGCGTCGGGCCTCCCACAGGTAGGCGGCGATCTCGGAGCGGCAGGCCTCGGGTGCCGCGTTGCGCACCCGCGCCTCGAGCCGATGGATCGCCTCGCGGATCGTCGGTCGATCGCCGGGAGTCTCCGAGCGGCAGCCGCGCAGCGCGCCGATCGCCGTCCGACGCCCGAGCGGAGAGCCGGTCACGAGAGCCTGGGCCAGGCTCCCGAGCGAGTAGAGATCGGCCCGGGCGTCGACTCCGACTCCCGCGACCGCCTCGGGAGCCGCATAGGGACTGTCCGCGATCCCGGCGGGAGCCACCTCGGCATCGAGGTCGCGCGCATCGCACAGCCCGATCAGCTTGACCTCTCCCCAGCGGCCGATGATCACCCTCGAGGGATCCAGGCCGCAGTGGACGATGTGTCTCTCGTGCAGCGCCCGGATCCCGCGGGCGACCTCCAGCACGATCGCCAGCGCCACCCTCCGGGGCACGTGACCCTTTGCGGCGAGCAGGGTCTCGAGGTCCTCGCCCTCGACTCGCTCCTCGACGCGGTAGTACTCGCCCCGGAGTGCAAAGCAGTCGAGCACCGCGAGCACATTGGGATGGACGACTCGCGCCGCCAGGCGCCCCTCTCGCACGAAGGCCTCGCCGCCGCCCCCCCCCATCATGTCGGCCGGGAGCTTGCGCACCACGACCCAGCGATCGAGGGCCGGCTGGCGTGCGAGATAGGTCTCGCCCCTCTCCCCCGACGCGAGCTTCTCTTCGATGGTCAGGCTGCCGAGCGGCGTCCCTCGCGACAGCGTCATAGGTCTCCGACTCCGAAAGGGGGAGCGAAGAAGGTTCCACGAACGACTCAGGGCCGGCGCACACCGATGCCCAGCACGGGTGCGCGGCGACAATCTAGCAGTCCCCTCGCGAGCCCGCTTGCGTCGCAGGCCACGAGGACCCAGCGGCGCAGCGGTGAGCCGCCCGCGTGAAGGGCCGCCGCAACTCGGGGGACGAGGGAGTCCGGACGGACACGGACGCCGACGAGGGACACGCCCGATCCGGAGGCTATCTTCGCGGAAGCCATGCGAAGTCGGATGCCGCTGGGCGACTACCTGGTCGCCTACCTGCGCCGCGCGGGGGTCACGCATCTCTTCGGCCTTCCCGGCGACCTCGTGCTGAATCTCTTCCTCTCGTTCGCCGGCCGACGGGGCCTCGAGATCGTCACGCTCTCCCACGAGCCGGGCGTCGGCTTCGCCGCCGACGGCTACGCCCGGAGCAGTGGACGGATGGGGGTCATCGTCGTGACCTACGGGGCGGGAGGACACAACGTGATCAACCCCGTCGCCGGCTGCTACTCCGAGGAGGTTCCCCTGCTGGTGATCAGCGGAGGCCCCGGCGAAGGCGAGTCGCGCTTCGGCACGCTGATCCACCACCAGGCCAAGAGTCTCGAGAGCCAGCGCAAGATCTTCGACGAGGTGACCTGCGCGACGTGTGTCATCAGCCACCCCGAGCGAGCCGCGAGTCGAATCCACGAGCTGGTCCAGCGCGTCCGGAGTGAGCGCCGCCCCGGATACCTGGAGATCCACCGCGACGTCGTCGACTCGAAGATCTCCGTCCCACCCGAGATTCGAACCTGGGACGGGCAGGTCCCCCAGCGGGTCACGGACCGGGCCCGGGTCGCCGAGGCTGCACGCGAGACCGCCGATCGGATCAACGCCGCACGCAAGCCGGTGCTCCTCGTCGGGATCGAGGCCTTTCGAGCCCAGACCGGTCGCAACCTCGTGCGTCTGGCGGAGCGAATCGGCGCGCCGGTGGTGGAGACCATGCTCTCGAAGAGCGCGTTTCCCGGGCAGCATCCGCTCTACATGGGCGTTCACCTGGGCCGCGGCAGCCCCGCAGCCCTGCGCAAGCGTGTGGCAGAGGCCGACCTGCTCCTGGCTCTGGGCGCGCTGGACACGGACCTCGACATGGGCCTCTCGCAGCTTCGGGGGCGCGAGTCACGAGTCTGGGCCACAGGGCGTCAGGTGCACGTGAGCCGTCACACCTACGTCGACGTGGGCCTCCCCGAGTTCGTTCGTGCCCTGCTGCGAATCCCGAAGCTCCGACGTCACCGGGAGCGCGTGGTCTACCGCGACAATCTTCACCGCCCACGCCCGGGGGCGCGATCGCGTTCCGGGCTCGCAGTCAACGATCTGCTGTGGACCGTGAACGAGTTCTCGGCGACCCACCACGGCTATCACGTGGTCGCCGATTCGGGCGACATGCTCTTCGGGGGCCTCGAGCTGCGGGTTCCGCGCGGGGGTCTCTACCTCGCACAGGGGTTCTACGCGTCGATGGGGTTCTCGGTCCCCGGGGCGCTCGGTGCCGAGATCGCGACGGGCCAGCGCTCGATCGTGCTGTGCGGAGACGGGGCCTTCCAGATGACCGGCAGCGAGCTCGCGCACGCTCCTCGGCTGGGCTGTCGGCCGATCGTGATCCTCGTCAACAACGGCGGCTGGGGGATCTTTCGACCGGTCTCGCCGCGCATGGACCTGCTCGAGCTGCCCCCGTGGCCCTACGCCCAGATGGCCGAGGGGTGGGGGGGCTTCGGGCGCCGGGTGTCGACCGCCGACGAGCTCTCCGAGGCGCTCGAGCAGGCGGACGCCGAGAGCCGCTTCTCGCTGATCGAGGTGAGGATGAACCCACTCGACCTCTCCCCGATGTCGCGACGCTATATCCGCGAGTCGGCCGCGCGCGCGCGGCGCTAGCTTCCTTCGCACGCAAGCCCTGTCCGCGGGCGTCCGCGGCCCGGTTTGCGCAGGTTGCAGCTCCGATCCGAGCGCCGGATCTTGCGCCACGATGCAGCAGCAGCGGGTCGAGCAGCGGTTTGCGGAGTTCTATGATCTCTGGGTCGCAGATTTCGAGCTGGACATTCCAATCTATCTCGATCTCTGTGCGAAGCACGCGGGGCCGGTCCTGGAGGCCGGCTGCCGGACCGGGCGTGTCAGCTATCACCTGGCGCGTGCGGGCTACGAGGTCGTGGGCATCGACGTGTCGGCGTCCCTCCTCCAGGTCGCCCGTCGGCGCCTCGCGCCCTTCGCAGACCGCGTGCGGCTGACTCGCCACGACATGCGCGAGGAGCCTCTCTTCGAGCGCTTCGGAGTGGCGATCGTGAGCCTCTATTCCCTGAACCAGCTGATCGACGTCGAGGAGCTGCGGCTCTTCCTGCGCCATCTCCACCGCTCCATGGCCAGCGGCGCCGCGGTCGCGATCGACTGCTTCTGCCCGCGCTCCCTCGCCGACCCCGAGCAGGCCGCGGGTCCGCGGACGATCGAACGGCTCTCGGATGGCCATCGGATCCTCGTGGTCGACTCGCGCGAGATGCTCACGCCCCTGCTCGAGCGCCGTGTCCAGCGCTTCCGGATCGACGATGGACCCGAGACCGAGGTCGTGACCCACCGGCGCTTCCTGCCCCCGGCACAGGTCGAGCGGCTGCTCGAGGAGGCCGGGTTCGACGGAATCGTCGAGATTCGCGGCTACGATCCGACGCGCCTCGGGCCCATCGATCCCAGCGTCCGAGCCGACGGCCCCTTTCTGGTACTCGCGGAGCGATAGCCGCCGCCAGACCCGCTACACTGCCTCTCCCCGTCCCGAAGCGGACGCGGGACGGAGTGCGGCATGGCGCAGAACCTCTTCGACAAGGTCTGGGATCTCCACAGCGTCCGCGAGCTTCCGGGCGGTCAGACCCAGCTGCTGGTCGGGCTGCACCTGGTTCACGAGGTCACCAGTCCCCAGGGCTTCGCCATGCTCGACGAGGCGGGGCTCGGGGTCCTGCTGCCCGAACGCACCGTCGCCACCGTCGACCACATCGTCCCCACCGACTGCCGCGCCCGGCCGCTCGCGGATCCCCTGGCCGAGCAGATGCTCGTGGCGCTGGAGCGCAACTGCCGCCGCCATGGAATTGCGCTCTACAACGTGGGATCGGGCCAGCAGGGCATCGTGCACGTGATCGGTCCCGAGCTGGGCTGGACCCAGCCGGGCCAGACGATCGCCTGTGGAGACAGCCACACCTCGACGCATGGGGCGTTCGGGGCGGTGGCCTTTGGCATCGGCACGAGCCAGGTGCGCGACGTGCTCGCCAGCCAGTGCCTCGTGCTCGCCCGGCCCAAGGTGCGGCGCATCGAGATCCGCGGCGCGCTCGGGCCCGGCGTGTATGCGAAGGACTTGATCCTGCACATCATCCGCACGCTGGGCGTGAAGGGCGGAGTCGGCTACGCCTACGAGTACGGCGGACCGGTGATCGAGGCGCTCTCCATGGAGGGGCGCATGACGCTGTGCAATATGTCGATCGAGGGCGGGGCACGGGTCGGCTACGTCAACCCCGGCCCCACGACCTTCGAGTACCTGCGCGGGCGCCCCTTCGCTCCGGCCGGAGACGCGTTCGAGCGCGCCTGCAAGTGGTGGCGGGAGATCGCGAGCGGCCCCGACGCGAGCTACGACGACCGTGTCGAGATCGCCGGCGACCGGATCGCGCCCACCGTCACCTGGGGGATCCACCCCGGCCAGGCAATCGCGATCGACGAGTCGATTCCCCAGCTCCGGGATCTCCCGGACGCCGATCGCGCGACGGCCGAGGAGGCGCTGCGCTACATGGACCTGCAGCCCGGGCATCCGATCGCGGGGACCCCGATCGACGTGGCCTTCATCGGCTCGTGCACCAACGGGCGGCTCTCCGACCTGCGCGAGGCGGCGCGGGTGGCGCGCGGCCGCAGGGTGGCGGCCGGGGTGCGCGCTCTGGTCGTACCGGGCTCCGAGCAGGTCAGGTGCGCCGCCGAGGCGGAGGGCCTGCACGAGGTCTTCCAGGCGGCGGGCTTCCAGTGGCGCGAGGCGGGCTGCTCGATGTGCCTCGCCATGAACCCCGACAAGCTGATCGGCCGAGAGGTCTGTGCCTCGAGCTCGAACCGCAACTTCAAGGGCCGCCAGGGAAGTCCGAGCGGTCGAACCCTGCTGATGAGTCCGGCGATGGTCGCGGCGGCCGCCGTCGAGGGCCGCGTCGTCGATGCCCGGGAGTACCTGTAGTGGAAGGGCCGGAGCCCATCGAGCGTCGCAGCGGTCGTGCGATCGTCGTCCGGGGAGACGACATCGATACCGACCGGATCATTCCTGCCCGCTTCATGAAGTCGGTGACCTTCGAGAGCATCGGGGAGCACGCCTTCGAGGACGCGCGCTTCACCTCCGACGGGACGCCCAAGGCCCATCCTTTCAACGAGGCCCGCTTCGAAGCTGCAGAGATCCTGGTCGTGAACCGCAACTTCGGGTGCGGAAGCTCGCGAGAGCACGCCCCACGGGCGCTCGCGGACTGGGGGATTCGTGGGCTGATCGGCGAGTCGTTCGCCGAGATCTTCTTCGGCAACTGCGTCGCCATGGGGATTCCCGCCGTGGTCGCGGACCACGACGCCGTCGCCGCGCTGATGGACTCGGTCGAGCTCGACCCCTCGCAGCCCGTGACGATCGATCTGTCGACCCTGCGCGTGACCTCGCGCGCGGGATCGATCCCGGTACGGATGCCCGAAGGCGCGCGCCGCCAGCTGGTCGACGGAAGCTGGGACGCAATGCGCACCCTCCTGGGGGTGCGCGACGAGATCCTCGAGAAGGCCGCCCGGCTTCCCTACGTGCGGGGCTTCGGGCCCTAGCGACCGCCCATCAGCTGGCGGAACATCGGGCGCAGGTCGGGTCCCTTGCGGATCGTGTGGCCCCCGTCGACCGGGATGCACTGGCCCGTGATCCAGCTCGCCGCGTCGGAGAGCAGGAAGGCCACGAGCCCGCCCACGTCGCGCGGCTCCCCGATCCGCGAGATGGGCATCAGGCGCAGGTACTCCTCGCGGGACAGCTCCTGCTCCGCCAGCACGGCCGCCAGGGGAGTGTGCACGACACCGGGAAGAACCGAGTTGACGCGGATCCCCCGCTCTCCGCACTCGTCTGCTGCGCAGCGACTCAGCATGTCGAGGCCAGCCTTCGAGACACAGTAGGCGAGCATCCAGGGATGCGTGAGCGCACCGGCGATCGAGCTGATGTTGACGATGCTCCCGCCCCCCCGCCCCGCCATCGCCCTGACCTGCTCGCGCACGCACAGGAAGGTGCCCGTCAGGTTGGTCGCGAGCACCCGGTTCCACTCCTCGAGCGTCACGCTCTCCAGCGCCCCGACGCTGCCGGTGCCGGCACAGTTGACGGCCCCGTCGAGCCGGCCGAGTCGCTCGAGCGTGGCGCCGACGGCCGCCCGGACCGACTCCTCGTCCGTGACGTCGCAGCGCACCCACGCGGCGCCCTCTCCCAGGCGTTCAACGGCCGCCCGCAGCGTCTCCTCGCGGCGGGCGCAGAGCATCGCGCGCCCTCCCGCGGCGAGAACCGACTCCGCGCATCCAAAGCCGATCCCGGTCGCCCCAGCAGTGATCAAGACGACCCGGCCCGAGAGATCGACCATCGCAGCGTCCTCCTACGGAGAGGGAAAGACCTGGCGGGTCGCGAGCACCTCGTGGCTCTCGAAGACGCCCCTCCGCACGTAGGGATCCCGAGCGGCGACCTCGCGCGCGGCTTCGAGATCGTCCGCCTCGAAGACGATCACGCTTCCGCAGGGCTCGTCTCTCGTGTCGAGCAGGGGCCCGGCGAAGCGCACGCGACCGCCATCGGCGAGCGGCCGAAGGCGGGCGAGGTGCTCCTCGCGGTGCGCTCGACGGCGCTCGGGCCCCTCGGGTCCGTCCCGACCGATCATCACGTAGAGCGGCATGGTCGGAAGTGTATCGTGTTCCGCCGGCGGCGTTGGACACGAACGGAACGCGCGATTTCGCGCGCGGGGAGGAAATCATGATCGGCGGCTCTCTGGGCTGGCTCGCCGCGGCACTCGTCGTCTGCGGGGGCGCCACGCTCCAGGGCTCGGTGGGGATCGGGCTGTCTCTCTTCGCGGTACCGCTGCTCCTGCTGCTCGACCCCGTCTTCGTTCCCGGGCCGTTGCTCGCGGCCGGCGCCACCCTGACCCTGCTCATGACCCACCGGGACCGTCATCGCGTCGACCTGCGCGGGATCGGGTGGACCACGGGCGGACGCCTGGGCGGAACCCTGCTGGGCGCGGCGGCCCTGGTGACGCTTCCGCCGCACGGCCTGACCCTGGCGCTGGCCGGGCTGATCCTGCTGGCCGTCGCCATGAGCGTCATGGGCTTGCGCGTCCGACCGACCTCTCGGGTCCTGCTGGCGGCGGGCCTGCTCTCGGGCGTGATGGGCACGACGGCCTCGATCGCGGGTCCGCCGCTCGCCCTCGCCTACCAGCACGAGGCGGGACCCCGGCTGCGTGGCACCCTCGCCGCGAACCTGCTGATCGGGGCGCTGCTGTCGCTGGTCGCGATCGCGGCGGTCGGCCGCTTTGGCGCACCGGAGCTGCGTGCGACGGCGATCCTGGTGCCCGGCATCCTGGCGGGCTTCGGCCTCTCCCGGCTCGTCGCTCACCGACTCGACCGCGGATGGCTGCGCACGGCCGTGCTCGGCGTGGCGACGCTCGGAGCGCTATCGCTCCTGGTGCGCGAGGGTCTCCGCTGAGCCGTCGCGGCCGCGGTCCCGGCCCAAGACCCAAGACCCGGCCCGCGCGGGGCGCTTCCAGCCCGCGCCTTGGGGCTGGTAGCATCTGCGGCAAAGAGGGGATCCATGCCACCCGTCGAGCGACAATTCGTATCCCTGCCCTCTCCGACTGCCCGGCGCAACGGAGTCGGCTACATGCCCTGCCAGGGCCTCTACTACACCCCGCGGGGCGAGCGGCCCCGCAGCGCATTCATCGCCACGCACTACAACGTGGACTTCAGCGAGCACTACCTCGGGGAGCTCGCGGCCGCGCGGGGGGTGGGCTTCCTGGGCTGGAATACTCGGTTCCGGGGGAACGAGACCTACTTCATGCTGGAGCACGCGCTGATCGACATCGGCGTCGGCGTGCGCTGGCTCCGCGAGGAGGCGGGTGTCGAGACGGTGGTCCTGCTCGGAAACTCGGGCGGGGGCTCGCTGATGGGCGCCTACCAGTCCCAGGCGGTCGAGCCGAACCTGGTGCCCCTCCCGGGAATGTCGATTCCCGAGGCGGCGAACCAGCTGGCTCCTTGCGACCTCTACATCTCGCTCAATGCCCATCCCGGAAGGCCGGAGGTCCTGACGGCCTGGATGGACCCCTCGGTGACCGACGAGAACGACCCCACCTCGGTCGATCCGTCACTCGACATGTACGACGCCGCCAACGGTCCCCCCTACTCCAAGGCCTTCGTCGAGCGCTATCGCGCGGCCCAGGTGGAGCGAAACCAGCGCATCACCGCGGGGGCGAAGACGGAGCTCGAGCGACTGGCCTCGAAGGGCCTCTTCGACCGGGTCTTCACCCTGCCCCGCACCTGGGCCGACCTGCGTTACCTGGATGCGAGCCTCGATCCCTCCGATCGGCCGCTCGGCGTGTGCTACGCAGGAGATCCACGCTGGGCCAACTACAGCCCCTTCGGGATCGGCCACGCCAACACGCTGCGGACGTGGCTCTCGATGTGGAGCCTCGAGGACTCGCAGTGTCGGGCGATCCCCCACCTGAAGCGGATCCGGATTCCCGCGCTCGTGGTGCAGAGCCGCTCGGATACGGGCGTCTTCCCGAGTGATGCCCACACGATCCACGACCACCTCGCCTCGGACGACCGGACGCTCGAGTTCGTCACCGGCGACCACTACCTGACCGAGCCCGTCACCGCGCGCGACGAGGTGGCCGACCTCCTCGTGGGCTGGCTGCACGAGCGGGGAGCGTGAAGCGAGGCGCGCGAGCGAGGACGCCACGGCCGTCGAGAATGCGAGCGAGCTCCTGGGCCGGGACGCTAGAGTCGGTCGCGGCGCTCGAAGTGCGCGGCACACGCGTCGCTCAGCTGGTCGGGGTTGTCTCGCAGGCAGCGGCGGATCGCAGCGTGGCCGCGCTCGACATCCGAGCAGAGTGACCTCACGTCGTCTCCGCAGTCTCGTCGAACGGTCTTCATGCGCTCCCGGAGCGCGCGGAGCCGAGCTCGGCACTCCTGGGAGAGGTCGTCCGCGTGCGCCCGGATGCACTGCCGGTGTGCGCGCGGTCCCTCGACGTCCGGACAGAGCGATCGGATCTCCTGGCGGCAGCGACCATCGGGCGGAGCGGCCGAGGCTCGGTCCGCGAGCCAGAGACCGCCCGCTCCCATCAGCGCCACCATCGCAGCTGCGAGGGCGCCTCGTCGTACGTTCATCGCGGCTCTCCTCTCGGGACCTTCCCATCGATTCAACCGGGCCCGCCTGCGGAGGTTGCGCGGGTCTGGCGTCTACCACTCCAGGGGCGCACGCATTCGAGCGTGAATCTCGGCGCGAATCTCGCTGCGCGTCCCGCCGGGCACGTCGCTCGAGCTCCAGCGCTGGCCCGACTCGAGCCAGGCGTAGATCTCCAGCTCCTTCAGCCGCAGGAAGTAGGGGAGCTCGGAGATCCAGCGCTCCTCCAGCGGCCGCTCGCCACGATAGCCACGGACGAGCGCCGCCAGGATCCGGCGGCGGGTCTCTCGAGGGAGCCCCAGCAGATCCCGCATGGGCCGAGCGAGATCTGCGCCCGGCCAGTGCAGAACGGGCTCGTCGAAGTCGATCACCGAGATGCGGCCGTCGGCCCAGAGCAGGTTCCCCAGGTTGAGGTCGCCGTGGGTGGGGACCAGGTTCGAGTCCCCAGGAGGCAGACGCTCGAGCCAGCGCGAGAGGCGAGCGAGCTCGCGCTGGGCGACGCCATCGGCGGGATCGAGCCACTCCCTCGCGTGGCGCCACTCGTCCCGCCAGTGACGAAGCCCGGCTTCCGGAGTCCTCGCTGGATCGGCTGCCACGCGGTGCAGGGCTCCGATCGCCCGGCCGATCGCGAGCCAGGCGGGCGAGCGGGCCGAGCGGGAGCGGACAGGAGCGCCCTCGACCTCCTCGACGGCGCTCGCGACCCATCGCTCCCCCTCGTGCGCTCCCTGGGCCAGCAGTCGGCCCGAGCGGGTCCGCAGCGGTCGGCACACGGGTGCGCCGCCGCTGGCGAGGCGCTCCTGGAATGCGAGCGTCGCGGCCACCTCGTCGGGCCCGCGCAGCTCCGCATGGATGATCTTCAGGTAGCGTCCGAGACCCCGACACTCGAAGCGGTAGACGAGGTTGGACCCGCTGCCGATCCAGGCGAGGGAGCCGGGATGCGCGTCCCAGTGTGCGGCCGCCCGGGCCGGCACCTCCTCTCGATCCAGGCGACCCAGCACCTCGTTCCAGGACGACGCGCTCCGCGTAGCGATCGATCCGCCGGAGACACGGGGGGAGCGCGTCGGGGCCTGGGGCATCTGGGATAAGCTTAGGGTGCCGCGCGAGCTGCGCGAGTGGAGGCTGCACATGAGCGATTCCGCCGACCCTCGTCAGAACCGGGCGATGATCGAGCGCTTCTGGCGAGACCTCTACGCGCGCAGCTTCGAGGCCGTCGGCTCGTACTTCGCACCCGAGGGGCTCTACGAAGACGTTCCGACACCGGACTCGGGTGCGCGCGGGCCCAGGGGCGTCGCCGCGCGCCTGCGGATCGGCCTGGAGCCGCTCGAGAAGATCGAGCACCAGACCCACCGCATGGTCGCCGAGGGCAGCTGCGTCGTGACCGAGCATACCGAGACCTGGCACTTCCCCACGGGCGAGGTCGTTCCCCTCCCCTTCGTCTCGATCCACGTGATCGAGGGCGACAAGATCGTGCTCTGGCGTGACTACTGGGACCTGGGGACGTTGATGTCGAAGGTGCCGAAGTGGTGGCTGGAGCGGCTGGCCCGGGCGAGCGAGGCCGACTTCGCCTGAGCGCGCCGCGAGCTTCGGCTGCCGGCCCGCGGGAGTGCGACGATCGGCACGCAATGGAAGTGCACTGGGGAAGGGAGGTGCCGTGAACACGATCGCTTCGACATCGCTGGGCAGGCTCGAGGGCCGCGAGCGCGGGGGCACGCTGCTCTTCGCGGGAATCCCCTATGCGGCTCCCCCGGTGGGTCCCCTGCGCTTCAGGCCTCCCGAGCCTCATCCTGGATGGGCGGGCGTGCGGGATGCGCAGCGCTTCGGACCCGCGGCGCCGCAGCTTCCGGGCGAAGGGCTCACCAACCGCGTGCCGGTTCGCTGGGACGAGGACTGCCTGACGCTGAACATCGCGACCCCCTCGCTCGACGGGCCTCCGCGCCCGGTGCTGGTATGGATCCATGGAGGGGGCTTCCGCAACGGGCAGGGGGCCATCCCCTGGTACGACGGGTCGTCGTTCGCGCGGCGGGGCGACCTGGTCACCGTGACCCTGAACTACCGGCTCGGCGCGCTCGGGTTCGCCCACCTCGCGGAGATCGGCGACGAGAGTCTGGCCAGCTCCGGGCTGAACGGGATTCTCGATCAGCTCGCCGCGCTGGAGTGGGTGCGCGAGCACATCGCGGCGTTTGGCGGCGACCCTGAGCGGGTCACGGTCGCGGGCGAATCTGCTGGGGCGATGTGCGTGGGAACACTCCTCGGCTGTCCCCGGGCTTCGGGTCTCTTCCGTGGTGCGATCGCGCAGAGCGGAGCCGCACACCACGTGTTGCAGCGAGAGATCGCCGGCGGCGTGACGGAGCGACTCTGCGGGCACCTCGGCGCCCGGACCCTCGAAGCGCTTCGGGCGGCCCCGGTCGAGCGCATCCTCGACGCCCAGCGCGCCGTCGAGAAGGACCTGCTCGCGGAGGCCCGGTCGGCGAACGGGTCGACGCTGACCATGCCCTTCCGGCCGGTCCTCGATGGAGTCCTGCTCCCGCGAAGCCCGCTCGAGATGATTCGCGCCGGCAATGCCGCGCCGGTGGCGCTGCTCGCGGGTACCAACCACGACGAGACGACGCTCTGGGAGTCGGGACCCATCGACGCCGCGCGCCTGACTCGCATCGCGGCGCGCTACTTCGACGATCCCGAGGCCGCGCTCGAGACCTATCGCCAGGCGCGGCCCGGTGCCGACGCCCGCGCGCTTCGGATCGCGCTCACGACGGACCACATGTTCCGGATCCCTGCGATCCGCATGCTCGAAGCCCACGAGGCTGGCGGAGGACGCAGCTTCATGTACTGGTTCACCTGGCCCTCGCGGGCCTTCGAGGGTCGCCTGGGAGCGACGCACGCGCTGGAGATTCCGTTCGCCTTCCACACCCTCGATCGGGCCGGCGTCGACGTCTTCCTGGGGCCCGGGCCGCTTCCCCAGGAGCTGGCCGACCGCATGCACTCCGCATGGATCGCCTTCGTGCACAGTGGCGATCCCCACGTCGAGGGGCTTCCCGAGTGGCCCCCCTATCGCCCCTCGCGGCGAAGCGTGATGGAGCTGGGAGCGCACGTGAGGCTGCTCGAGGATCCCGACCCGGGACCCCGAGCGCTGTGGGACGGAGTGCTGTGAGAGAGATCGGGGCGCAAAGCGGCGGGCCGGTGGCAGGCTGACCGCGTTCGCCGCCGAGGCCGGGGGCGACGCGTGACTTCGGAGCGCCGGGGCGTGCTCCGGATTGCCCTCCGGATCATGACGGGGCTCCCGGTGAACCTCGCGCTGGCGATGGGGCTCGCGCCCGCCTGTCAGCATCCGCCCGGGCGAGGGCACGCGAGCCGGGTCGCGGTTCGCGCGGGCTCCTACCTGCTGGGGAGCCGCCCCTCGGAGCGAGCGCTCGGCTACGCGCTCTCGGGTCCGGGAGTGCGGCAGCAGGGCTGGTACGACGCGTGGGAGCAGGAACCCCACACCGTAGAGCTCGGGTCCTTCCAGATCGATCGCACACCGGTCACCCACCGCGCGTACGCCGACTTCGTCGCGCGCACCGGTCATGCGCCCCCCGACATCTCGCCGGAGGACTACGCCCGGCAGGGATTCCTGGTGCACCCCTACCGCGAGGTCGAGCCCTACCGCTGGCTTGCGGGAGCGCCGCCAGGAGACCGCCTCGACGATCCCGTCGTGCTGGTGAGCCTGCGAGACGCCGAGGCCTACTGCGCCTGGAGCGGAGGGCGCCTGCCCGGAGAGCAGGAGTGGGAGGCCGCGTGCACCGGCTCCGAGCATCGGATCTTCCCTTGGGGCGACGCGTGGCGCGCCGGCACGGCGCAGGTCGAGGCCGACCGAACCGCTCCGGTGACCGCGCATCCGGAGGGTGGCACACCCGAGGGTGTGCTGGACCTGGCGGGCAACGTGTTCGAGTGGACCGCCTCCGAGTTCTCGCCGGGGCGCGCCGCGCTTCGCAGCTGCAGCTGGGACGACTCTCCGGGAGCCTGCCGCTGTGCCTTCCGGCACGGTCGCCCAGCGGACTCGCGCCACATCCTGATCGGCTTCCGCTGCGCCTATGGCGCAGCGAACGAGGGACGCTGAAGCAGCGCCGCGTGCCGGTCGGCCCCGACCTCAGGCTCCGTGCACGTGGGGACGCAGGGAGTCCGGAATGTGGGTGTCGTCGAGCCCGCCGCCTTCGATCCAGCGCAGTGTGTGCTCGCGGGCGCGCCCGATCAGGTCGCTCGAGTGTGAGAAGTCGTACGCCGAGCTTGCCAGGGGACAGACGGGCGGAACGATGCAGAGCCGATTCGCCTGCGCATGGATCTCGGCATCGCGCGCCGCAGGGCGAGGACGAGACATGCTCCGCCGAGGAGCAGGAGGCCAGGCGGCTCGGGAACCTCGAAGTGCAGCCTCGCGACGAGCGGGTCGTGATCGCTCGGCGCATCCCGAAACTCGGAGTTCAGGTGCACGATGTCGAGCTCGGGCGCCGCCTCTTCGATCAGCTCGCGACTGAGCAGCAGATGGTCGAGCAGGTCGGCGTTTCCCTCGAAGTTGAAGGAGTAGCGCTCGGAGGGCGCGAGCCGGAGGGTCGCCAGGTCCACCAGCTCCGGGCTCTCCGGGTCCCCCGCGAGCCGCGCGAGCGGCTCCTCGAACGAGAGAGCATTCAGGTCTCCCAGGACGACGATGCGCGCCTCGGGATCGGCTGCCAGCAGCGACTCCACGTGGCGATGAACGATCTCCGCCTGCTCCGCCCGCTGCCTCGCGCCGGGGTCGAGCGGCGGCTGGGCCGCGCCGAAGAGCGGCGAGCTTCCGCGCCTGGAGACGAAGTGATTGGCGATCAAGAGCAGCTCCACACCCCGGAAGCGGAAGGCGGCCTGGAGGGGCTTGCGGCTGTGCCGGAAGGCGTCCGGGGTCGAGGAGTCGATCCACCTACGCAGCGACCCCGGCACCAGGGTCACGCGGGCCGGGTCATAGAGAAAGCCCACGCGGATGTTCCCACCGGGCACACCCCCGTCCTGGCCGTCGACGGGCGCAACGTCTGCGAAGGCGTAGCGGGGACCTCCCGCAGCGGTGATCGCAGCGATCAGCGTGCGCCAGGTTCCGGACGCATCGGTCGTCCCGTCATCGATCCTGCCGCTCTCGTCCTGTACCTCCTGCAGGGCCAGGATGTCGGGGGATCGGAGTCCCTGAGCGATCTGAGCGCCGAGGGCAGCAAAGCGAGCCCGACCCTCGCCCGGATCGAGGTTGTCGACGTTGAAGGTCGCGATCGTCAGGCGGTGCTCTCCCCGCGTGAGCTCGGTGCGCTCTGGGACGAGATCTCCGCGATCGATCGCCGGGGTGCTCGAAGTGAAGACGCGGTAGGCGCCGAAGCTGTACCGCAGCACCCCGTCGATGCGCCCGAGCCGGTCTCCGGGGGCCGCCCGCAACGCCGAGCCCGCATCGATGAGAATCTTCTCGGGGTTGGCGTCTCCCGCAGACGCGACGAGAACGCCTCGAGGTGCGAGACCCGTCGCCCCTTCCCCCCGATCCGCAACGACGAAGGTCTCGCCGAAGCGACTCGTGGGGGCCACGACCCGGGCCTCCTCGAGGACGACGCGCATGGACTCGAGGCTCTCGTAGAAGTCGATCCCGTCGCTCTCGGGATCGAAGCTCGCGAAGCCGTCGTCGTCGATGATCTCGGTCGGGGGGGAGCGCCCCCCGTCGCCAAGCTGGACAGGCGCCGGCAGAGGCTGGCCGCGAGAGAGCAGCGCGAGGGTCGGGTGGGTGACCTCGGTCAGCGACAGGTTGGCCTCGGAAGGCGCGCCGGGAGTGAACTCCGAGACGAGGCCCGTCACCCTCAGGCGGTCTCCGGGCGAGACGTCGGGGCTCCGGCCCGTGAACACGAACACCGCCTCGGAGGTCGCGGGATCCCCATCGCCCGCGGGGTCCTGCAGAAAGAAGCCGTTGCGCCTGTGCGCGGTGACGATCCCCGTCGTCTCGACGATGCGTCCCTCGTAGGGAGACCGGTGACCCGCACCCTGGATCGCGGCGATGCTGAGCGCGTGAGCTCTCTGGCCGGCGCCCGATGCACCGATCAGCACGATCCAGAGCAGGACGATCCGCCAGCCGCGCACACGATCCACTCCTGCGACGTGCGTGCCGGGGGATCGCATCTCTCGAGCTCGCATCACCCCCACGGCGAGGCTCTGTGACCGCGCGACCACCGACCCCGTTCGATCCGCTTACACTGGGGGCTCGGACGGCCGGGGACGCGCGCATCGACCGAACGTGTCGCGGCCCCTTCCCTCAGGAGCCTGGTGAATGGTGTACGAGCTTCTCGACTCCCTTCGCGAGTCCCTCGATCTGACTCCCCGGCGCGAGGGAGAGGTCGAGTGCGCAGGTGCCGACCCGGTCTTCGAGACTCGCTTCCGGGTTGGCGAGGTGGCTGCGGCGGTGCTGGCCGCCTGCGGCATCGCGGTCGGCGATCTCTGGGAGGGCCGCGGTGGCAGGCGAGGGCGCGTCCGGATCGACGTACGTGCCGCAGCCGCAGCACTGGTCAGCTTCGCAGCCCTGGAGGTCGCGGGACGGGACTCGACGCGCCGCCGCCCGCCGACGGTCGGCCTCTACTCCACGGGGGACGGGGGCTGGGTCTACCTGCACGGCGGCCTGCCTCACCTGCACGACGGGCTGCTCGATCTCCTGGGATGTGAGAGCTCGGGCGAGTCGATCGCTCGAGCGGTCGCGCGGCTCGATGCCCAGGCGCTCGAGGACATGATCGCCGAGCGCCGGCTGTGTGGCGCGCGCGTCCGTTCACGGGCCGAGTGGGCGGCTCATCCACAGGGGCGCGCGCTCGCTCGCGCTCCCGTGCTCGAGATCACCCGGCTGGGCGCGAGCGATCCGGAGCCGCTGCCCCCGGGACGTCGACCGCTCGAGGGCGTGCGCGTGCTCGACCTGACCCGCATCCTGGCGGGGCCGACCTGTGCGCGGACCCTCGCCGAGCACGGAGCCGACGTGCTTCGCATCCATGCTCCCCACCTGCCGACGGTGGAGCCCTTCGTGCAAGACACCGGGCACGGCAAGCTCTCGGCATGCCTCGACCTGCGCGAGCCGGCAGCCGCGGGTCGCCTCCGCCAGCTGGTGCGCGAGGCCGACGTGTTCTCGCGCGGCTACCGCGCGGGTGCACTCGAACGGCTCGGCTTCTCGGTCGAAGAGCTGGTCGCGCTGCGCCCCGGCCTGGTCGTGGTATCGATCGACTGCTACGGGCACGAGGGGCCCTGGCGCGAGCGCGCGGGCTGGGAGCAGCTGGCGCAGACCGTGACCGGTATCCTGGCAGAGCAGGGGGCACCCGGCCCGCCCCGCCTGCTTCCCGCCGCTGCCACCGACTACACGACGGGCTACCTGGCCGCGCTCGGTGCAATGCTGGCGCTCGATCGGCGCGCACGCGAGGGGGGGAGCTACCACGTGCGCGTCTCCCTGGCGCGGACGGCCATGTGGCTGCTCGAGGTGGATCGCGCCGAGGGAGAGCCCTGCGGAATCGATCCCGCATGGCTTGCGCGCTACATGCGCGAGAGCGAGGGGCCCGCCGGACGCATGCGCTTTCTCGGTCCCGTCCTCGAGCTCTCGGAGACGCCGCCCTACTGGTCGCGGCCGAGCGTACCGCTCGGTCACCAGCCTCCGCGTTGGCCTGCGCGGGAGCGCGATCGGCCGGCGACGGGCCCCCCTATACTGACGGGGTGAAGCGGGGAGACGGCGACTGGCTCGAGGCGGTCGGGCGAACGCTGCTGGGGCTCGACTCGGGATCGCCGCTCCTCTAGCTGCGCGGCGCGACACGCGGTCGCGACCGCGCCGGCCCCCTACTGCTCCGCTCCCGGCGCCATGTAGAACCAGATGGGGAAGGGCACCTCGGCGGCACGCATCGCTCGCCTCGCGGCCAGCAGGGTCCGCCCGGTCTCGGTCTCGTCGTAGAACCAGCGCTCGGCTGCCCAGGGGGCGGGGGGACCATCGGCCAGCTCGACCGCCAGCTCCTCGTAGTAGCTGCGCAGGTCGTGGGCGACCTGGATCGGATCTCCGGGCAGGCCCGCCGCCTTCCAGTCGGCTCCCTCCGCGATCTGGACGAGGGCGGCGACGGCCTCCGGGACCCCGTCGGCATCCATCACCCGGCCGACGGACGTGCGACCCGATGCCCGAAGCGCGCGGTCGTAGGCCGGCCGGAGCGCGCGGGCCTCGTCGACGGCCGCCGGAACGCTCTCGTCGAAGCGCGGGGGAATGGCGCAGGCGAGCGGCTCTGCACCCTCGCTCGCGATCCGATCGGGAAAGTCCTGGAGCACCGGACCCGAGGGACGCTGCAGGAGCTCGAAGGCCGCCTGGAGCACGCGGTGCTGGTAGTCCGGGTCGAGGGGGCGGCCGAGCGGTCGACCCAGGGGGAACTCGCAGTAGAGGGCGCGCGGAGGATGCATCTTCTCGGCGACCACCCGGATCGATGCGAGCACGACGGTCGAGAGCCCCGCAGCCTCGAAGACGTGCGCGAGCGTACACACGGTACGCGGGCAGAGCGGTCAGACCGGCGTCAGCAGGACGACGTCGACGCCGTCTTCGAGCAGGAGCTTGGCCGCCTGCGGCCCGGTATCGAGCCGGATCCCGGAGACCGTCTCGTCCTGGTTTCCCGCAAAGGCCAGGTGGCGGGGCGCGACGCTCCCGATCACACCCCGCTCTGCGAGCTCGTCCAGCCGGTCGACCGGGTACACCACGTTCAGGTCCGCCGCGAATCCACCGCGATCGAAGTTGGGACTGAAGTGACCGAGCCGCAGCCTTCGCTCGCCGTGAGGCAGGACCTCGAAGCGGGGATCGGCGTTGGGCTGCCAGCCCGAGTCTCTCTCGACGTGAAGCGCGGCGCTCGTCACCAGCGCGACTCGCGCCTGCTCGAGAGGCGGAGGCTGCGTGAAGGCGGTCTCCTTGAACTCGGGCACGGGCAATCCAGCCACGTACTCGCGCATCTGGCGGTCGTTGTCGGGCATCTGGGGGATCCTCCCGGCCGAGGTCTCCGGCGAGACCCATCCTAGCAGCCCGGCGCCTGGGGTATGCTGCGCCTCGAGCGAACCCGCTCCGATCGACCCAGGAAGGAGAGAGCCGTGGATCTCGAGACGCGCTCGCTCGGACGCACGGGGCTGCGCGTGCCGGTCCTGTGCCTGGGAACGATGACGTTCGGGCTGCAGTGCGACGAGGCGACCTCGTTCGAGATTCTCGACCGGGCCTTCGAGCGCGGCGTCCACTTTCTCGACTCCGCCGACGTGTACCCGCTCGGAGGCGACCTGGGGACGGTCGGGCGCACCGAGGAGATCCTCGGGCGCTGGATGCGCGAGCGCGGCTGCCGAGAGCAGATCGTCCTGGCGACGAAGTGCCGGGGGCGGATGGGGCGCGGCCCCAACGACGAGGGCCTCTCGCGCCAGCACGTCGTGGAGGCCGTCGAGGGGAGCCTGCGACGTCTCCAGACCGACTGGATCGACCTCTACCAGACCCACGCCTTCGATCCCCATACCCCGATCGACGAGACGCTGCGGGCGCTCGATGACCTGGTGCGGGCCGGAAAGGTCCGCTACCTGGGCTGCTCCAACTACCCGGCGTGGAGGCTCGGTCGGGCGCTGGCGGCGAGCGAGCGCCTGAACCTGGCCCGCTACGACTCGGTGCAGCCGCGCTACAACCTGCTCTACCGCGAGATCGAGACCGAGCTCCTCCCGCTGTGCCGGGCGGAGGGGCTCGGCGTGCTCGTCTACAACCCGCTGGCGGGTGGCTTTCTGAGCGGAAAGTATGCGCTCGGGGACGAGCCCGCCTCGGGCACCCGCTTCACCCTCGGGGGAGCGGGCCGCATGTACCAGTGGCGCTACTGGCAGACGGCCCAGTTCGAGGCGGTGCAGGCGTTTCGCGACGCGCTCGACAAGCGCGGGCTCGATCCCGTCTCGGTCTCGATCGCCTGGGTGCTCGCCCAGCCCGGGGTGACCTCGGCGATCCTCGGCGCCAGCCGTCCGGAGCAGCTGCAGGCCACGCTGGCCAGCGTCGAGGTGGAGCTCGACGACGAGCTTCGCGAGACGTGCGACGCCGTCTGGTTCCGACTCCCGCGCCGAGCGGTGATCGAGGGCTACCGCTGAGAGACGCTGGATGAGTCGGGCTGCGGCAGGCTCCGGCGACGGACCCGGGACCCTGCAGCGAGGGGCGCTCGAGAAGCTGCTTGGCAGCTATCCCAGGCAGCGTCCGCCGCTCCCGCCCGCGCAGCGCGCGATCTACGTCGCGGAGTACAAGGCGAACCGAACCGGCCAGAATCCCATCCAGCGGCTCGCGCAGGCCGCCGAGTCCTGGATGCACCGCCAGGTAGCGCGCCCTCCCGGGGGCGAACGCCTGCTCGAGATCGGCGCGGGCGCCCTCAACCACCTGCCCTACGAGTCGGCTCCCACCTACGACATCGTCGAGCCCTTCACCGCTCTCTACGAGGACAGCCCGCAGCGCGCTCGCGTGGCCCGCTGCTTTGCCGACATCGGAGAGCTCGCAACGGAGCCCTCCTACGACCGGATCCTATCGATCGCGGTGCTCGAGCACCTGGAGGATCTTCCGACGGTGATCGCACGCTCGGGCCGGCTGCTGCGATCGGGGGGACGCTTTCAGGCGGGGATCCCGAGCGAGGGAGGGTTCCTCTGGGGCCTCGGCTGGCGCTGCACCACCGGGCTCTCGTATCGACTGCGTACGGGCCTGTCCTACGGGATGGTCATGCGACACGAGCATCTGAGCCAGGCACCCGAGATCGTGGCGGTCGTTCGCTACTTCTTCGAGCAGGTCGAGCTCCGCTACTTTCCGCTCCCCCATCACCACCTGAGCCTCTACGCCTACCTCGAGGCCTCCCACCCCATCGTGGAGCGCTGCGACGCGCAGCTCGAGGCTCGCGCGCACGAGTAGACGCACTGGGTACGGGCTCGTCGCAGCGCCCCGGGAAGCGTCCTATGCCCGACGCAGGTGCAGGATCCTCTGGAACAGGGCCGGGCGGTGGGACTGGAGCAGGAAGAGACCCATCCCGAGGGCCGCCAGCAGGTTCGCAGCCGCCACCGGGCCGACGCCGAGGCGACCCACCACGCCCGGCATGAGCAGACCCGCCGTCCCTGCGAAGAGGATCTCGAGCAGAACGAACAGAGCTCCGATCAGCAGCGCCGGGTGGCGCGAGTGCAGCTCGGCTTCGTGGACCGCGATCGCGGCCAGGATTCCCAGGGTCAGGAACGACACGAAGTGGAAGCCCGTGTAGAGCGCCACCATGTCGAGACGCACGCCGGCGACGACGCTGGCGGGAGTTGCCGCGAAGAGCACGCTCCCCATCAACGAGGGGGTGAAGAAGACATGTCCATGCCAGGCGTCGATCCCCAGGAAGAAGAGCGCGACGACCGACCCTCCGATGCCGGCGCTGAAGAAGCCGTCATAGAGCACGTCGGCCAGGCGGCGCGAGGAGCGGGGGAGAGACTCAGGCATGGGAACCTCCCTTGTGAGGCTTGCGCCGAGGCTCCCACGCGGGCTCGAGCTCCGACGCAGGCGTAGCTCGCAGCGTATCCCTCAGCGCCGGCGAAGGCGAGGAACCTACCCATTCCCGGGCGCCCGGGAGGGGCTCCAGAGACGTCCCGAGGGCCCCGGGCCGACGGGGCGCTTATTGACAATGATTCTCAATATCAACTAAGCTGGCACCCCTCGCACCAGGAGGAGGACGCGATGGGATCGACTGCCTGCGGCCTCGCCGCGACCCTGGCCCTGCTCGCGCTCTGGCCGTCGGTGGGACACGCGGCCGGCGACTCGCAGCGAATCGAGCAGCTCGAGGACAGCGTCCGGTCGCTCGCCGACCAGCTGACCGAGCTTCGCCGCGAGAGGAGCCTGGACCGCGCCCAGGGTGCCGAGCTCGAGAGCCGGATCTCGGGTCTGCAGGGGCTGATGGGCCGGGTCCAGGTGGGGGGCTACGGCTCGCTGCGCTGGGAGAACTCGTCCCTCGGCGGCCGTCCCGACAGCTTCACGCTGCGCCGGCTGGTGCTGACCACCGCGGCCCAGATCTCGGATCGGCTGCGCTTCTACTCCGAGATCGAGTACGAACGCTTCCGCGCGATCGAGCTCGAACGCAGCACCCTGCCCGTGCGCAAGCTCGAGAACGTGCCCGAGGGTCTCCGGCTGACCCAGGAGATCGAGGGGACCGACGGCTCCGAGATCGCGCTCGAGCAGGCGTGGATCGAGCTCGACCTTCGGCGGAACCTGCGCTTCCGGGCGGGCGCGCTGCTGGTGCCAGTCGGGCGCTTCAACCGCTCCCACGACGACGATCGCTGGAACGGGACGCGCCGCAGCCTGATCGACCGCGGTGCACCGGTGCTCCCGGTCCCTGCCGCCTGGGACGAGCTCGGAGTGGGCCTGCAGGGCGAGCGCCGCGTGGGGGAGGGGCAGATCCTCTGGGAGCTCTACGTGATGAATGGGGCCGCCCTCGGGGGCAGCCTCGAGCAGGTCGCCGCGATCCGCAATCAGCCCGGCGGCAAGCGCGACAAGATCGCGCTCGAGCTCGAGATGGCGCCGCAGAACGGTCCCTTCTCGATCGACACCAAGCAGGCGAAGGCCTTCGCCGGGCGTCTCGCCTGGCAGCCCGCGAGCGGAAGCGAGCTGGCCCTCTCGTTCTACCGGGGGCGCTACACGCCCGACTACCTGGCCGGTCAGTCGCTCTCGATCGTCGGAGCCGATGGGATCGGCCACTTGGGAGGGCTCGAGATCGAGGGGGAGTACCTGTGGGCCCACTACGGCGGGGTCCCGAGCGTGGCGCGCTCGCTCGCGCGCCGCGCTCTCGAGAGCTCGGTCCAGAACAGCGCGGCCTTCGACCCGACAGTCGAGACCGAGATCGAGGTCGCGCTCAAGGGATTGGCCGACGACAAGCACGGCTACTGGGTCGAGCTGCGCTATCCGCTGTGGCCGGACCTCCTACGTGGAACCTGGCTCGACCGCGGCTTCTCGAACCCACAGCTGATTCCGATCCTGCGCTGGGAGCAGGTCTTCTTTCGTGACCGCGTCGCGAAGCTGGGATTCTCGGGAGGGGCCGTCCAGCAGCTCGCCACCGAGAACCGCACCCTGAGCCGGATCACGACGGGCCTCAGCTACCGACCCACCCCGCTGGTGGCCCTGACGCTCGCCTACGAGTACCTCGTCGCGGACGGACGCAGCCTGGACGGCCTGACGACGTTCCTTCGCTCTCGAACCCGCGAGGTCTCGGCGCACTTTCTCACGGCGGGAGTCACCTTTGGCTTCTAGCCGGATCGCAGGACTCGGCCTCGCGCTGGCGCTCGTCCCCCTGCTCGGAGGACGCGTCCACCTGAGTCTCGACCAGACGCTGGCGCGCGCGTTCCCCGAGGCGCAGGAATTTCGGGAGCGCGTCTTCGAGGTGACCCCGGAGGTGTCGGCCCGGGTGTCGCGCGAGCTCGGCTATCCGCTCCCGGAGCGCTACGTCGTCTTCCACGAGGCCCGGTTCTCGGGGCGGCCCTCCGAGTACGCCATCGAGATGACCGAGACCGGAAAGAGCCTGCCCATGCGCTTCCTGGTCGCGATCGATCGCAGGGGCGCCGTCGACCAGGTGATCCTGATGCAGTTCCTCGAGCCACGCGGCTACGAGATCGAGCGGGAGCTCTTTCGCCGCCAGTATCGCGGCAAGACGCGGTCGAGCGCGATTCGCCGCGGCCGGGACATCCGCAACATCTCGGGCGCGACGATCTCGGTGGACGCGATGAATCGCGGCGTGAAGCGAGCGCTTGCGCTATATCACGCCCTCGTGCCGCGGACCGACCACGCCTCGGCGGGCGCGCCTCCACACGACGGCTCGCGTTGAGCCGAGCCCCGGGATTCCGGTGAAGTCGTTCTCCGAGCCCGGCGCCCGCCTGCGGAGCAGCTCGCTTCCGCTGCGGGTCACGCTCAGCGGATTCCTGCTCTTCGCCTTGCTGGGCGAGGTCACGGGCATCGTGATGGACGCGCTCCATACGGGGTTCACTCCGACCGGCATCGCGCGCTACTACCGCGGCTACGCCCCCGACATGATGTTCCCGAAGGAGTTCTGGGTGCTGATCGAGAACACCCACTTCCACATCTTCATCGTTCCCCTCGTCCTGCTCGTGCTCACCCACATCGTCTTCATGACCCGGCTCTCGGAGCGGGCGAAGGTCGCGATCACGATCGTCGCGTACTCGAGCTCGCTGGTGGAGCTCGCCGCTCCCTGGGCCGTACGCTTCGTGGCGGCATCATTCGCCTGGGCGAAGCTTGCGGGAGCGCTCGTCTTCCACTCGTCGATGCTCTTCCTGATCCTGTGGCCGCTCCTCGACGCCTGGCGCTCCCCCCTCGGGGACCCAGCGAACGACCCCGGCGAGGCCGGGTGAGCTCCAGGGGTTCCCCCGGGGCCCGACCACGAGCGCCTCGATCCCGCGAAGCCGGGTCACCCGCTCCCGGGCCTCGTCTCCCAGCACCTGCAGCGCCGTGGCCCAGGCGTCGGCGAGCGCGGCGCTCGCCGCGAGCACCGTGGACGAGCGATCGCCCGACGCGAACCGGCCGGTTCGCGGATCGAGAATGTGCCTGCGAAAGGTCGAGGCCGAGGTCGCGAGGCCCCCGCCGCGCAGGGTCAGCTCGGCGAACCACTCCCCCGGGCGCCCGGGTCGCTCGATTCCCACGGGAAAGCCCACACTGCGTCGATCGAACGCGGCCAGGTCGCCGCCCGCGTTCACGAGCCCGGCCTCGAGCCCGGCGCGCCTCAGCACCGCGAGTGCGCGGTCGGCGATGTAGCCCTTGGCGATGCCCCCGAGCCCGATCTCCATTCCCGCCCGGGCCAGGCGCGCACGGCCCGGCCCTACGTGCAGGCCCCGCCAGCCGACGAGCGCACGAAGAGCC
>JBHHYV010000002.1:0-78345 GCA_046757685.1 Myxococcota bacterium
AGCACGACCATGCGATCGGGGACGAGGGATGTGTCCCGGGTCTCATGAAAATGAGCAGGCGACATTTCTGCTGCTCGGCTTCGGCGTAGCGGGGCTCGCTGGGATGCGCCGGGAGGCGGCCGTGGTAGCGTGAGCGCAGGAGCGAGCGACTGGACGAACTCGACAGATTGCCGGCGTGCGCCGGCGTAGGGGCGTGAGCCGGCAACCTTCGAGCCTCGAAGCCTTCGAGCCAGCCGAAGCCTTGCGCTTGGCGCTGGATGCACTTGAAAAGCGGCCGGCGGCCGAGGGGAGGGGCAAGCTCGAGCCCCTGGCCGAGAGAGCGCCTTGAGAGCTGCTCTCGCAGAGCTGGCCGAGCCTGGGCGTGTCTGAGCCGTCTCGCCGATCGGCTACGCGCTCGTCGGCCTCGAGTGGGGCTGACGGGCGGAGCCTGAGCCGAGTTTCGCGACCGATACGCACGCGCCCGCGGGTGCAGTGGACGGCTCTGCCGCTGTCGCTTTCGTCGCCCTCGCAGCCTGCGACTTGCGTCCGCGTGGTCCCACAGTGCTCACACGACGACTGACACCGTTCGGTGTCGGGTAGCTAAGTCCTGGATTCTGCTGGTCGGGGCGACTGGATTCGAACCAGCGACCTTCTGAACCCCATTCAGACGCGCTACCAAGCTGCGCTACGCCCCGGTGCCGCGGGCCAGTATAGCGCCCGACGGGGGGTGGGCACTGGAGGTGTGGGGCCGGGTGGGGAACCCTCTGGCGGGGCTCTTGGTCCGGGGTGGGAGTGACCGATCGGGGGAGGGTGCATGCTCGAGGCGGTCGTCGACCTGGTGGTCGGCTGGGTCCGGGACTGGGGATACGCCGGCATCTTCGTGATGATGCTGGTGGAGTCCTCGTTCATCCCCTTCCCGAGCGAGGTGGCGCTGATTCCGGCGGGCTATCTCGCCTCGCGAGGCGAGATGAACGGCGCGCTCGCGGTCCTGGCGGGCGTGTCGGGCAGCCTGGCGGGGGCCCTGGTCAACTACGGCCTGGCGGTCTGGCTGGGGCGGTCGTTCCTGGAGTGGCTGGGGCGCTTCGGGCGGATGCTGGCGCTGGCTCCCGACTCCCTGGCCGCCTCGGAGCGCTACTTCGAGCGGCACGGAGAGATCACTACCTTCGTCGGCCGCCTGATCCCTGGAATCCGCCAGCTGATCTCGATCCCCGCCGGCCTGGCCCGCATGCGACTCGGCCGCTTCGTCGCCTACACGGCGCTGGGCGCCGGCCTGTGGAGTGCGCTGCTGGTGGTCGTGGGCTACCTGGCGGGCGAGAGCGAGGCGATCTGGCGCCCCATGCTCCGCCACGCGACGGGCTGGATGCTCGCGGCGGTGGCGGTGGGCATCGCGATCTACGTCTGGGTCTCGCACCGGGGAAGACGCTCCCCTTGAGGCTCGTCGCGCGGGCTGCCGGAGTCCTCTTGCTGGGCATCCTGGCTGCATGCGCGAGCGCGCCCCACCCCAAGGCGCCCACAGGGCCGATGCGCAGCCACGTCGTGCGGCGCGGCGAGACGGCCTGGAGCATTGCCCAGCGCTACGGCACCAGCGTCGGTGAGATCGCGGACGCGAACGACCTGCACAACCCCAACACGCTCCGCGTGGGACAGAAGCTCCGGATCCCCGCCGCGACCCGCACTCCCGCCAACGCACGGCACAACCCCTGGGCCGCCCACCATCCCAAGGGCCGGAGCGCCGGACCGCTCAAGCTGATGTGGCCGATCCGCGGGCAGCTGACCAGCCCCTTTGGATTTCGCAACGGCGCCCACCACGACGGCGTCGACATCCAGGCCCCCCGGGGGACCGTGATCGTGGCCGCGGAGTCGGGCCGCGTCGTGCACAGTGACGCGACGCTTGCCGGCTACGGCAATACCGTCATCATCAAGCACGCGGGCGCCTTCTCGACCGTCTATGCCCACAACCGCCGAAACCTGGTTCGCGTCGGCCAGTTCGTGGAGAAGGGTCAACCGATCGCCGAGGTGGGCCAGACGGGCCGTGCCACGGCGCCCCACCTGCACTTCGAGGTCCGCCGAGACGGATCCCCCCGAAATCCCCTAGAGTACCTGCCGTGACCGACCTGGACCGGCTGCGAAGCGCCATCCGCGACGTCCCGGACTTCCCGCGCCCGGGGATCCTGTTCAAGGACATCTCGCCCTTGCTCCAGGATCCCCGCACCTTGCGCCTGGCGTGCGAGCATCTCGCCGCACCCTATCGCGCGCTCGAGATCAGCCACGTGGTAGGGATCGAGTCTCGCGGGTTCATCTTCGGACCGGCGGTGGCGCTCGAGCTCGGTGCGGGCTTCAGCCTGGCCCGCAAGCCGGGAAAGCTCCCGTGGCAGACCCAGCGCGAGGTCTACGAGCTCGAGTACGGGACGGATGCCGTCGAGATGCACGTGGACGCCGTCCCCGAGGACGCGCGAACGCTGGTCGTCGACGACGTGATCGCGACGGGCGGCACGGCCGCGGCGACCGCCGCCCTGATCCGGCGCCTGGGGGGCCGGCTCGTGGGCTGCTCGTTCCTGATCGAGCTCGGCTTCCTCGAGGGACGCAAGCGTCTCGACGGGATCCGGATCGAGTCGGTGCTCGGCTACTGAGAGCGCTTCCGGGTGCCGCGCAGGGTGCGGCTCCAGATCCGTGCAATGTCGATCGCCGCCACCGCAAAGTCGATCGCGCGCAGCTTGGACCCCGCCACGTCGCGCCACTCGTGAAGGGGATGCTCGCATACGACGCGCTCCGCTCCCCTCTCGCCCTCGCGGCCGCGCGCGGCGATCAGCCGCGCCAGGATCTCGACGTCGAAGACCCAGCGCGACAGGAAGGGCCGCTCGAAGAGCTCGCGCAGGCCGGAGCCGGCGCGAAAGAGCTTGGCTCCGCACTGCGTGTCGTAGACCGCCAGCCCCAGCATCGCCGACACCACGGTCGCGAAGATCCTGCCCACGTAGTGACGCACCGCCCGGCGCTCGATCGATCGGCCCAGGAGCTTGACGCGCGACGCCAGCACGAGCTCCAGGGCGGGGTCGCGCTCCAGGAGCATCCGCATCTCGGGCAGCTCCTCGAGGGGGGTCGCGAGGTCGGCATCCCAGTAGCCGATCGCCTCCGGCCCAGGTCTGGCCGCGAGCGCGTGCAGCACCCCCTGACGGACCGCCTCCGCTTTTCCCGAGTTGGTCGCCAGGGCGAGGCATTCCACCCGCTCGGGATGGCTCGAGGCGAGCGACTCCAGGAGCTCGCGCGTCCGGTCGCGACTGCCATCGTCCACGCACACCAGGTGGAGCCCCGGAATGGCAACGAGCGCCCGCTCGAGCGACGCGACATCGAGCCGCTCGGCCTCGTTGTAGCAGGGCAGCACGATGCAGACCGGCTCCACCGAGGCGAGTCTAGCAGGTCGCAGAACCTCCCCGTTCGCGCGATGACTCGGCCCGAGTTTTCGGGGCGGTCCGGAAGAGGTTAGAGTGACCCGCCGACGGAGACCGCCATGGCGATCCTGGTGATTCGACACGGAGAGACCGAGCTGAATGCAGCGCGCGTCCTGCAGCCGCCGGGCGCAGCGCTGAGTGTGCGGGGCGTAGAGCAGGCTCGGCTCCTTGCGCGTCGGCTCGCCGATCGACCGCTGGCCGCGATCCTGGCGAGCGACCTCGAGCGGGCCCACGCCACCGCGCGCCAGCTGCACGAGGTGACCGGCGCGCCGATCGAGCTCGACCCGGAGCTACGCGAGCGGGACTTCGGGGACCTGCGCGGCACGCCCTACTCCGAGATCGAGGTAGACATCTTCTCCGACGCGTACCGCCCTCCGGGCGGAGAAGACGGCGCGACCTTTCACGCGCGCGTCGATCGCGCCTGGAGGCGCATCGCCGAGATCGCCGGCCGCACGCGGGGCGATCTCGCCGTGGTCACGCACGGGCTCGTGTGCCGCTCGCTCGCGGAGCATCACTTCGCGCTCCCGAGCGGCCTGACCCTGCCGACGCGCTGGCGGAACACCTGCCTCACGATCGTCGAGAGCCGCCCTCCCTACCGGGTCGAGCGAATCGCGTGCGCGGCGCACCTGGGGCCCGCCTCGCTCGCGGACCCCGTGGAGTCCGCGGAGGCGTGACCGGACCCCGCCGCTACGCCTCGTCGAGAGGGGGAGCGGGCTCGATGCGCGGCGGCGGACCGTCGAGCCGGATCGGACATCCCGGAAGGGCCAGCCGCCCCCAGCCCGGGTGCTCCAGCTCCACGATCATGCCCGAGTCGCGAAGCTGGGGGTTCGCGAGCAGCTCGCGCGCGTCGAGCACCGCGCCGCAGGGAACGCCCTCCGCAGAGAGACGCTCCATGGCCTCGAACTTGTCGCGCTCGCGCGTCCAGCGCGAGACGAGCGCGCGCACCTCGGCCTCGCCGGCGTTGCGGCTGGACTGGCGCGCGTAGCGGGCGTCTCCGACCAGGTCCTCACGCCCGATCGCGCGCAGCACCCCCTCCCAGTGGCGGTTCGAGGCGAGCAGCAGGTAGACCCAGTCGTTCGGCCCACCGGGCGCGCAGGGATGCAGGCCGCTGGGAGCCGTCCCGGGAAAGTCGGAGCCCGTTCGCGGAGCAGGCTCTCCGGTCCGAAGCGTGGGGATCATCGCCGTTCGCATCAGGCTCACGATCACGTCCTGCAGCGCCACCTCCACCTGTCCTCCGCGGCCGGTGCGCTGGCGTCGGTGGAGCGCCGCGAGGATGCCGATGCACAGGTGCAGGCCCGCACCACTGTCCGCGACGGTGACCCCCATGCGCGTCGGCGGTCCGTCCGGCTCCCCGGTCACACTCATCGCGCCTCCCGTCGCCTGTGCCACGAAGTCCAGTGACTTGAAGCGCTCCCACGGCCCGCCACGCGCGTACCCGCGGATCCGCGCGACGATCAGCCTCGGGAAGTCCCGGCGCAGCCGCTCGCTCCCAAGCCCCAGCGACTCGGCGGTGCCGGGCGCGAAGTTCTCGGCCAGCACGTCGGCCTCGCTCAGCAGCGCGTCCAGGCGGGCGCGCCCCTCGGGCTCTCGCAGGTCCAGCACGCGACTTCGCTTGGACTGGTTGAAGAGCAGGAAGAACGCGGCATCGCGGCGGGAGATTCCCTCCCCGGGCGGCTTCGCGCCGGCCAGGTGCCGGCCCGGCTCGCCGCCCGGCCGCTCGATCTTGAGCACGTCGGCACCGAGCCACGCCAGGATCTGGGTCGCGGAGGGCCCCGCCTCGTACTGCGTCAGGTCGATGACCCTCACGTCCGCGAGCGGTCTCTCCTCGGTCTCGCCGGGGTCCTCCATCTCGCCTCCCATCGCCGCGCGGCCGAACCCCGCCTCTCCCTCGGGCGGCCGGGCCGGGCCGGCCGCGCGTATGATCGCAGGTTCGGAGCGGGGAGACGAAGGAGGAAGGCGATGGCGGGGCAGGGCGATCGGCTCGACGGCGCGACGGTGATCGCACGCAGTCTCAAGACGCAGGGTGTCGAGACGCTCTTTGGCGTCGTGGGCTTTCCGGTCTTTGGGATCGCGCGCGCGGCCCAGCGCGAGGGCATTCGCTACCTGGGGTTCCGCAACGAGCAGGCCGCGAGCTATGCCGCGGGGGCGGTCGGCTACCTGACCGGGCGCCCCGGCGCCTGCCTGGCGGTCTCGGGCCCCGGGATGATCCACGCGGTTGCGGGGCTCGCCAATGCGCAGGCGAACTGCTGGCCGATGATCCGGCTCGGCGGAGCCAACGACTCCTACCAGAACGGACAGGGGGCCTTTCAGGAGGCGCCCCAGATCGAGGCCGCTCGCCCCTTCGTCAAGTACGCGGCGCGCCCGGACCGGCTGGAGCGCGTGCCCTACTACCTCGAGCAGGCCACCCGGACCAGCCTCTACGGCCGCCCGGGAGCGGTGTACCTGGATCTCCCGAACGACATCATCAGCGGCGAGGCGGCCGCGCAGCAGGTCGACTGGAAGCCGCGCTGCGCCGACCCGCCGCGCAGCCTGGCCGATCCCGCCGCCGTCGAGCGCGCCCTCGAGCTCCTGCGCGGCGCCGAGCGGCCCCTCGTGATCGTGGGCAAGGGCGCCGCCTACGCTCGCGCCGAGGGCTCCGTGCGCCGCTTCCTCGAGGCGACGGGCCTACCCTACCTGCCCACCCCGATGGGCAAGGGCGTCCTGCCCGACAGCCACCCGCTGTCCGTCGCTCCCGCACGCTCGCTCGCGCTCCGTGAGGCCGACGTGATCTTCCTGATCGGGGCCCGCCTGAACTGGATCCTGCACTTCGGGCTCCCACCGCGCTTCGCCGAGGACGTCTCCGTGATCCAGCTCGACATCGCGGCCGAGGAGATCGGAGCCAACGTGCCGGCCCGCGCGGCGCTGGTCGGAGACGCCGGGGCCGTCCTGGACCAGCTCGGCGAGGCGCTCGCCCGACGCCCCTTCCGGTTTCCGGCCGACTCCCCCTGGTGGTCCGGGCTCACCGCTCGCATCGACGAGAACCGCCGCGCCGTCGAGGCGATGGAGCGCGACGAGAGGTCTCCCATGGGCTACTACCGGGTGCTGCGCGCGTTGCGGGAGCGGCTGCCACTCGATGCCGTGATCGTCAGCGAGGGCGCGAGCACGATGGACATCGGGCGTAGCGCGCTGCCCAATGCGCTACCCCGCCACCGTCTGGATGCGGGCTCCTTCGGGACGATGGGAGTCGGCCTCGCCTTCGCGATCGCTGCCGCGACCGTCTACGCGGATCGCCGGATCGTCGCCGTCGAGGGCGACTCCGCATTCGGCTTCAGTGGAATGGAGGTCGAGGTCGCCTGTCGCTACCGGCTGCCGATCACCTTCGTCGTCCTCAACAACAACGGGATCGGCGGGGGGGTCGATACCCTCGACCGCTCGCGTCCCCTTCCGCCCTCGGTCTACACCCCGGGCGCGCACTACGAGCGGGTGATCGAGGCGTTCGGCGGACGCGGCTTCTTTGCCGATCGTCCCAGCGAGCTCGAGAAGACGCTCGACGCAGCTCTGGCCGAGGAGGGACCCTCGCTCGTGAACATCCCGATCGATCCGCATGCCGCCCGCAAGCCCCAGGAGTTCGCCTGGCTGACTCGCTGAGCGCAGCGCACGCGCTCAGTGGAGGAGGATCTCCTCGAAGAAGGACTCGAACTCCCGGTTCGCAGCCGAGAGCTCCACGCCGAAGCCCGGCTGCGCGATCTCGGGGTCGCCGAGCTGGGCCGTGGTCCAGCGGACCACGCCAGCGGCCTCGACCTTGCTCCCATCCCGGCGCTCGATGACCAGGGAGACGCGGTCCCCAGGCATGGGCAGCACGTTCGAGCGCACGAAGACCCCCTGCTTGGAGAGGTTCTTGATGTGGCCCCCGGAGCGCACGCTGGCTGTCTCGAACTGAACCGGGATCCGCTTCATGACCCGCCGGAGCCGGCGGCGCTCGCGACCGTGCCCTGCCACGCTCCTCCTATCGGCCGCTCGCTGCGCGCGCTTGACCGCCCCCGTCTTCTGCCGGCTACCAGCGGCTACTGTCCTCGAGGTAGCTGCCCCGGTAGCGGAAGTCGTCCGGGCCCACGATCTCGAAGCCGAGCTTGCGAGGCTGGCGGCCCTTGACCGGCTGCACGCGTCCCAGGAGCTTGTCCGCATCCGAGTTCCTGCGGATCAGCTCCACGCGAAAGGGCACCGAACGTCCCGAGAAGTCCACCTTCCGACCCTCGGCGGCGCCGGAGCCGACCTCGCGAATGCGCAACGAGCCGCCCACCACGCGGTACTCGAGGGGTCCGCGCTGCAGGTCCCGCTGGAAGTCGCGGAGGCCTACATCGGGCCTCTTCTCGAGGTTCGCGTAGCGGATGAAGATCACCCCGCGGCGGTCCGGAATCCGGCCGAGGGCCACGTTGTAGCAGCGCTGCATGCCCTCCCACGGCAGGCCGAAGAAGGTCACTCGCAGGGTCTGGTTGGCGTCCCGGTTGCGCGAGGGCTTGAAGGTCAGCGACTCCTCGACTCGTACCACCTCTCCGTCGTCGCGAGTGCACAGGACCGGCATCTCGAAGCGCCCTCGAAGGTATTGCACCGCGTAGAAGGCGATCGGCAGCTCGACCCTTCGCGGCTGCGACTGTGCGCGAGCCGGCGGCGAGGGGACGAGCGCAGCCATGACCAGGAGCGCCAGCACCAGATTCGCAGGCGAAGCGAGGAGCGGGAGCCGCATGAAGGGGTGCAGTGTAGCGCGAGCCGTCGACCCGGGAAGAGCGGCGCGGGCAGGACCTTGTAACGCTTGCCCCCGCCGGGGCGTCCCATCAGTGCAGCTGCAGCTCGCCGGGATGCGGCCAGACCCCGAGCGAGCGAGGATGGGGGGTACGTGACGCTCTTGGATTCCGAGTTCGACGGGGCGCTCGCACACTGCGGCCGGTTCCCGCTGCTGCGGGGAGCCGTCCGAACGGTGCAGGTGAACCTGGGGCGGCGCTGCAACCAGGCCTGCCGGCACTGCCACGTCGAGGCCGGCCCTGCTCGGCGTGAGTCCATGGATCGTGCCACGCTCGAACGCGTGATCGGGCTGGTCGCGGCCTCGGACAGCGTGGAGACCATCGACATCACCGGAGGTGCACCCGAGCTGCACCCGCAGTTCCGAATCCTGGTCCGCGAGATCGCTGCACTCGGCCGCCGCGCGATCGACCGCTGCAACCTGACGGTGCTCCTCGAGCCGGGACAGGAGGACACCGCGGAGTTCCTGGCCGAGTGGCGGGTCGCGATCGTCGCCTCGCTGCCCTGCTACTCTCGAGAGAACGTCGATCGCCAGCGGGGCCGCGACGTCTTCACCCGTAGCATCGCGGCGCTGCGCCGGCTCAACCGCCTCGGCTACGCGCGACCCGGATCCGGGTTGGATCTGGACCTGGTCTACAACCCGCAGGGGCCCGAGCTCCCTCCGAGCCAGGAGGCGCTCGAGGCCCGCTACCGCGACGAGCTCGCGAGCCGCTACGGCGTTCGCTTCGGTCGCCTCTTCGCACTGGCCAACTGCCCGCTCGGCCGCTTCGCCTCCGATCTCGACAGGCAGCATCGGCTCGAGTCCTACCAGGGGCTCCTCCGGGAGAGCTTCAACGAGCGCGCCGTCGCGGGGTTGATGTGCCGCCAGCTCGTCTCGATCGCCTGGGATGGCCGCCTCCACGACTGCGACTTCCACCAGATGTCCGGGCTTCCGCTCGGGCGGGAGCACCTGCGCGTGTGGGACCTGGAGTCGTTCACCAAGCTGGATGGACGGGCGGTCGCCACGGCTGCACACTGCTTTGCCTGCACCGCGGGCGCCGGTTCGAGCTGCACTGGAGCTCTCGCATGAAGCACCGCAAGAGCCTGCTGATCGCTGCCCTGGCAATCGCCGCGATCTGGGGTCTCGGCAGGCTCGCCGGGGGCTACCTGCCGGGGTTCCGGGACTGGGTCGCGGACCTCGGGGCCTGGGGGCCGCTGGTCTTCATCGTCGGCTACGCGCTCGCGACGCTGGCGCTGATCCCGGGATCGGTGCTGACGCTCTCCGCGGGCGCGATCTTCGGCCTTGCCGAGGGAGTCGTCTACGTGTTCGTGGCGGCCACGCTCGGTGCTTGCGGCGCCTTCCTGATCGGCCGTCACCTGGCGCGCTCGATGGTGGAGAAGCGCGTCGCCGCGAACCCTCGCTTCGCCGCGGTGGATCGGGCGATCGCCCAGTCGGGAGGGCGGATCGTGTTCCTGCTGCGCCTCTCGCCGGTCTTCCCGTTCACGTTCCTGAACTACGCCCTCGGCCTCACGCGCGTGCGCTTCCGCGACTACACGCTCGCCTGCGTGGGGATGCTCCCCGGAACCCTGCTCTACGTCTACCTGGGCAAGGTCGCGGCCGAGGCCGCCACGCTCGCCGGAGGCGGGGCGAGCCCCCAGGGAGCCCTGCGTACGCTCGTCTGGGCGGTCGGCCTGGCCGCGACTGCGGCCGTCACCGTCTACGTCACGGCCATCGCTCGGCGCGCACTGCGCTCCCGGGTCGGCGTCGAGGCCCCGTAGGAGATCCCATGCCCGAGATCGAGCTTCGCCCGGCGGACCCCCACAACCGCAGGCTCCTCGCCAACGTGCACCCGGCGGACTGGGTCAATCCCGAGCCCCGGGGCCGCTACAACTTGGTCGTTCTCGGAGCTGGAACCGCAGGACTGATCACCGCCGCGGTCGCCGCCGGCCTCGGAGCGCGCGTCGCCCTGGTCGAGCGTCACCTGATGGGCGGCGACTGCCTCAACGTCGGCTGCGTCCCCTCGAAGGCGTTGATTCGCGCGTCGCGTGCGGCGGCCGAGGTCAGGCGCGCGCGAGAGTTCGGGATCCGGGTCGACGGGAAGATCGAGGTCGACTTCGCCGCCGTCATGGAGCGGTTGCGGCGCGCGCGCGCCGAGATCAGCCGCGACGACTCGGCTGAACGCTACCGTGACGAGCTGGGCGTGGACGTGTTCCTCGGAGAGGGCCGCTTTGCGGGTCGCGACCGCCTGCAGGTGGGCGAGGCTCAGCTGCGCTTCGCGCGCGCCGTGATCGCCACCGGTGCGCGGGCCACCGCGCCGCCGATTCCCGGCCTGGACGAGGCGGGGTTCCTGACGAACGAGAGCGTCTTCTCGCTCACCACCTGCCCCCCGCGGCTGGCCGTCATCGGCGCGGGGCCGATCGGTTGCGAGCTGGCCCAGGCCTTCCAGCGGCTCGGCGCGCAGGTCCAGCTGCTCGAGATGGCTCCGCAGGTGCTGATTCGCGAAGACCCCGATGCAGCCGCCCTCGTCCAGGCGGCCCTCGTGCGCGACGGCGTAGAGCTGGTGCTGGACGCGCGCCTGGAGCGGGTGCGCAAGACGCCCGGGGGCAAGACGATCGAGTACACGCGTGGGGGCAGCCGCCAGTCGGTCGAGGTGGACGAGATCCTGGTGGGAGCCGGGCGGGCTCCCAACGTCGAGGGGCTCGGCCTCGAGCAGGCGGGGGTCGCGTTCGACCCGCGGCTCGGCGTCCGCGTCTCGGAGACCCTGCGCACTCGGAACCCACGCATCTGGGCCGCGGGCGACGTCTGCATGGCGTGGAAGTTCACGCACGCGGCCGAGGCGGCGGCCAAGATCGTGGTCCAGAACGCGCTCTTCCATCGCCGGCTGAAGCTCTCCCAGCTGGTCATGCCGTGGTGCACCTACACCGACCCCGAGATCGCTCACGTGGGTCTCTACGAGGCCGAGGCGCGCGAGCGCGGAATCGAGGTCGAGACCTACCAGGTGCCGCTCGAGCGGGTGAACCGGGCGCTGCTCGACGGCGAGACCGAGGGCTTCGTGAAGCTCCACGTCCGCAAGGGAGGGGGTCGCCTGATTGGAGGGACGATCGTCGCCTCCCACGCGGGCGAGCTGATCAGCGAGCTGACGCTGGCGATGGTCGGAAAGCTCGGGCTCGGGACCGTGGCGAATACCGTCCATCCCTATCCGACGCAGGCCGAGGGCCTGCGCGCGGCGGCCAATGGCTACCTGCGATCGCGTCTGACGCCCCACGTGGCACGACTCTTCCGGAGCTGGCTCTCCCTGACCCGGTAGGCGAGACTTCCAGGGCCAATGAGGCCCCTCTGTCGACCCTTCCGCTTCCCGGTTGCGGGTCTCCCAGCTGCGGCCGTTCTCATCGGACTCAGCCTGGCGTGCGGCCCCGGAGGCGAGGGAGCTCTCCCCTGGGGCTTCGATCGCCATCCCCTCCAGCGCTTCCGACTCCAGTCGAACGCAGACGTGGTGGTGGATGGAGAGCCCGTCCGCGTGCAGCAGCTCGCCGAGGTTCACTTGGTCCTGCGCTCCGATCCCGACCCCGGGGGAGACCGGCCCGAGCTCGCGCTCTTCCTCGAGCGCTACTACTCCCACACGCAGGGAGGGCCCGGCGGCGAGAGCGAGCTGGCACTCTCGCACGACGGCCTCGTCAGTCGGATCCACCCCGATGCCGAGGTCGTGCTCGCCCCGGGCGACCCCGCACCCGGGGGGCAATCGGTGCTGGATCTGCTGGCACAGCCGCTGTCGGGCGTCTTTCTCTCCGGCGCGGAGCCGCGGGTGGGGACACCCTGGCACAGCCACAATCCCGTGCTGTCGCAGATCCGGCTGATCGACTGGCTGCTCTTTGCGCTGCCCCCGTCGGCCCCCGAGGGCGTCGGGAGCTGGGAGGTGCGGCGCTGGGTTCCCACGGTGGGTCGCTACGACCTGGGGATCGAGCTGGCCCTCCGCCAGCAGCGAACGGCCCTCGACAGCGAGGGGGCCGAGCTCGTGCGCTCCAGCGGACTCGCCCAACGTCGCGGCCTGCGCATCGCGCCCGGCCTTACGGGAGACCTGCGTCTGGACACGACCGGGGAGGCGAAGGTGGGGCCGGACGGACGGGTCCGACAGGCGTTGCTCGAGCTGCGCATGCAGCTCCACGCGCCCGACGGACGCGAGGTCTCGGCCCGCTACCGGCTCGACGTGCAGTGTCTGGAGTGCGAGGAGGCGGTCAATCCCGCGGCGGAGACGCCCGATACGCTGATACAGTGAGACCCCATCACAGCAAGGACACCTGGATCGTGTTCCGCATCATGGCGGAGTTCGTCGAGGGGTTCGAGACGCTCTCGCCCGTGTGGCCGGCCGTCGCGGTCTTCGGCGGCGCTCGGGTCCTGCCGGGGAGCCCGGTATGGGAGCATGCCCAGGCGATCGGGGTCGAGCTGGGTCGGCGTGGGTTCGCGGTCATCACCGGGGGAGGACCGGGCGCCATGGAGGCCGCGAACCTGGGGGCGCGCAGCGCGGGAGCCCAGTCGATCGGTCTCAACATCAAGCTGCCCGACGAGCAGGCCGCCAACCCGCATGCGGATCCGGTGATCCACTTCGACTACTTCTTCGTGCGCAAGGTCATGTTCGTCAAGTACTCCTGTGCCTTCGTGGGGCTCCCGGGCGGATTCGGAACCCTCGACGAGATGTTCGAGTGCCTGACGCTGAAGCAGACCGGCAAGATGAAGAACTTCCCGGTCATCCTCTTCGGCAGCGAGTACTGGGGCGGTCTGCTCGACTGGATGCGCTCGCGGCTCGTCGGCATGGGGCTGGTCTCGGAGAGTGATCTCGACCTCTTCCGGATCACCGATTCCCCCAGCGAGGTCGCCGACCTCGTCGAGGCGGGCCTGCACGACTCGGGCGAGGCTCCCGCCAATCGGATCTGACGCCCCCGCTCCCGGCGGGCTCAGGCGCTCTGGCTCCACTCTTCGATCTCCTCGTCGAGCGTGACCGGCGCCGCGGACTCCCCGCGGCGCTCGGCTTCTCGCGCCTGGAGCGCTTCGCGCGCGCCCCGGCCCAGGAAGAAGAGCAGGGGGCTCGCGACCAGGCAGACGGCACCGATGAAGACGTAGGCATCCTCGAACGCCAGAACCTGCGCCTGCAGGCCGAGCATTCCGTCGAGCGCCCGGTGCGCGGCGTGCAGGGCACTCGTCGGATCGAGCCCGCGGAGCTCGAAGAGCCCTCGGACCGCGCCCAGCCGTTGGCCGGCCATCGGATCGAGCAGGCCCACGTGCTCGCTCAGATACACCTTGTGCACGGTCGCGCGCTGGTCGAGAAGGGTGCCCAGGACCGCGATGCCCATGCTGCCCCCCAGCTGCCGGAACAGGTTGTAGAGCCCGGCCCCCTTGGTCACGTCCGTCGTCGGCAACGTCCGCAGGGTCGCGGTGGAGAGCGGCACGAACATCGCGCCCATCGCGATGCCGCGCATCACCTGCGGCCAGAAGATGTCGTCCCATCCCGACAGGTGATTCCAGTGCGCCATCCCGTAGAGGGCGACGCCAAAGACGCCGAGACCGAACGTGAACAGGGGTCGCGGCCCGAGCGGCCAGACCAGACGGCCCACGATCAGCATCGAGACCGCGGTCGCGATGCTCGAGGGCAGGATCGCCATGCCGGACTGCCAGGCCGTCCAGCCGAGCAGCGACTGGGAGTAGAGCGGAAACAGGAAGATGCTGCCGTAGAGACCGACTCCCATGACGAAGCCCAGCAGGCAGCCGACGGTCAGGCTGGGATGGCGCAGCACCCGCAGGTCGACGACCGGCTCGGGAGCCGTGAGCTCACGGACCACGAAGGCGACCCCTCCGAGCCCGGCCGTCACAGCGAGCACCCGGATGAAGCTGCTATCGAACCAGTCGAGTCGGTGGCCCCGCTCGAGCAGGATCTGCAGCGCACCCACCGAGACGATCAGCAGGGCGATCCCCGCGTAGTCGACGCGCATCTTCTTTCGACCCGAGAGATGGCGCGGGTTCTCGATGAAGACCACGCACAGGAACGCTGCCAGCAGGCCGAGCGGGAGGTTGATGTAGAAGACCCAGGGCCACGAGAAGGTATCGGTGATCCAGCCTCCCAGCGTCGGACCCAGGCTGGGCCCGATCATCGCGCCGACCCCGAAGATCGCCTGACCCACACCCTGCCGCGAGGGCGGGAAGGTCTCGATCATCACCGACTGGGCCGTCGCGAGCAACGCTCCCCCCCCGCAGCCCTGGATCACGCGGAAGATCACCAGCTCTCCCAGGGACGTGCTGTTTCCGCACGCGACCGAGGCGGCAGTAAAGAGCAGGATCGATCCGGTCAGGTAGCGCTTGCGTCCGAAGCGGCTCGAGAGCCAGCTGGTCATCGGGATGACGATCACGTTCGAGACGATGTAGCCGGTCACGACCCAGCCGATCTCGTCGATCGTGGCGCCCAGGTTCCCCATCATGTCGGGAAGCGCCACGTTGACGATGCTCGAGTCGATGATCTCGAGGATCACGGCCAGCATGACCGCGAACACGATCATCAGGGTCCGAAAGTCGAGCCGGAACTCCTCGCCGCCGTCGGCGCTCGCCTCAGGGATGCTGGACACGGACCCGCACTCCCACCGAGAGGCCGACGGCGAGCGCCGGCGGAGCGTTCGAAGTGTCCGGGGCCGGTGGGTCGAGGGCGATCCGTACCGGCACGCGCTGCACGACCTTCGTAAAGTTGCCCGTCGCATTGTCGGGCGGGATCAGGGCGTACTTGGCTCCGGTCGCGGGAGCGAGCGACTCGATGTGACCCCTCCAGACCCGGTCCGGGTACGCGTCGACGCGCACCTCGGCGGCATCCCCCACCGTCATGCGCCCGATCTGCGTCTCCTTGAAGTTCGCGACGACCCAGCGCGGCTCGTCCTGCGCGAGCGCCAGCAGGGGCTGGCCGGCCGCCACGTTCTGGCCGAGGCTCACGTTCTTGCGCCCGACGACTCCGTCGAAGGGCGCCACGAGCGTCGCATACGACAGGGCCAGCTCGGCCTCGTGGAGAGCGGCCTCGGCCAGGCGTACGGGCGCGCGATTTCCCAGCACCGCCCGCGCCGCCTCGGCGCGCTGCTCCGCCGCACGCTCGCGGGCCCGAGCCGCGTCACGCGCGGCCAGCGCATCGTCGAGCGCCACCGCGCTCGCCACGTCCCGGTCCTGCAGGGCGCGCACGCGCGCAACCTCTCGCTGCGCGTGCTCGCGCGCCACGCGCGCGGCGCTGCGGTCCGCCTCGGCCGCTGCTGCGGAGGCGGCGGCCGAGGCCAGCCTGTTGCGTGCCGCGTCCAGGTTGGCGCGCTCGCGCTCCACGCGCACCTCGAAGTCCCGAGGGTCGAGGCGAACGAGTACGTCCCCCCTGTGCACGTGCTGGTTCGTCTCCACGGGAACCTCGAGCACGTGCCCTCCCACACGGGTGCTCAGCAGCACCAGCGTCGCCTCGACGTAGGCGTCATCCGTGCTCTCTCGCCAGCGCAGGTCGCGCATCCAGTGCACCGAGGCGAGGACCACGCCGACGAGCGTCACGACCCCCACCGTCGCGCCTGCGATCCGCACCCGAAAGCTGCGCTGCGCGTCCGCCTGGGGACCCGGCTCGCTCATCGCACAGCCTCCGGGGGGCGGCGGACTCCGCACAGGAAGATCGAGACGAAGGTGTCGGTCACCACCTGGGAGGACTGCGGGTAGATCTGCCGCTGGCCGAAGATCTCGCGCACGATCAGGTGGTCGATGACCATCCCCAGGAAGGCGCGCGCCGCCAGCATGGGGTCGAGCTCACGGAAGGCCCCCTCTCGGGAGCGGCGCTCGATGTAGCCCGCCAGGAACCTCCGGAGTCTCTGGATGCGCGTCTCGAAGAAGGGTGCGGCGAGGGCGTGGCCCTCGAGCGCGGTGTAGAGCAGGATCCGGAGGAACGAGGGGTCCGCCTCGATGGTCTCGACGATCACCCGCGCCAGGCCCTCGAAGACGGCCCGGTCCTCGCCCGCCGCCGCCGCTGCCGCCACCCCCTCGAGCGGATCGGGCGCCTGGATCTTCTCGTGGATGATCGCGGAGTAGAGGGCCTCCTTGTTCTCGAAGTAGCGATAGAGCGCGGCCTCGGTGATTCCGACCCGGCGGGCGACCTCGCGGGTGGTCGTGCCGCGAAAGCCGCTGGTCGCGAAGCAGTGAAGGGCCTCACGCAGGATCTGGCGGCGACGCTCCGGCCCGCCGGGCCGGGATCCCTGGAGCCGGGCCGAGGGCTTGCGCGCGCTTCCTTCGGGGTGTTCTGGCATCGGGTCCCCCAGACCGAGGGGCGGGCGAGAGCCCGTCGCCTGGACACTCGCAGCCCTCGAACGAGGGAATAAGTAAACGCTTACTAACCTAGGTCGTCAAGCTGGGCCGCTCCAGCCGAGGACGCAGATCAGGAGCGAGCCGCGGAGGGCGCCCGCCGCTGGTGCCGATACAGCTGCTCCAGCTCCTCCCAGGACTCGTCGCCCGAGAGGATCCGGTAGTGGCGGCCGTGCCTCTCGACGAGGGCATCGCCGACCAGGAAGCGCTCGAGCTCGGGCTCGAGGTCCTGGAGGGCGAGGGCGACCGGATCCTGGAGCGCGGAGCGGGGCTGGTAGATGTCCATGCCGGGAGGGGGGGAGCAACCTGCGTGCCGGCGTGCGAGGCGCGCGGGAGGCCCCACGGGCTGCGAGAGGGAGCTTTCCTCTCCAATCTGGGCCAGGCATCGCCCCCGATGGAGCGTCGGTCGAGTAGCGGCGGAGGGGGACCCAGGCGCGCGCCCTCTCAAGCGCACGCCGACCAGCGCCGATCCCGGAGGGCCGACTCGCGGGGGAGGTGCGCGGTGCGCAGGGCGAGCCTGACCATCAAGAGCGGTGGCTTCTGCGGCAACCGCTTCGAGATCTCTCGACCCGAGGTACTGATCGGGCGCACCCCGACCTCGGACCTGACGCTCGTCGATGACGGCATCAGCCGGGAGCACGCGATGATCGTCTGGGAGGACGACCGCTTCTCGATCGAGGACCTGCAGAGCACGAACGGCACCCGCGTCAACGGCAAGCCCGTCCGCTCGGTCGAGCTGGCGGACGGAGACGAGATCCAGATCGGGAACACCCTCTTCGTCCTCGAGATCGAGGGCTAGCGAGGTCCCGAGCGGCCGAGCCTGCGGTGGTCCAGCGCCGGCAGGTTGCGCCGGATCTCCCACAGCCGATCTCGATCCAGCTCCGCGACCGCGATCCCCTCGTCTCGGGCGAGGCTCGCGAGCACCTCTCCCCAGGGATCGACGATCAGCGAGTGCCCGTACGACGCGCGGCCGGGCGCGTGCTCCCCGACCTGGGCGGCCGCGAGCACGTAGCACTGGCTCTCGATCGCCCGCGCCCGCAGCAGCACCTCCCAGTGATCGCGGCCCGTCGGGATGGTGAAGGCGGAGGGCACGAGGAGTAGCGTGGCGCCCTGCGCAACCAGCTCTCGATAGAGCTCCGGAAAGCGCAGGTCGTAGCAGATCGAGAGGCCGAGGACCCAGTCTCCCACCTGCGCGGTGAGCACCTCGCGACCCGGCGCCACGTGTGTCGACTCGCAGAGCGTCACGCCCGGAAGGTCGACATCGAAGAGGTGCAGCTTGCGATAGACCGCGAGGAGTCGACCCTCGGAGTCCACCACCACCGACGTGTTGTACACGCGCTCCTCCCCCGGAATCGCCTCCGCAAAGCTCCCGCCCGCCAGCACGACCCCGTGGCGCTTGGCATGGTCCCGCAGAAAGCCGACCACCGGCCCCTCCAGGGGCTGCGCGGAGGGGTTCGGACCCGCGCTCTCGCCGGCGAGATACGCAAAGCTCTCCGGCAGCGCGACCAGCTCGGCGCCGGCTTCGGCCGCCTCGCCGATCCAGTGCGAGGCACGCGCCAGGTTGTCCTCGACACCGTCGCCCGACGTCAGCTGGACAACCGCGACCCGCATGGGCGAAAGAGTAGCAGCCGCGGTGCTGGGACCGCGGGATGGAGTGCGCGCGATGCCATGCCTCGAGGTCGATGTCTCGCGGAGCCGGATCCCGGCGAGCGAGCTCCGGCGCCTGCAGCCGCGGCTGCGCCGGGCATGGCGGGCGCTCGAGTCCGATCCCGCGGCCGGCTTCCTCGAGCTGCCCTCGCGCGTCACGCCCCTGCGCCAGCTGCGCGCGGCGGCCCGCGACCTCGCCGGGTTTCGCGACGGAGTCCAGCTGGGAATCGGAGGCAGCTCGCTCGGCGCCCAGGCGATCTACCGCGCACTCTCGTCGAGTGCCTCGAGCCCCGGAGTGCGGCTGCACTTCGCCGACAACGTGGACCCACAGAGCTTTGGCGCGCTGCTCGATTCACTCTCTCCGCGGCGCACGCTCGTGCACGTCGTGAGCAAGTCGGGCGGGACCCTCGAGACGCTGGCCCAGCTACGCGCGCTGCTCCGGAACTTCAGCGCTCGCGATCCCCACTTTCGGATCCGGCGTCGGGCGATCGTGACGACCGGGGCCAGCGGTCCCCTGCGCGAGTTCGCGAGGCGCGAGGGCCTGCGAACCCTCGACTTTCCCGAGGACGTGGGGGGACGCTTCTCGGCACTGACGCCCAGCGGCCTGCTGCTCCCGGTCCTCGTCGGAATCCCGGTCCAGCGCATCCTCCGCGGCGCGCGGGACATGCGAGCGCGCTGCGCCGACGCTCCCGGCGCCGGCCCGGCCGGAGCGCTCGCGGCGCTCGGCTGGCTTCACGACCAGCGCCACCACAGGCCCATTCACGTGCAGTGGATCTACTCCGATGCCCTGCTCCCGATGGGCGAGTGGTTCCGCCAGCTCTGGGCCGAGAGCTTGGGCAAGGGGGGCCGCGGACCCACACCCATCGTCGCGCGAGGCACCACCGACCAGCACTCCCAGCTGCAGCTGCATGCGCAGGGTCCCGACGACAAGCTCTACACGGTCCTGCGCGTGGCGCGGCGCACCCGACGAGTCCCGCTCGGCCCCGACCCGGGACTGATGGACGTCGGGGTGCGGGACCTCGGAGAGATCTTCGACGCGGAGGCCGGCGGAACCGTCGAGGCGCTCGTGGGAGCCGGTCGCCCGGTGGTCCAGCTCTGGCTCGAGCGGGTCTCTCCGGAAGGGCTCGGAGAGCTCCTGATGCTGCAGCAGCTGCAGACGGCCCTGGCCGGCGCCCTCTACGAGGTGGATCCCTTCGACCAGCCGGGTGTCGAGCTGGGCAAGCGCGCCGCCCTGAAGATCCTGCGCAAGGGCGCGGGCCGAGGGGCTAGCGGAAGTCCTGGGGCTTGATCGAGTTGCGCCGCATCACGTCGTAGAAGTCCTTGCGGTCCTTCCGGGCGATGCGAGCGGCGCGGCTGATGTTACCCCGACACAGCCGCAGAAGGCGCGTGACGTACTCCCTCTCGAACGCTCGCTTGGCATCGCGGAAGGGGGGAACGGACGCATCCGAGTCCCACCCGAGCACCAGGTCCTCGAGCGCGATCTCGTTGCCCTTGGCCAGGTGCAGCGCGGCGCGGATCTGCTCGCGCAGCTCGCGTTCGTTGCCCGGCCAGCCGTAGGTGACGAGCCGCTCGATGGCCGCCGGCGAGAAGCCCCGCACGTTCGAGACCTGACCGGGCTCGCGCTCGATCTCGGCGCGCGCCAGGGCGAGCGCCTCGGCCGCCAGCGGCACGATGTCCTCGGGACGCTCCCGGAGCGGGGGCAGGACGATCTCGAGCAGCCCGAAGCGCTCGGCGAGCGGGCCGATCAGGTTCGGATCGCCCGCCGCGGCCTCGAGCCGAGTGCGGCCGGAGCCGATCAAGCGGCACTCGAAGGGCAGGGAGTCCTCCGCGCCGATCGGCCGGAAGTGCCCCTCCCCCAGGGCGACCGCGATGGTCTGCTGGACATCCTTGGGAACCGACTTCAGGTCCTCGACCAGGACCGTTCCGCCCGCGCAGCGCTCGAAGGCACCCGTGTAGCTGGCCGGCAGGGCGGGAATGGCGCCCTCCGCCGCGCCGAGCAGCTCGCGCCCCACGAGGGCGGGGGGGATGACTCCGGCGTCGAGCGCGAAGAAGCGCCCTCGGCTCCAGTCGCTCTCGGCGTGGATTCGCTGGGCCACGCGCTCCCGATCTGCGCCATCCTCACCCTGGATCCAGATCGGAAAGCGGCCCCGAGCGGCCACCGCGATCTGCTCCCGGGCGGTCTGGATCGCTCGGCTGGCGCCGATCAGCCGGGCCGGCATTCCCGTACGCTCATCGAGATTGGACACTTCTCCCTCCTCTGGAGTAGCGCCCCGACCCCCGGAGTTCCAGGACGTACGAATGAGGGTCGATCAACCCAGTGCGCCCCCCAGGCAAAAAGTGGCGCACCTGCTTGGAATGTCAATAGAAAAGGACTGGTCGGGCCGATTTCCGCTCCCCCGTGCTAGGCTCCGGTGTGCGGGCTCCTCCCCCGGGGTGCGCCTTCCTCCAGCGAGACCCGATGCCCCGAATCCGAGTGCTCCCCGACGATCTCGTCAACCAGATCGCCGCGGGCGAGGTGGTCGAGCGACCTGCCTCGGTCGTCAAAGAGCTGGTGGAGAACTCCCTCGATGCGGGCGCCACCCGGATCGAGGTCGCGATCCGCGACGGCGGGATCCGCTCGATCCGCGTCGCCGACGACGGGATCGGCATGTCGGCACCCGACGCCGCGCTCGCCTTCGAGCGCCATGCCACCAGCAAGCTTCGAGGCGCCGAGGAGCTGGGCGCGATCTCGAGCCTCGGGTTTCGCGGTGAGGCGCTCCCCAGCATCGCCAGCGTGGCGCGCGTGCGGCTCCAGACGCGCGTCGCCACGGAGCCTCTCGGCGTCGAGATCGTGGGGGAGGGCAGGGGAGTCGGGCCGCCCCGCCCCCTCGCCACTCCGCCGGGGACGCGGATCGAGGTCGCCGAGCTCTTCGAGCGGGTCCCCGCGCGTCGGAAGTTCCTGCGCACGCGAGCCACCGAGGCTCGCCACGTCGCGCTGTGGCTCGAGCGCATGGCTCTCGCGCGGCCCGACGTTCACTTCCACTTCGAGCGAGACGGACGCTCGGTGCTGGCTCTCTACCCGACGGCCGATCCGCGCGAACGCACGATCGCGGTCCTGCCGCCCGGTATCGGAGAGACCCTGATCCCGATCGAGGCGGCGGCCTCGGGCCTGCGCGTCTCGGGCTTCGCCTCGCCTCCCCACCTGACCCGCGGAAGCCCGGGCGAGATCCATCTCTACGTCAACGGCCGCCCGGTACGCGATCGCCTGCTGCTGCACGCCGTGCGCGACGCCTACCGCAACGCGCTGCCCCCCGGGCGTCATCCCATCGTCGTGCTCTTTCTCGCGGCACCCCGCGGGGAGGTCGACGTCAACGTGCACCCGGCCAAGTGGGAGGTGCGCTTTCGCGACTTCAGCGTGGTGCGCGCGCTGGTGCGGGGCGCCCTTGGAGGCGCGTTGCAGCTCGGGCCCCCGGCACCGCGGCGCCCGCTGCCCGCGCCCGACGCCCTCCTTCCTTCGCGCGAGGGCCCAGGCGACTGGAGCCTTCTCGGGGAGCCTGGAGCTGCGGCTCGCATCGAGCGGCCGGCAGATCGGGGCGAGGGGAGGCCGCCGCTCGAGTTCGCGCGGCTGCGCTTCGTCGGACAGCTGCTCCACAGCTACCTGGTCTGCGAAGGCGAGCGCGCGCTCGTCATCCTCGATCTTCACGCCGCACACGAACGCGTGCTCTTCGAGCGGATGCGGCGGAGTGTTGTGTCCGACAAGCTCGAGCGCCAGGCCCTGCTGCTGCCTCTGCAGGTTCCCCTGGCTCCGCGCGGAGCCGAGGCGCTGATGTCGGCACGCGCCGCGCTGGATCGAGCGGGCTTCGAGCTGGAGGCCCGCCCCCCGGACGCACGCGGCCGGGTGCCCGTCGTGCTCCGTAGCGTGCCGACCCTGCTCTCCCGGGACACGGGCTCTACCTCGGCGCGAGAGCCCGACTGGGGCGCCATGCTCGAGGAGACGGCCGCGGTCCTCGCCAGCCCGGAGCCCGACGAGTCGCGCGACGGGATCGAGCGCGCGTTGCACCGAGCGCTCTCGACGGCCGCTTGCCACGCGGCGGCCCGGAGCGGCGACCGACTCGACCCACGTGCGGTGGCGGCGCTCCTCGAGTCGCTCGACCAGGAGATCTGGGTTCCGACCTGTCCCCACGGTCGGCCTCTCGTCTGCGTGCTCGATCGGGCCGAGCTTGGGCGACACTTCCTGCGCCGGTAGCCGTCGTGCGTCCCCGCGTCCTGGCCCTGGTCGGCCTCACCGGCACCGGAAAGAGCGAGATCGCCTGCGAGATCGCACGGCGGGTGACGGGCGAGATCCTGAGCGCGGACTCGATGCAGGTCTACCGCGGGATGGACATCGGCACCGCAAAGCCCTCTCGCACCCTGCGGCGCGAGATTCCACACCACGGGATCGACCTGGTCGATCCAGACGAGGCCATGTCGGCCGGGGCCTGGGCCACCCATGCGCGCGCCGCGGCCCACTCGGCCCACGCGAGGGGGCACCCGGTGATCCTGTGCGGCGGAACGGGCCTCTACGCGCGGGCCTTCGCCGGGGGGCTGGTCCCCGGGGTCGAGGCCGACCCCCGGGTTCGCTCGGAGCTGGCCGGCCGGACCCTCGAGGACCTCCGCTCCGAGCTCGAGAAGATCGACCCCCTCGCAGCGCAGCGCATCCATCCGCACGACCGGGTGCGCACCGAGCGCGCGATCGAGGTCACGCGGCGAGTGGGAAGAGCCGTCTCTCGACAGCGCGCCGAGCACGCGTTCGGCGACTCTCCCTTCGAGGTGCGCTGGTGTGGGCTCGCTCTACCCCGCGAGCGGCTGTGGCCGCGCCTCCGGGCACGCGTCGACGAGATGTTCGGCCGCGGGTGGGTCGACGAGGTCCGTGCGCTCGCCGGCGCGGGATACGGGCCCGAGCTTCCCGCGCTCCGGTCGATCGGATACCGCGAGATCCACGAGCTGCTCGCGGGCCGGCGCTCCGAGGCAGAGACCCGCGAGGCCATCTGGGTTGCCACGCGTCGCTACGCCAAGCGCCAGCGCACCTGGTTTCGCGCGCAGCCGGGGCTTCGCTGGATCGATGCCGAGGACCCGGGTCCCCTGGTCGAGTGGGCGAGCCGCTGGCTCAGCGGCGAGGAGGGCCGGGGCTAGAAGTTGAGCGAGTTCCAGTGGGCCCCGATGCGAATCGGGCAGGGCCCCACGTCCTCGCTGTACTCGAGCCAGGTATCGTTGATCGTCGGGAAGAGCGGCTTGGGTGGCTCGTCTCGGAAGAAGGTGATCAGACCGGGCACGACCTCGAAGGTGCCCGAGATGAGCCGGAAGAGGGCGCCCCCGACCTGCATGCCGTGCAGGAAGAAGATCCCGGGCACGAACCCCGCCGAGAGGGCCAGCCAGTGGTCCTCGTAGTCCGTGAGCCCGATCCTCATGTCGCCATAGACGATGTAGGGCGCCAGGATGACATCGGTCGGGGCGAGCGCGACGGTACTGATCGCTCGGCAGAGTTGACCGCCGAAGGCGCGTGCGCGATCCGGTGTCAGGGCGACCAGAAGGGCAACCAGCAACGTGAGCACAAGCGCCCGTGAACCCAGACGCGCCATCCGTGGTGCCATCGACGAGACCTCCCCGTGAACTCCTGCAAAGGGAGTGGCAGCGTGAACGAAAAGGGTAACGCTGTCAACCGGTTGGACCGCTCGGAGGGGGCCATGCCCGAGGTCGCATTGGTGGGGCGTGCAAACGTCGGCAAGTCCACCCTCTTCAATCGCCTGTTGCGCATGCGGCGCGCCCTGGTCGAAGATCGGCCGGGCGTCACGCGCGATCGCGTCGCCGTGACCTGCGAGATCGAGGGTCGCCCGGTCCGCCTGGTCGACACGGGGGGCCTCGACCCGCGCGCGAAGGCCGGGATTCCCGCGGCGGTGGCGGCCCAGGCGCGCCGCGCGGTGCACTCGGCGCGCGTGATCCTGCTCGTGGTCGACGCCCGGGAGGGGCTGCTGCCACTCGACTCGGAGATCGCCGACGAGCTGCGGCGCTCGGCCTCGCGCGTGATCGTGGTCGCCAACAAGGCCGACCGGCCCTCGCTCGAGATCGATGCCGGCGAGTTCCACGCCCTCGGCTTCGAGACCGTGGTCCCGGTCTCGGCGGAGCACCGGCGGGGGATCGTGGATCTCGAGATCGAGATCGCCGAGCGCCTGCCCCCCCGGGGGGCCTCGACACGGGACGAGGGCTCCGCGGAGACCGATTCCGGCCGCGCTCCCACACCCCGGCTCGCGATCATCGGGCGGCCCAACGTCGGCAAGTCGTCCCTCGTCAACCGTCTGCTGGGGACCGAGGACGCGGTGGTCTCCAGCCAGCCGGGCACGACGCGCGACGCCACCGACCGCAAGCTGCAGGTCGGAGGCCGGGAGGTCTGGCTCGTCGATACGGCGGGTCTGCGCCGGCAGGGGCGCCGCGAGGACCGCGTGGAGCGGGGCAGCGCGCTCTATGCGCTGCGCGCCATCGAGCGCTGCGATGTCGCGATCCTGCTGCTCGATGCGGCGGAGGGAGTCACGGATCAAGACGCCAAGATCGCCCGCCTGGCACTCGATTGCGGGAGACCGCTCGTGCTTGGCTTGAACAAATGGGACCTGCTCGACCCCTCGGAGGTCGCGCGTGTGAGCGGGCAGCTCGAGCGCCGCCTGCGCTTCGTCCGCGACCCGAGGGTGGTGCGCATGAGCGCGAGGACGGGCCTGGGGACACGCCGCCTGCTCCGCGCGGCGCTCGAGGTCCACGACTCCCAGCGCCGCCAGGTTGCGACGGCGGAGCTCAATCGCGTGATCCAGCAGGCCATGGAGCGCAACGCGCCGCCGAGCCGAGGGCACCGGCGCGGGCGGCTGCTCTATGCGACCCAGGTCTCGGATCGACCCTTCACCGTGCTGTGCTTCGTGAACGATCCCGAGCTCTTCTCCCGGGAGTATCGACGCTATCTCGAGTCTCGACTGCGGGAGGCCTTTGGACTGGGAGTGGCGCCCGCGCGCGTGCGTCTGCGACGGCGCACGGCTCGCGATCGCGACGCCGCGGAGACTCGTTAGAATCGCGCAGCCCGGCGCCTTGGGCGCGGGACGGGCTCGTGGCCCCGCGGGCGCGGAAGGGGAGACAGATGACGGCATCGCGTCGCGACTCGTCGGAGGGCACGCTCGACCGGATCGAGTCGGCCGCGGAGCAGGTCTTCAGCTGGATCGACGACCACCGTCGCGAGGTCCTCGGAGCGATCGTGGTCTTCATCGTGGTCGGCCTTGCGACGGCGGGCGCCTTCGAGTGGATGCAGCGGCGCGAGGACGCGGCCCAGCTGGCGCTGAGCCAGGTCGAGCGGACCTTCGCCCGCAGCATGGGCGGTGACCCGGCCCTGGTAGCGCCCCCCGAGCCCGCGAATGCCGCCCAGGCGCGCCGCGCCCGCGAGACGGCGCTCGCGGGCTACCAGAAGGTCATCCAGGAGCATGCCGGCTCCCGAGCCTCCCAGGTCGCGGGGCTTCGGGCGGCCGCCGTCGAGGCGGACCTGGGGCAGCGCGACGCCGCGGCGACCCGGCTTCGGGCGCTGGTCGAGCAGCTCGACCCGGACGATGCCCTGCGGGCTCTGGCGCTCACCGAGCTGGGCTGGGTCGAGGAGCTCCGCGAAGATCCGCGGGCTGCGGCGGAGAGCTATGCGGAGGCCGCTCGCGTTCCGGGCAATCCCGACCCGGCATCCGACTGGCTGCGCGCCGGCCGCTCCTACGAGCGCGCGGGCGCCAGGGACCAGGCCGTCCTGGCGTACCAGGAGCTGCTCTCCGCCGATCCCGAGCTCGGAGAGCGCGAGCGGGTGAGCGATCGGATCTCGGCGCTCGAGGCGACCTCCCCGACCCCGCCCGCAAAAACTTCCGATAAGAAGCATTCTGTTAAATAGAATGCCTCTTCGTCCGGGTCCGCTCCCGCCCCCCCTCCGGCGACCCGGGGCGAAGCGACCCTACAGGCGAAGGGCTCGCCGCAGGATTCGTTGCCACTCGCGGTCGAGCCCGGCGCGACGGATCTCGAGCTCCTTCTCGAGACCCTCGATCCGGGCCTGCTCCTCGAGCGCCTCTCCATGCTGGGCGCGCCACCTCGAGTGGGCGTGCTGGAAGCGGTCGAAGGCGCGCGCCTTGCCCCCCAGGTCGGACGGGTCCTCCCGCGAGAGGAGCGCCACTCCATCGGGAACCGACGCCGAGCTTCGCTGCAGCCGGGCCGCCTCTCCGCGGCGCGCCTGGAGGAGCAGCTCGATCTGCTCCACGGAGTAGCTCGCGAAGGGCCGGAACTCGAGATCCCGGTCCAGGTAGGCGTTCCTCTGGTAGTTCCAGTAGCCGCCCGCGCCCAGGCAGGCCGCGAGGAGCGCCACGAGCTTGAGGCTCCGCATCGCTGCCTCTATCGGGTCACGGCGCGGACCGGTTGAGAGCGGCTCTCCCGCTGTGGCGACGCATCCGGATAGAGCAGCCGATACATCTTCATGCTACGAACGACTCTTCTGACGTAACGCCTCGTCTCCCCATAAGGAATCGAATCGACGAACGTATCCGAGTCGAGCCGGGAGGCATCCTCGACCCAGCGCACCACGGCTTCCGGCCCGGCGTTGTAGGCCGCAATCGCGTGGGGTCGATCGCGGGCGAAGCGGCGCAGCAGGCTCTCGAGGTACCAGGTGCCGAAGCGCACGTTGGTGCCGGCATCGAAGAGGCGGCCCGGCTCGAAGGGCGTCGCCCCGAGGGCCTTCGCGATCCTGCGCCCCGTCGGCGGGATGATCTGCATCAGCCCGCGGGCACCCACCGGTGACTCGATCAGCGGACGGAAGGTGCTCTCCTCGCGCATCACCGCATAGACCAGCGAGGGATCCCCGTTGAACTCGCTCACGGCGGCCTCGACCTTGTCGCTGTACGGGCGCGGCCAGGCGAGCTCCCAGGCGTCGCGCCAGCGGCGGTCGATGCCCTCCTCCAGGGTGTCCCCGAAGCCATCGACGACCAGGCGCACGGCGCGGTAGTGTTCTCCGACCCGTCGCAGCAGGCCGGCGAGCCGCAGCCGAGCCTCGCGGTCGAGCCGACCGGCCTGGAGCCGGCTCTCGAGCTCGAGGCGCGCGAGGGCGGGAAAGCCCCCTTCGATCAGCTCGCGCGCGCGCTCGAGGGCGGGGTCGGGGGCGGCGGGGGTGCGCTCGCTCAGCAGCGGCCGCTCCACGACCGGGGGGTCGCCGAGCTGCTCCGCGGCGAGCAGCCCGTAGTACGACAACGGCACCTCCTCCACCAGGGTCCGGAGGTCCCGTCGGCCCAGCTCCCGCTTTCCCGCCGCCAGACGGACCCGCGCCAGCCAGTAGCGCGCGCGCTGAACCTCGATGTCGGAGGGGTGTCCGACGGCCAGCTCTCGCAGCCGCTTCTCTGCGGCGGCGCTCCGATCTGCCCTTACGTCGGACCAGGCGAGCCGCCAGCGGGCGAGAGCCGGGTAGCCGCCGGCTCGCCGTTCCCGCTCCACCCGCTCCAGGAGGGCCCGCGCGCGCTTGGAGTCGAAGTCCTCGAGATAGAGCGCTGCCAGGTAGCGCGCCCGTGCACGCGTGCGCCCGCGAGAGTGCCGGGCGATCCCGAGCAGCGACTTCACGGCCTCCGCGCGATGGCCGGCGCGGCCGACCGAGCGCGCCAGGGCGATCTGCAGGTCTCGAGCGTGCGGGCTCTCTCGCAGCAGCTCGCGATAGATCTTCTCGGCCTCTCGGAACTCCCTCTGCGCCATCAAGCAGGTCGCGAGCCCGCGCTGGACCCGGGCGCGGGTCTCGGGCGCCAGGTCGTCGCGCGCGGAGAGCAGGCCGTAGACCTCGACGGCCAGCGGGCAGCGATGTGTGCCGCGCAGGGCATCCGCGAACAGGCGCTGAGCGCGGGGAGAAGCCGGCGCAGCGCTCGTCGCGTCCTCCAGGAAGCGAGAGCGCTGGAACGCCCGAACCGAGGCTCGCGAGCGAGGCCAGCGCTGCCAGGTCCGTCGGTAGGCAGCCAGCGCGTCGCCCGGCAGCCGCTGCGCCTCGAGCCACTCGGCGAGCTCGAGGGAGAGCGTCGCCGCCCGCTCCCGGTCCAACGACACCTCGGTCGCCCGCCGAAAGTGCCCCAGACCTTCGGCCAGCCGGCTCTCCGCGAGCGCCAGCCGGCCGCGTGCCGCCTCGAGCTCGGCCTGGACCTCGCCCGGGGGATCCCGCTCCAGGGCCGCATCCAGGAGCTCCCGCGCCGCCTGGGCCCGGTCGCGCATGACCTCGATGCGCGCGCGAGGGAGCGCGACGATGGCTGCCAGCGGCGAATCCACGAGGCGGGCGAGCGCCGCCGCGGCGCCGTCCTCGTCCGAGCGGTCGAGCGCCGCACGGGCTTCGCGCAGCAGGCAGACCTGGCTCGCCATCGGGGCAGCGAGGGCACAGTCGTCGCCCCGTGCGCCCGAGAGAGGGCTTCCGACGGTCACTCCGAGCAGGGCCAGCGCCGATGCAAGGCCCCACGATCGGCCGGCGGCGCGAGCGTGATGAGCCTGGCTCTCGTTGCGCATCGCAGCGAACGTAGCCATGCCGCCGCCCGACCTGCAAACGGGCTCGCGTCAGACTTCGCAGCTATCGTTCACGCGTGCGCAGGAGGTGGCTGGGAGGTCTGCTCGGGCTGCTCCTGGCCTGCCCGGGAGCGAAGCCGGGGTCCGGGCCCGAGGTCTCGCCCGACGCTGTCGAGAGCGGCCGATCGCAAGCCGTCGCACCCTCCCCTCCCCCGCGCCGCGCACTCTGGGTCCTGGCCGAAGGATCCTACCGGGCCCTCGAGTCGCGGGATCGGATCGAGCGACTGGTCGAGGCCGCGCGCTCCGCGGGCACGAGCGATCTCTTCGTGCAGGTCTATCGCGCGGGCCGGAGCTGGTTCGCCTCTTCGCACGCAGACGACCGCCCCCACGACCGCGCCCGGGCAGCGGTCGGAGAGGACTCCCTGCGGCTCCTCGTGCGGCGAGCCCACGCGCGCGGCTTGCGCGTTCACGCCTGGTTCAACGTCCTCAGCCTGGCGAACAATCGCGACGCTCCGCTGCTGCGCGAGCTCGGATCCGGGGCGGTGCTCGTCGACCAGCGCGGCCGCAGCCTGCTGGACTATCCCGGCGGGAAGGTCCCGCGGCCCGACCGCGAGTGGCTGCGAATGGGAACCCCGGGGATCTGGCTCGATCCCACGCAGCCCGAGGTCGCTCGAGCCCTCGGCCAGCTGGTGGACGACCTGGCGCGCGCCGCACCCGATCTCGATGGGCTCCACCTCGACTTCATTCGCTACCCGATCGCCCTGCCGATCGCCCCGGGCTCGCGCTTCGGGGTCGGACTCGACTTCGGCTATGGCGCGGCCTCGCGTGCCGCCTTCGAGCGCGAGAGCGGCCGGAGCTTCGCCCCGGGGGACGCCTGGGACGACTTCCGGCGCCGCCGCGTCACCCAGCTGGTGAGACACCTGCGCCAGCATCTGCCCGCCGGCTGGGAGCTCTCGGCGGCGGTCCTGCCCTGGGCGGATCGCGCCTACCAGATCGGAATGCAGGACTGGCGACGCTGGCTCGAGGAGGGGCTGCTCGACTTCGCCGTCGCCATGGCCTACTCGCGCGACGACCGACAGCTTCGCTACCTGGCGCACGAGCTGGTCGGCGGCGTGGGCGGGGAGCGCACCTGGCTGGGTCTGGGCGCCTGGCTGTTCGCCAAGGCTCCCGAACGGCTCGCCGAGCAGACCCGGATCGCGGCGGCGGCGAGCCCCTCGGGCCTGGCGTTCTTCTCGTGGGACGCCCTGGCCGACCAACCGGAGAGCCTGCGCGCGCTCGAGAGCGGGGCCGGCGGCGCGCGCAGGGCGGCGGCGCGCTGATGGAGCCGAGCGACCTCGACTACGAGCTGCCGCGCGACCGCATCGCCCAGCAGCCACTCCCGGCGCGCGACGCTGCGCGCCTGCTCCTGGTCGAGCGTTCGGGCGCCTCGCTCGAGGAGATCCGCTTCGGCGACCTCGGCGAACGGCTCGGCGCCGACGATCTGCTGGTCGTCAACGACACCCGGGTGATTCCGGCGCGTCTTCGGGGGCGCAAGAAGACCGGCGGCGCCGCGGAGGCGCTGCTCTGGACGCGATTTCCCGATGGCAGCTGGCGCGCCCTGGTTCGAGCGCGGGGACGCCTTCGAGCGGGACTCGAGCTCTGCTTCGGAGACGCGTGCGCCCAGGTCACTCGCGTCCACCCCGACGGGAGCTGCACGATGCGCTTCGAGCCCCCTGACCTGGACCCCCTGCGTCTCGGCGAAGCTCCCCTGCCTCCCTACATTCGTCGCGACGAGCCGCTCGAGGCGGACCTGGAGAGCTACCAGAGCGTCTTCGCGCGCGTCTCGGGCGCGGTCGCCGCCCCCACGGCGTCCCTGCACTTCTCACGGGAAATGGCTGCGAGGCTGCGCATCGCGCGGGTGACCCTCCACGTGGGCCCGGGGACCTTTCGCCCGCTCTCGAGCGCGCCACTCGAGGAGCAGCGCCTCGAGCCGGAGCTCTTCCGGGTGCCGGCCGAGACCGCGCGGGCGATCCGCGAGGCCAAGGCTCGCGGAGGGCAGCTGATCGCGACCGGGACCACCGTCGTGCGCGCCCTGGAGACGACGGGCGGAGAGGCCGGCGGAGGACGCACGCGGCTCTTCATCCTGCCCGGCTACCGCTTCCGCGTCGTCGACTCGCTGATCACCAACTTCCACCTGCCGCGCTCGAGCCTCCTGGCTCTCACGATGGCCTTCGCGGGCCGGGACGTGATTCGCGAGGCCTACCGGCATGCGATCGAGAGCGGCTTTCGCTTCTACTCCTACGGGGACGCGATGTGGATCCGCTGAGCCCGCGCTTCGAGATCGTCGCCGGCTCCGCGTCTCAGGGTCCGCGAACTGGACGCCTGCATACCGCGCACGGGACGCTCGACACTCCCGCCTTCCTGCCCGTCGGTACGCACGGCGCGGTACGTGGCCTGGCGCCGCGGGACCTGGTCGAGGTGGGTGTCCAGGGTCTGCTGGCGAACACCTATCACCTGCACCTGCGCCCGGGAGAGGCGCTGATCGCCAAGCTCGGGGGCCTGCACCGCTTCATGGGCTGGGACGGGCCGATCCTGACCGACTCGGGCGGCTTCCAGATCCACTCCCTCGATCCCCTGTGCGAGCGAAGCGAGGCGGGTGTCCGCTTCACGAGCCCCCTCGACGGACGCCGGATCATCCTGGACCCGGAGTCCTCGATTCGCATCCAGGAGGCGCTGGGTGCAGACCTGATCGTCACACTCGACGAGTTCGATCCGATCGGAGACGACCGTGGGCCCGGCGTTCGCGAGCGGGTACGGGCGCAGATGGAGCGGACGGTCCGCTGGTCGGAGCGCTGTCTTCGGGCGCGCACGCATCCCGGCCCGCTGCTCTTCGGCATCGTGCAGGGCGGTGGCTTCCCGGAGCTCCGACGCGAGAGCGCCGAGCGAACGGCACGGCTGGGATTCGAGGCGTTCGCGATCGGCGGCCTCGGCGTCGGAGAGTCGCGTGCCGAGCGAGCGCTCCTCGTCGAGACGGTCGTGTCCGCCCTGCCGAGCGATCGCCCGCGCTACCTGATGGGCCTCGGCACGCCCGAGGACCTGATCCAGGCCGTGGCTCGTGGCATCGACCTCTTCGATTGCGTGGTACCGACGCGGCACGCTCGACACGGCTCGGTCTTCACGCGGCGCGGACCCCTCCACCTGCGCAATGCGCGCTTTCGCGACGACCCCGAGCCGCTCGATCCCGACGACGAGCGCTCGCCGGTCCGAGCGTGGTCTCGCGCCTACCTGCGTCACCTGCTGGTCTCGAACGAGATGCTCGGGGCGCGGCTGCTCTCCTGGCACAACCTGGGCTTCTACACGGCGCTGCTCTCGGAGGCGCGAGCGGCGATCGCGGCGGGTCGCTTCGAGCGCTGGCAGAGCCGCTGGCTCGAGCGCTACCACTCCGGCGCGAGAGCGGTCTCCTGATCCAGGTGTGGAAGCGCCGCGACGGCCAGCGCCGCGCGCGCGGGCAGGTCGCGACCCAGCGTCCCCGCTACGATCTCGACGTCGCGCAGGGGCTTCCAGACCCGCGCACGCGTGCGCTCCCGTAGCGGAGGCAGGAGCAGCGACGCGTTCTCGCGGACGAGGGTTCCCAGCACGATCCGCTCGGGATCGAGACCCATCACCACCGTGGCCAGACCCTGCGCCAGGGCGTCGAGAAACGCCTCGGCGATTCTCCAGGCGGTCGCGTCCCCGTCCTGGAGGGCCCGTGCCCAGAGCCGGGCGTCCAGCCGCGCGGGATCTCCCCCGGCGCGCTCCAGCAGCGTGGCGGCGCGGCCCGCCGCCGCCTCGCGGCGCAGCTCTTCGGCGAGGGCCCGGCCACCCGTGTACGCCTCGAGGCATCCGCGCAGCCCGCAGGCACAGGGCCGGCCTCCGGGAACGACGGCCATGTGTCCCAGCTCGCCCGCCAGACCGTGGGCGCCGCGGACGATCTCACCCTCCAGGATCAGCCCGCCCCCGACTCCGGTGCTCATGGTCAGGTACACCAGGCTGCGGGCTCCCTGCCCGGCCCCATGGCGCCACTCCGCGAGCGCCTGCGCATTGGCGTCATTCTCCAGGCGGGTCGGCCGGCCGAGCGAGTCCTCGAGGGCGGCCCGCAGCGCGACTCCGTCCCAGCCGCGCATGTTGGGCGCGTCGAAGACGACTCCCGTGCGCACGTCGAGGGGACCCGGCGCCGTGACTCCGATCGAGGTCACCTCGCTCGCTTCCAGGGAGGCCCGCTGGAAGGTCCGTCGCGCGAGCGCGACGATCTCGGCGAGGTCGGCCTCCACCTCGCCGTGCGTCCAGTCCTCGATCCGGCACTGCGCGAGCACGGCGCCATCGTCGCGACCGACCGCGGCTACACACTTGGTTCCGCCGATGTCGATTCCGAGGCGAAGAGGACTGGAGCCGTTCACGAGCGCAGGATAGCCCCGCATCGCGGCTGGCGAGCCTGTCCCTTTCGCATCGGGCCGCGAGAGGCCACCCTGGGAGCGCGCTCGTCAGACGGGTAGAGGGGGGAGGGAACGATGGGACGGACGACCGCTGTGGCTCTGACCACGATCCTGCTGTCCGGCTGTGTCTACTGGATGGATCCCGGATGGATCTCGGAACGCGGGCGCCTGGACGCGGTGCGCGCTGCCGCGGATGGCTTCGGACACGACCTGCGCTGGGGTCGCGTGGCGGAGGCGGCAGGGGCCGTCGAGCCGGAGGTCCGTGCCGCCTTCGTCGAGGTGGCGACCGACCTGTACCGCGAGCTGCGCTTCAGCGACTTCGAGGTGCAGTCGATCCAGATGGGCCCCGACAAGGAGGAGGCGTCGGTCGACGCGTCCTTCGAGCTCTATCCGATCGCATCGATCCAGGAGACGAGCTTCCGCGTGCACCAGCAGTGGCGCTACGACCGCGAGCTGCGACGCTGGCTGCTCACGCCGAACCTGGGCATCTACCGGGCCCAGCTCGCGAGCGCCAAGGCGATCCAACCCTGAGCGCGGCGCGCGGGGCTCAGTTCGGCTCGATCTCTGCCAGCGTTCGGCCTCCCTGCTCGATCACCGTGAAGGCCTTCCAGTAGCTGAGCCCCTCCCGCTCGACCCTGCGCCACTGGAGCCGGCGAACTCTCACCGGCTCGTCGGAGGCGAGCGGAAGCTCGAGCGCCGTCTGTCCGCCCAGCCCGTACTGGAAGAAGCGCGGGGTGCGGCCCGCAGCTGCGTGCGCGGCGCTCGGCGCTTCGCGACTCGGCACCGCTGCAAGCCCGATCGCCGGCGCCGAGGTGGCGCCGCGCGGCACGACGGTCAGCCGATCGTAGCCGGCGAGCGTCGGCATCGAGAGCCGCTCCAGCGTGGCCCGGTAGCGAGCGGGAACCTGGCGGGGATTGTCGGTGAACGAGAGGGTCCCGCCCTCGGTCTCGTAACGAAAGAGATCCTTGGCGGCGGACTCGGCAGGCGAGAAGAAGAGACCGGTCACGAGCGCGATCAACAGCAGCTGCAGCATGGGATCCCTCCGGGCACGCGAAGCGAGGGCCCCGCGGTGCACTGGACCCCTCACCCCTCGTCCGTGAGTGGTCTCGGGGCCCGGCCGGGTGACGAGCTGCACCGGAGCTGCCGACGCCGCTCGGGAAAGAAGCCGCCGCAGCGGCATGTTGACAGCGGAGCGCTCGCGTTCCTATCCTCCCGCCCCTTGATGCGGGGTGGAGCAGTCCGGTAGCTCGTCGGGCTCATAACCCGAAGGTCGCAGGTTCGAATCCTGTCCCCGCTACCAGCTCGACCCCCCGGAGCCTCCCAGAGCCCGCCCGGCTCTCGAGGGGGTCCGGGGGTCCCTGGTCTTCGTCACTCCGGCGCTCCGGCGCCCGGCACGTCCCCCCGGGCGCGAGCCGCCGCCGCCAGGAGCGCCGCGCGCATCGGGGAGACGTCGACCAGGGGATGCCTGCGAGCCCGCGCGACCTCGCTCTCGGAGTAGGGCCGGAAGTCCGGTGGAAGCGGCTCATCCGCGAACTCCTCGAGCAGCCAGTTCAGGAGCGCCGCGAGCCGACGGTCGCTTATGGCCGACTGGGCCGATCCCGGCACGCGGACCAGGTAGGCGCGCCCACCCGGGGCCCACAGGAAGCGGCCGATGGAGTGGACCAGCGACGGCACCCGCCCCGACATTCCGCTGCCATCCGCCTGGTGGCAGCCCATGCAGTGAAGCGCGTAGTCGAGTCGCGGCGAGGCGACACCCGAGGCGGGGACGGCCAGGCTGAGCGCCGCGACCCCGAACCGCATGACGCGACGGCGCATGCTAGCGCTCGGTCGCGACCCCGAGGACGCGGGCCGTCGAGCAGTGGTAGGCCTGGCTCGCGGCCCCGACGCACCAGTTGATGTCGTTGCTCTTCGGGGCCACGTAGACCGGTCGGTCTCCCTCGTTGCGATTGCACAGGCAGCGTCCGCAGTAGCCCTTGCCGCAGCAGTCGTTGTACGAGATCACGTAGTCCCTGCCGTCCGCGGGGTTGCGACAGGTCCCGATCCAGGTGATCGGCGACATCTCGGTGCCCGGCGGGCAGCGGTCTGCACTTCCCCCGCAGCAGCCGCACAGGAACCCATCGATCGCGCAGTGCCTCCAGTAGTCGCAGCTCGTGGGGTCGGCCTGCGCGCCTCGGAGCCCGGACTCGTCGGGCGCCGGCTCCCTCGCGGCCCCGTGGGATGCCCCCTCTGCAGCCGCTCCGCGCGCGACGGGCAGGAGGGGGATCGTCGCCCCTCCAAGCAGGAGCGTCGCGGCCCGACCCAGAAAGCCCCGGCGCGAGGTGCGCTTCGCCAGGCTGCGCGAGGCCCCCTCGACCCAGCGATCGACCCGGCCGCGAAGTGTCGTCATCTGGCACCTCCCATCCGCAGACCCTCTCCCGGCGCTCGATCCGCCTTCCCCTGCAGGTACTCCTGAAGCGAGGCGAAGCCGCTCGCGCGCGCCTCGAGCAGGCTCTCGAGGTGCTCCCGAGAGTTCACGAGTCCCTGGGCGCGCAGGACGCCCTCGTCATCGATCAAAACCGCGTGCGGAAGCCGCGCCACGGAGTAGGCCAGGCCGAGATCGGTCGAGACCAGGTAGGGGAACTCCTCGAGGCGCTCGCGGCGCACGAGCGCCTCGTGCTCGTCGCGGGGACCGTCGCTGGCCAGCCACACGCGCAGCCCGGCACGCTCGGATCGCGCGAGCGATCGCAGCACGGGCAGCAGCGACTCGCAGACCGGACAGCTCGGCGAGAGAAAGAAGAGCAGCAGGTCGCGACCCGAGGGATCGCGGCCCCCCACCCGGCGAGCGACGCCGCCGAGGTCCTCGACCGTGACCGTCGGTGCAGGCTCACCGGCGACCGGAGCGGCCCGAAGCGTCAGTGCGCCCGCGGGCGCGACGCGCTCGTGCAGCACCCCGACCTGACGCACCAGCGCGAGGACCACTCCCGCGAGCACGACGACGGCGCCCCAGAGCAGGAGATTGGAGACGAGGAGAGCCCCGCTCACGCCGGCCTCGCGCTCCGGGCAAGGGACCCCGCGTTCGCGGCCAGGCCGTGGATCGCGCTCCAGCTCGCGACCAGGACACACGCCGACCCGAGAACGCTCAGCACGTCGAGCCAGACGAGCGGGCGCGGATCCTGGGGAAGCCGGCAGGCGAGCGCGGCGGCGATCAGCGCGGCGTTGCGCCAGAGCAGCCAGCCGGCGAGGGTCGCGCGGGCCTGCGGGCCCGCACAGCCGCAGTCGATGTCGCGCCGGCCCCGAGCGAGGTTGAGCGCGATCGCCGCGGAGTAGAGGGAGAGCAGGCCCGCGACTCCGAGCAGCGCGATGGGGCGTCCCGCGGGCCACAGCAGGCCCGCGCCCAGCCCGAGCTCGGCCAGCGCGACCAGGGGTGCGAAGGCTCGGCTGAGCAGCGTCGGGAGCAGCCGATAGTCCGCGAAGATTCGCCGGAAGCGCGGCAGGTCTCGCAGCTTCTCGACTCCGCTCGCGATCCACACCCACGCGAGCGCGCCACAGACCGAGAGCTGGACCACCGGGTCGATCACGGCACCCTCAGCTGTCCGCCGGCGATTCCGATCTCGGGCACGTCCCGAAGGAACTCCCCGCTACGCGCGTCGAGCACCGCGAGCGTGGCGGGAAAGCTCGACTCCAGGAGCAGCAGCGGCTCGGGATCCTGGGTCACCACGATTCGGTCCGCGCCCGGGTTGGGCAGGAGCGCGCCCAGCAGCCAGCGGAGCAGTCCGTCTCTCCACCCCTCTGAGTCCATCCCCATCGCCCGTCCCAGGAACAGAACGGTCGGGTTCGGAGCCGCGATCCGCAGCTGGCGCCGGCGCGTCGCGAGGTCGTAGCCCCAGACCTCGGTCCCGGCCTGCTTGTGCGTGTCGGGACCTCCGCGATGGACCAGCACGAAGAGGCGCCCGGAGGGGCCGTGCACGGCCAGGTGCTGGGCTCCCCCGATCCTCCAGCCCGCGGGCCCGCCGGCCGCCTCCATCAGCGACCAGGGAGCGTCGAAGCGAAGGGAGTCCCCGGAGACGTCGACCCCGTGGATCACCCCCTCGAACGACACGAAGAGCCAGCGGCTCCCCCAGCGCGCGGCCTTCTCGGTCACGGGATCCCCGATGGGGTCGAAGAAGGGCGCGGATCGTCGCTTCGAGACCACCTGTCCGTGGGCGTCGAGAGAGACCGTCAGGGCGGCGCCGTCGCCACACAGCATCAGGAAGCGCCGGGGACCCGCGGCGTAGACCAGGCTGCAGCCTGGAGTCTCGACGCGTCCCACGAACCTGCGCTCGCGCACGTCGACGATGCTGAGCGAGGTGGCCGGAGTCAGGTTGAAGACCGCCACGAACCGGCCGTCGTCCGAGAGGGCCGCTGTCGCGACACCCGAGGCGTGCTCGGCTCGCTCGGCGGGGATCCCGATCTCGGCGAGTGGGGCGAGGGTCGTGGAGTCGTAGATCGTCACGACGTCCGTTCGGGTGCCGCGTGTCCCACGGGCGTAGTAGGTCTCGGGCAGGTAGATCTCGCCGCGCTCCGCCGAGAAGAGCGGCACGATGTTCCCGAGACCCGAGCTCAGCATTCCCAGGAAACGGGGGCGGTCGGGATCCACGAGTGCCGTGCGATGGAGGATCACGTCCTCCACCCAGACCCAGTGCGCTCCCGGGGTGCGCGGCAGCACCTCCACCCGCTGCGGCGAGAGCGAGCCGGGCTGCGCCAGCGCGCCGCTCGTCCATCCGCTCACGACGAGCGCGCACCCCACGAGCCATCGCCGCATGACGCCTTCCGTCCCCCCCAGGCGACGCGATCATAGCCCGAGCGGGGGCCCGCTCGCAGGCGGGGCGCGAGCGGGGAGATGGGAGAGAGGCGACCTCCGGGATCAGCGGAGCTGGCGGCGGACGGCCTCGATCAGCTCGGCGCAGGAGAAGGGCTTGCGGAGATGGTCGTCATAGCCCGCCTCGAGGCAGCGCTCGCGCACGCCGGCCAGCGTCTCGGCCGTGAGCGCGACGAGGGGACCCGCGTAGCCGCTCTCGCGCAGCTTCCGGGCCGCGGTCCAGCCGTCCATCGAGGGCATCTTCAGGTCCATCAGCAGCAGGTCCCAGGGACGCCCGGAGGGCGTACCGGAGCGCGCCCGCTCGAGCCCCTCCGCGCCGTCCGAGGCGACGCCGACCTCGAGCCCCGCCTTCTCGAGAAAGGTCTGGATGAGCTTCTGGCACAGCGGATCGTCCTCGACGACCAGCACGCGGCCGCCGAGGCGACCGAGCGTGGCCGGCTGGCACCGGTTCGCGTGCAGCGAGCGCGCGAGATCCTCCGGACTCTCGAGCCGCTCCACCCCCTCGAGCGAGCCCGTGGCAACCGTGACCCGGAAGATGCTGCCGCGGCCCGGCACGCTCGAGACCCTGATGCCGCCTCCCAGCAGATCCGCGAGCAGGACCGAGATGGCGAGCCCCAGCCCCTCGCCCCCGGAGTCCGACCTGGAGGCCTGTGCGAGGTCGACGGGACGGAAGAGCCGATCGAGATGGTCGGGCTCGATTCCGATCCCGGTGTCGGAGACCTCGACCCGCAGCAGCGACGGTCGGCCCTTCTCTTCCTCGAGCTGCGCAGAGACCGTCACGCCCCCACGTCGAGTGAACTTGATGGCGTTGTCGATCAGGTTCACCAGGATCTGGCGCAGGCGCAGCGGATCGGACTCGATCCTCGCGGGGAGAGGGCCGTGGAGCCGGGCCTCGAGGGCCAGGCCCTTCCGCTCGGCGATCCCGCACATCACCTCGACGACCTCCCCGATCACTGCGCAGGGCGAGAAGCACTTTCGCTCGATCGTCAGTCGATTGGACTCGAGGCTCGAGAGGTCGATCACGTTGTCGACCAGCGCGATCAGCTGGCGGGTGCTCCGGCGGATGGTCCGGGCGTGCTCGAGCCGCTCCGCGGAGCCCGCGGCGGGATCGAGGATCAGCTCGGCATGGCCCATGGCCACGCTCAGGGGGGCTCGGATCTCGTGGCTCAGGTGGGCGATGAAGCGCTGCCTGGCGAGATCCGCCGCGCGCGCCTCCTCGACGGCTCTCTTCAGCTCTCCGGCCATCGCGTTGAAGGACTCTCCGAGGTCGCGAATCTCGTCCCGCCCGCGTAGGGTCACGCGCGCCTCCAGCTGGCCCCGCTCTACCTGGCCCATGGCGTCGCGCAGGTTCCCGATCCGGCGCGAGACGTTGCGAAACAGGCCGAGCCCCAGGAGCACGGCGATCCCCAAGGCCGCTCCCGCCCCGACGATGAGCTCGCGCGTGACGCGCTCGATCGGAGCGAACGCCCGCTCGACCGGGCTCTGCCGCAGAACCAGCCATCCCAGGCCGCCCATCCGGGCCCACGCCGTGAACACCGGGACCCGTCCGTCCCCTCCCCCGCCGCAGACGAAGCCCCCCGAGGAGGCCGACGCCGCGATTCGATCCAGACAGCCGGGCAGCGTGACCTTGATGGGCGCTCCAGATCCGTCCGGCGGATCATCGATGACCCCGCCGCTGCGCCCGGCGAGGCGGAGCGTCCACCCCGACTCCGCCGCACCCTCGCGGTCGGCGAGCGTGCGGCGGGCGAACCCGATGTCGAGGACCGCCTTGAGGACCCCCAGGAAGCGGCCCTGGTCGTCGTCGACCCGGATGCACAGCTCGGTCGACAGCGACCGGGCGCTCTCGTCCCAGCTGATGTCGCCGATGAAGATCCCCTGCTCACGAGCGCGCTGCCACCAACGTTCGTCGTCCTGGCGAAAGTCTGTCGTCATTCCCGTCTGCCCGACGTTGATCCCGAAGCGGTTGGTCACGAAGACCTCGCCGTAGACGCGGTAGCCCTCCTGTCGCTCGAGGGCGTCCGTCTCAGCGCGCAGGAGCTTCGAGAGGGGAGCCTCGGAGATTCGGCGAGCCAGGGATGGCGGATGCAGGGGGTCGGCGCTTCGCCACTCGCGATCCGCCGCGTCGATCCAGGATCGAAGCTGCGGGCGGCGCTCGGTCTCCTCGTTCGAGGCGACGAGGGCCTTCTGGAACTCCGGAGAGCGCGCGAGCAGCCGCCAACCCTGCTCCCGATCGTGCAGGACCCGTTCGATCTCGGCGATCGCCTCGCTCGCGACCCGCTCGGCGTTGGCCTCGATCGAGGCCCGCAGAGCCCGGCGCGCCAGGTGGATGGAGTAGCCGGCGACCCCCGCGACCAGCAGAGCGGTCAGCGAGATGGCGAGTGCCAGCTTGTGTCCGATCGTCACGTCGGCGTCTCCAGAGGGGTCCGAGCTTCCGCCCGGAAGCCAGGACGCGCGGGCCCTTCCCGCTGGGTTCGGCGGGGCCCGCAGCGACCTTGAGAGACGCGGTGCACACGAGCGCCAGCGGCACCCGACCCCGCGAAGAGCGGATCCGGCGCCTCTCGCTCGGGACGCTCAGTCGCGAGCGGGATCGCGTGGATCGAGGCGCATGATGAAGGGCCCTCCCATCCATCCGCGGAAGGGCGCGAGCAGCCGATCGGGGAGTCCGTACTTGGCGCGCAGAGTCGAGACGACGCGCGCCACCTGCGCCGGGTCGGTCACATCGGTGGCCCGCATCGGATACCACTGCCCTGCGATCTGCACCGTGATGTCGCGGTTCCGGACGATGTTCGCCCTCCAGCGCGTGCTGCCGGTCCGGATGTAGCCGTTCCCATCGACGACGGCGAGCCAGATCGTGGTCTCGCGAAGCGGGCCGTCCGGATCGTGCGTCCGCAGCTGGATGGTCTGCTGATCCGCCACGCGACCCCACTCGCCGATGCCGGCCGGGGCCGCCCCGATCGAGAGCGCGGCGAGCCCCGCGAGCCAGCACCCGAGAGCCGCAGCCCGTCCTGTCCGTTCGTGGACCATCCCGGCAGTCTACCCTCACGCAGCCCCGGGCGGAGGCAGTGGAGATTCCGCCCCAAGCTAGCGAGAGCGCGAGGCGAGCTGGTGAGCCACGATGGTCCCCGCGACGATCAGCGCCAACGCCCCCGGTGGAACCAGCAGGATCGCGGGATTCGGATCTCCGCCGAAGACGACGACCCCCCCGAGCAGGAACCCGGCAGGCATCAGGACCGTCGCAGCGATCAGGGCGCCGGAGGCCAAGCTCCGCGCGGCGGCCGAGAAGCGGCTGCCCTCGGCCCGGAGCGTCGCCGCGAAGGCGAGGTTGACCAGCCCGAGCAGGACCCCGTGGGCGTGCGCGAGGGTCCAGAGCTCCCTGCGCGTGGCGTTCGCGAGATCGAGGTACCAGCCGACCTTGAACCCGTTCAGGGTCTCGAGGGTCAGACCGAGCCCGGCGAAGAGGGACAGCGCGACCCAGCCCACCAGCAGGTGGCGCCCGACGACGCCGTCCGGCCTCGCTCCCGTCTGCGTGCGCCCCGGAGCCCGAGCCGCCATCAGTCCGGGTACCAGATGGGCCGCTCATCGCGATCGCGGACCAGCTGCGCGGCCGCGGCGTGATCGAAGCGGCCCTCCGGATCGATCAGCAGCCGGGATCCCACGCTGTGGCGCTTGGGATCGGCGGACCAGCGCCGCAGCACCGCCCTCGCCGCATCCTCACGCGCCGGGACCGGTCCCGCGAAGTCGTAGCGCAGGCCCGCGTAGCCGGGAATCTGACGCAGCGAGTGAAAGGCCACCGACCGATCGACGTCGTAGGGGTCGACGAGTCCCTGCGCCAGGATCGGCGGCATCCAGTCCCGACCCGAGGCCTGCTGTGCCGGCCGCCAGCCCATCGCCCAGGTCGCGATGCCGCGCTGGCCGGCCTCGCCGGAGAGCGCCCAGACGATGGACGCCGCCACCTGGCGATCGCGCTCGGCGAGCGGCGGCGGAGCCGTCCCGTACCACTGCTCGAGCCAGCGGGCCGTCCAGCTCAAGCTCCGGTCGAGATGGCACAGGTTGCACGCGTTGGGGCGACCGAGATCCACGCTCTCCTGCACCGTCGGGCTCGAGACGCGATGGCTGCGCGTGGCCTTGTGGAGCCCGAACGAGGTGAAGGGCATGTGGCAGTGGGTGCAGGCCGATCCCGGCGATGGGGCCGGATGATGGGAGTGCCGGGCGCGCGCGCGCGCATCCGCGAAGCGAGCGTGGCAGGCCAGACAGGCGCGTCCCGTGCGCGCCCCGGGCCGGAGCTGATCGTCGGCCCAGACGTCGAGGGGCCGCGCATCGTCGGACCCGCGGTGCATGCGGTGGCAGGTCGTGCACGTGAACTCGCCGCTCGCAAAGCAGGGGGATGCGAGCACGTCCTGGTACTCCCGTCCACCGACCCGCAGCGCGCCATCCGGCCAGAAGCGCGTGACCTCGGCAAGCTGGTTGTGATCGAGCAGACGCACGCGATCGAAGAAGCTCGGGTCACCCGGCCGATAGCTGGAGCCGCGCTCGAGCCAGCGCCGCTTGTCCTCGGGTCCCAGGAAGGTCCAGGGGCTGTGACACTGGGCACAGACCTGCATCTGCGCCTCGGGATCGAGTCGCCCCGGATTGACGATCGTGGGATCCGGGCGGTCCCGCACCTCGAGCCCGATGCGGCGCAAGGGGTTGCGATTGACCCGGACATGCTCGCCGCCGGGACCGTGGCAGGCCTCGCATGCGATCCCGAACTCGGCCGCTCGCGTATCCACCCGATCGCCCATCGCCCGGGGCTGCCCCCGCACGGCGTGACAGCCCACACAGATGGTGTTCCACTCGCTTCCGCGCCCGTGCACCCGGGTTCCCGGGGGCACCAGCACGACCGAGTCGAAGGGCACCCAGCGCCGCTCGGCGACCTGCCAGGCGTGCGCGAAGAGGTCGATGCGTCGGCTCTCGCCCGACTCGAGCCAGTACGCCTGGAAGTGGTGCGAGCCGGTCGTCATCACCACCCGTCGCTCGACGGCGGGAGTGTCCGCGGAGGACGACGTGGACCTTCGGACGACCCAGTACTGGTCTCCCCTTCGCTCGACGCGCACGCGCTCCCCTGCGTATGCGAGCTCTCGCCCATCGAAGCGGGCGAGGACCGAGTCCGGGGAGGCCTCCTGGGTCATGCGGCGGTGATAGGAGGCGCGCCAGGTCGCGTACTCGCGCGGATGACACGCCTGGCAGGCGCTCGAAGAGACGTAGCCATCGGAGTGGACCTCGAGGGGACGCGTCCGGACCTCGGGCTCGGAGAGGCGCAGGGGCCAGCGGTAACCCAGCGCGAGCAGGCTGCCGGTCGCCAGCAGGGCCGCGACCAGCACGAGGATCCCGACCCGGCGAGGTGTGGGATCAGCTGCCACCGCGCCGCGAGAGACGGCCCGACGTTCGGTGCGGGCGAGGAAGCAGATCGCGCATCGCCCGAGACTCTATCGTATGTCCTGGGGCAGCGTCGCAGCGCGCTCGGCGGCGTCACCGGTGTGCGATGATCGGGCCTCATGCACCCGGCGCTTCCCTCGCAGCCGATCCCGAGCCAGGTCGAGCACCTGACTCCGGAGTGGGTGACCTCGGCATTGCGAGCCGGCGGCTTCCTGGACACGGCGCGCGTCGCACGGATCGAGCGCGAGATCCTGGGACAGGGGGAGGGCTTCATCGGCACCATCGTGCGCCTTCGCATCACTCTCGACCGGCCGGAGCGGGCCGCACCGAAGACCCTGATCGCGAAGCTCCCGATCTCGATCGCCCAGAACCGGACACTGGGCGAGATGGGCGGGACCTACGAGCGCGAGATTCGCTTCTACCAGGCCCTCGCGCGTGACGTCGGGATCCGCACGCCCCGCTGCTACTACGCGGCGATGGATCCCAACCCGGCGGAGGGACACGAGCGGCAGATCGTGAGCTTCCTGGAGCGCCTTCCGCTCTGGCTGTGTCGACTGCTGATGAGCTTCTTCTTCTGGATCTCGCGCCGCAGCCCGCGGCGCTACATCCTGCTTCTCGAGGACCTGGCCCCTGCGAGGGTCGGAAACCAGGTCGAGGGCTGCTCAGCGCGCGAGGCGGAGTGTGCCGTGCGCGCCCTCGCCCGGATGCATGCCCGCCAGTGGAACAACCCCGCCCTCGAAGACCTGCACTGGGTGGCCCCGATCGACACGCTATCGCGCTTCTTCCACGCCATGTTCCTGCGCGCGCACGGGCGCTTCCTGGAGCAGTTCGGGCCCGTCTTCTCGCCCACACTTCCGGATCTCGCGGCCTGGCTCGAGCGGCACGCCCTCTCCCTGGTGCGCTCCCTGGCATCCCTGCCGCGAACGCTCCTGCACGGCGACTATCGCCTCGACAACCTCTTCTTTCACGAGGGCCCGGAGGGGCCCGAGGTGATCGCCCTGGACTGGCAGGTCGTCGCGCTCGGTCCGGGAGAGCTCGACCTGGCCTACTTCATCACCGGCAACGTCCGCGTGCACGAGGCTGCAGGCTGTGAGCGGGACCTGGTCCGCGCCTACTACGAGGAGCTCCGCACCCACGGCGTCGAGCGCCACGACTGGGCCGCGTGCGAGCGCGCGTACGCACTCTCGAAGGTCTTCGTGCTCTATCGAATGATGTCGGGACTCGATCTACTCGACTTCTACGACGCGCGAGGCCAGGCGCTGGTCGAGGGCTGGATCGCTCGCCTCTCGAAGCTGCTGCCTCACGACTGGGCGGCGCTCCTGGCGGACGCCCCCGGCCGACCCGATGCCCTCTCCACGCGCGGACGGGTCTCGCAGGGCTCCGCATGCCGCCCTCCGCTCTCGAGCGGGAGCGACGGCGGCGCGGGACGCTAGGTTCGAAGTCTCGCCAGCGCCGGACGACCGCTGCACGCCTGCAGCCAGGTCTTGACCCGCGGATACGGGGAGAGATCCTGGCCGCCGAAGAGCGGCCCCCACGAGAGGATCGAGGCGACGTTCAGATCGGCCACCGTGAACGAGGCACCGACGAGCTGGTCGCGCCCCTCGAGCGCACGCTCGAGCGCGGCGAGCGGCCGTTCGAGCCTCTCTTCGCTCGCCGCCGCGACGGTCGCATCGCGCTGATCCTCGGGTAGGAAGGCCCGGTTCATCAGGATGTCCATGAGCGGGGGCTCGATCTCGGTCATCCCCCAGAAGCTCCACTGGACCGCCAGGGCCTGGTCCCTGTCGCTGGCGGGCCAGAGGCCCCCTCCGTAGCGGCGGGCCAGGTAGAGATTGATCGCCATCGACTCCCAGATCACGAACCCCTCGTCGTCCAGCGTCGGGATGCGGCCGTTGGGATTCAGCGCGAGGTACTCCGGCTTCTGGGTCTCGCCCGTTGCAAAGTGCACCGGGACGTTCTCGTACTCGAGCCCGAGCTCCTCGAGCATCCACAGACAGCGCGCCGCTCGCGAGCCCGGCACTCCGTAGAGCTTGATCACCGTTCCTCTCCTTCGGGGCCGCTGCCAGGATACACCGAATCCATGGACTCGGGCCTGCCGAGGGACGGCAGAGGGGCGGGCGCGCCGCTATACTCGGCCCCTCGCGGACGATTAGCTCAGCTGGCTAGAGCGCTGCGTTGACATCGCAGAGGTCACTGGTTCAAGTCCAGTATCGTCCACCAGCCTCCGTCCCGAAGCGCGCGAAGCTCAGCGCTCGCGTCCCTGGACCAGGAGCCGGTTGTGGGTCTCGTCCGCGAAGCGGACCTGGATCTTCTTGGGACCCATCACGCGCTGGACCACGCCGCGGCCCAGCGTCGCGTGCTGGATCGAGTCGCCGATCGAGTAGACCTCCTCCAGCGAGTAGACGCGGGTCGGGCGGTTCGGATCCGCCTCGATCACCTCGTCGACCGGCACGGGTCGCCCCGCGCGCGGCCGCGGCTTGAGCTGGCCTGCGCCCTTCTCCCAGGCGGGTCGAAGCTCGGGCTGACTGGTCGGCAGCGGCTGGCGGTCGGGGTACTCCCACCCGGGATCGCCTTCGAGTGCGACGCCCGCGTAGCGCGCCTCGCGGCCGCAGGCCGCCTGGAACTCCTCGGCCAGCCGCTCGAGCTCGCAGATCCAGGCGGCGCCCTTCTGGGCCTCTCGCTTGCGGCAGAGCTCCCAGTAGCGCGAGTTTCCCAGGACGATCGCGAGCGGCGGCTCCTTGGATACCGGCCTTCCGATGCGCTCCGCCACCTCCGCTCGAAGAGGCTCCAGCCGGGCCTCGACGATCGCGGCCCACGCCAGCGACTGCAGCAGGGCGCGCAGCGGTGTCTCTCCGGTCGCGCCCCGGCTGGCGCTCGGCGGAATGAACTTCAGCTCAGCCACCACCAGCCGGTCGCCGGGGCCGACTCCAAGCAGGTCGAGCGGCCCGATCCCGCTCCGGGTGCCCTCTGGCTCGAGGGCGACGCGGGCGTCGAGCCAGCAGACCGGATCCCCCCCGGGGAGCTCGAGCGCACGCAGCTCGACCCCACACCAGTTGACGAGCGCGAGGGCCAGGTGCTCCTCGCGAGGAGCCTTGGGTACCGACCGAACCGCGTGCGGCGGGGTGCCCAGGTAGTGCTCGCGCTCGGGGGCGGATTGCCGCTGGGCCTCGTAGAGCTCCGCGAGCCGCTCGCCCTTGAGCTCGGCAGCCATCTTGCGAAAGCCAGAGGCCTGGCGGACCTGACGATCCTCGGCCAGCTCTAGAAGAGAGTGATGGGTCAATCGGCCCTCCCCTGAATTCTCGGGGCGGCAGTGTAGCTCAGCCCCTCACGAGTCTCCCGCCCGGGGCCGATGCAGGGCTCGATGCTGGAGTGGATCGCCGCCCTCGCCCTCTCGCCCCTCGTGGTGGTGTGGGGAGCTCACGGCGCGGTCGCCTACGTCGGGATCCTGATCTGGCTGGTCGTCGCGCGCGCCCCGCGGAAGGGGTAGAAACAGGCGCGATGTCGGGGTTCAGGGAGTGGCTTCGCGCGCGCCCGCTCCTGGGCCCGCTCGCTCGAAGCCTGCGCCGGTTCCCCTGGGCCAGCCGCAACGCCCTGCGGCGGCTCCGCTTTCAGGGCTCCGCGAGGCACTGGGAGCGCCATTACGCCGGGGGGGGCAGCTCGGGCTCGGGCTCGTTCGGAAGACTCGCCGAGTTCAAGGCCGAGATCCTGAACGGCTTCGTGCGGGACCAGGGCGTGCACAGTGTGGTGGAGCTGGGCTGCGGCGACGGCCGCCAGCTCGCCCTGGCGCAGTACCCTGCGTACCTGGGCCTCGATGTCTCCGCGCGCGCCATCGAGCTCTGCCGGGAGCGCTTTCGGGGCGACGCGAGCAAGCGCTTCCAGCTCTACGATCCGCGGAGCTTTCGGGCGGACGACTCGCTGCGCGCGGAGCTGGCGCTCTCCCTCGACGTGATCTTCCACCTCGTGGAGGATGACGTCTTCGAGCGTTACATGACGCACCTCTTCGAGCTGGGCCGGCGCTACGTGATCATCTTCTCGAGCGATCACGAGCACAACCCTCTCCTGCGCGCCCCGCACATCCGTCACCGCCGCTTCAGCCAGTGGGTGCGGGAGCGACGGCCCGGGTTTCGGCTCCTGCGCGTCATTCCCAACCGCTACCCCTACCAGGGCGACGCGCGCTCGGGCTCGTACTGCGACTTCCATCTCTACGAGCGCGCGTCCGACGAGGGGAGCTCGGTTCAGGCGCGCTCGACGTAGCTCCGGTCGCGGGTATCGATCTTGAGCCGCTCTCCCCGATCGATGAAGCTCGGGACCTGGATCACGGCTCCCGTCGTGAGCCTCGCCGGCTTGAGCCGAGAGCCCTTCTGGGGCGGATCGGTCTCGGCCACCTCGAGGACGACGAAGTTTGGCAGGCGCACACCGATGGGTGCATCGTCGTGCAGCAGCACCTCCACCTCGCAGCTCTCGGGGATCAGGTCCCGGTTCTCGATCGTGGCCTCCGGGACCTCGAGCTGCTCGTAGGATTGCTGGTCCATGAAGACGAGCTGCTCGCCCTCGCGGTAGAGGTACTGCATGCTGCGGGTCTCGACGTTGGCGAGCGGCAGCGACTCGCCGCCCTTCAGGGTGCGGTCGATGACCGAACCCGAGACCAGGCTCTTCAGCTTGAGGCGGACGAATGCGCCCCCTTTGCCGGGCTTGACGTGCTGGTACTGGGTGATGAGCCAGGGCTCTCCGCCGTCGAGCTCGACGCGCATCCCCGGCCGCATCTTCGAGGTGTCCACGTTGGCCATCGCGGCGCCACGATAGCCTCGGCCCCGGCCTCGCGCACCCGTCCGCCGGCAGCGTTCCGCTTCAAAACGCAGCCCCTCCGGTGTAGACTGGCGGAACCCAGTGCACTCGAGCATCGCCGCCCTTGCGCATCGCCGCGGGGGCGGCGATCTCGTGGTGGGGGCCTCTCGCAGCTCTCCCCTCCACTAGGGGGCGAAGCTCGGCCCGGAGAGGGCCTGACCCTGCCGGTACCGGGCCAGGCGCTGCTCGATCGCGGCGATGAGGTCGTCGTCCCCCTGTGTGCGGGCCCGTTCGAGGGCCTGCGTCGCACTCTCTCGCGCCGCCGGAAGGTCGCCGGCGGCGGCCTGGGCGGCGGCGAGCACGTCCAGGTCGACCGCGCTCGGAGCGCTCTGGAGGGCGCAGGCGCGGCGTGCGAGCTGCACTGCCTCGGCCGGATCGCGAATCTTCGGCTCGATCGCCAGCAGCACCGCGAGCCGGCGCAGGGCGGCGTGGTTCGAGGGATCGCGGTCGAGCTCGGCGCGGTAGTGTGCGGCGGCCTCGGCGGGTCGGCCGAGGCGCTCGAGCGCCAGACCCATGTGCAGATTCAGGCGTGCCAGACGGGGATCGGCGCGCCACGCTCGCTCGAACTCGCGTAGCGCGGCGCGGGTCTCGCCCGAGGTCAACAGCACGTAGCCCAGGTTGGCGCGGGCCCACGTGTACCCCGGGCGGATCTCGAGCGCCTGCCGAAAGTGCTCGCCCGCCTCGCTCGGCCGATCCACCATGAGCAGACCGACCCCATACGCGGTGTGCGCGAAGTAGTTTCGGTCGGTGACGGCCAGCGCTCGCGCGAAGAGCGTGCGCTGGTCGTGCCAGTAGCCGACCTGGGTGTGCGCCACGAGAGCCGAGGCCGCGAGCGCCGCGACGGCCACGCCAGCGATCCACAGGCGTCTCCCCGGGATACGCAGCTCGAACGACGGCACACCCAGTGCCACGGCGATCGAGAGACCGATCAGCGGCGAGTAGAGGTAGCGGTCGGCATGCGCCTGGAGGCCCACCTGGACCAGGCCGATCACCGGAACGAGCATTCCCAGGAACCAGAGCCAGCCCACGAGCAGGAAGGGCCGGCGCCTCGCCTGCCAGAGTGCGCCCGCCGAGAGCGCTGCGAGCAGCGCGCTGGCTGCGACCAGCCCCGCGACCGGGAGCGTAGGGTCGTAGAGGTACATCGGTCCCAGGTCGCTGGGCCAGGCACTCTGCCGGAGATAGGTGGCGACCGCGAGGACCGCATTTCCGATGCGGGTTCCCAGCGGCAGGCGGCCGGCGATCCCCTCGGACTGCGCGAGCAGGGTCGTGAGGCTCACCCCCACCGAGAGTGCGAAGAAGGGCCACTTCTCGGCGGCCAGCGATCGCCAGCGGCTCCCGCCTCCCGCGCCCGAGCCGCCGACGCGCCCCAGGGGCCAGAGGTCGAGGAGCAGCAGCAGACAGGGCAGCGTCACCCACATCGACTTCGAGGCGAGCGAGAGCGCGTAGAGGCCCAGTGACCCCCACCAGGCTCTCCGTCTCCGGCGCCTCGCCCAGCCGAGCCACGCGGCGATCGCCGCCAGCCCGAAGAAGGTCGACAGCAGGTCCTTGCGCTCGGCGATCCAGGCCACGGACTCCACGTGGGTCGGGTGCAGCAGCAGGACCCCCGCGACGAAGAGCGCCGGGGCACGCGCACCGGAGAGCGAGACGACCAGAGCGTAGAGCAGCGCTCCGTTCGCCAGGTGGATCGCGAGGTTCACCGCCTTGTGGGCGCCTGCATCGAGCCCGAAGAGCTGCACGTCGAGCATGTGCGAGAGCCAGGTCACCGGGTGCCAGTTGCCGATCAGGGTGGCGGTGAGCGCCCAGCGCAGACCCTCGAGTGTGAGCCCCCGGTTCACGTGGGGGTTCTCGAGCAGATAGGTCTGGTCGTCGTAGGAGAGGAACTCCTGGTCGAGCACGCTCCAGTAGACCGCCAGCGTGGCCACCAGGAGCAGCCCGAGCCCGAAGAGTCCGGCGCTCCGCGAGAGCCCCGCCACCGGAGCCGACGCCGCGGGAGCGGGCGCCGCCCGTCGAGGGACGCCCGCTCGGCTCAGTGGAGATCCTGGCGCTGGCGCCGCGCGTCGAGTCGAGCGAGCAGCTGTGTGGCGAGGCGCCCGATCCGGGACAGCGCACCCCCCTTCGCCACCTCGAGGGCGAGCGCGGCCTGGCGGGCTGCGGAGGCGGAGTCCCCCGCCCGCTCGGAGGCGACGCCGGCATCGACCCAGGCTGCCGCAGAGATCCTCCGCAGCCCCTGGGCCTGGGCGCGCTCCGCGCAGCGCTCGAAGCGCGGGGGAGCGGCCATCGGATCGGCGCCCGGCTCCGCGGCGGCGGCGCGCGCCTCGGCCAGCTCCGTCAGGGTCTCGCGCAGCTGCCCCGCCGCCCACTCTCGCGCCACCTCGACCGCCCGGGCCGCCTCGGCCGGGCGACCCACCGCGAGCAGCGCCTCGACGACCAGGTCCGCCTCGAAGGCGATGTCGCTCCCGCGGGAGATCTCTTCGCACAGCCCGTCGAGGTGCCGGGTGTCCGCCGGAAGGCCCCGCGCAGCGTCCGCGAGCAACGCGATGGCGTTCGCCGTGCGCCGCGTCGGAAGCAGGTCGTACTCGCGAGCGATCGCCAGGGCCTGCTCCGCCAGCACAGCCGCGCGCTCGGGATCGTCCCCCTCGAGGGCGAGCCGCGCCAGGCGCGCCAGCGACGTGGCCTGGACCGAGCGGTTCGGTGCCTGCTCGGCGCAGCGAAGGGTCTCGCGGGTCTCGCTCTCCGCGCTCGCGAGCTCTCCCGCGAGCGAGAGCGCGCGATCGCGATAGGCCCTCGCCGTGACGTAGAGATCGGTCTGGGCATCGCGCTCGCCCAGCGCCGCGAGACCGTCGACCACCTCGCCGAGCAGGCGCCGGGCCTCGTCGATGCGGGAGTCGAGCAGGTACGCCCATCCCAGCTGCCGGCCCATCCGCAGAGCCGGGAGTGCGGAGTCCTCCGCCTGCGCAATCTGGCTCGCTCTCTCGATCAGACCCAGTCCCTCGCTGAAGCTCCCCGGCAGGTTGCACAGCTCCGTGCCCCGTTGCGCCAGGAGCTCCGCCAGCGAGACCGGGTCCCGGAGCTCCTCGGCCAGCGCGACGCCGCGCTCGAAGGCATCGTCGCTCTCGGGTCCCGAGCCCCGGGTGAGGGCGCGCGCCCTCGAGACGCCGATCGCCGCCTCGAGCGCGGCGCGGCGGTCCGCCTCGGACTGGACTCCGCCCGCGAGCAGCCACTCCCGCGCGAGCGTCCAGGCCTGGGTCCGAAAGCGAAAGGCGGTGGTGAACGCCGGGATCGCCTCGGCCTCGAGCGCGGCCACGAGCAACGCGCGAACCGCGCGCGGACGGTCGTCGCTGCGCGACCAGTGGTGGGCCAGCAGCGCGGCGCGCTCGGGTGTCTTGCCCGCCGGGTCCCCCTCCACGAAGCGCGCCAGCTGCGCATGCAAGCGCCGGCGCTCGCGAAGCAGCAGGCTCTCGTAGGCCACCTCCTGGGTCAGGCTCTCGCCGAAGCGATAGACCCCCTCCCCCAGCTCGCGGCGCGGATAGACGATTCCCCGGCCCTCGAGCAGCGAGAGCTGCTGCGACACGTCGACCCCGCTGCCCATGAGAAGATGCTCGAGCTCCTGGGTGCGAAACTGTCGGCCCGCCACGGCCGCCGTCTGCGCCAGGCGCTTCGCCGTCGCCGGCAGCCGGTCGAGGCGCGCCCCGAGGAGCTCGTGGACGCTGCTCGGGATGGGGATCTCGTCGACCGGCCGCGCGGTGCGCATCCGCCCGTCCTCCACGACCAGGTCACCGGCCTCCAGGACCGCCCGGGTCAGCTCTTCGGCGTAGAAGGGATTGCCCTCCGCCTTGGCGACGAGGCGGGCCCGAAGCTCGGCCGGGACCTCGGCTCCCGCAACCGCGTCGACGATCTCTCCGATGTGGGCGTCCGCGAGCGCACCCAGGTTCAGCTGCGTGAACGCCGAGCGGGTCTCCCACCGCGGCCGGTAGTCGGGACGGTGCGACACGACCAGGAGGATCCGCCCCCCCTCGATCCTCGCGGCCGCCATCTCCAGGTCGTGGCGGGAGTCCTCATCGATCCAGTGCAGGTCCTCGAGCACCAGGACCACGGGTCCGCGGTCGGCCAGCCCGGTGATCAGGCGCTCGACCGCGCGAAAGCTCGCCCGCCGCAGCTCGTCTCTCGAGCCCTCCGGCGGCTCCCCGCGATCGATCGAGAGCATGCGGCACAGGTAGGGGGCGATCTCGGTGCCATCCGGATCCCACTCCGAGACGCCGTCCCGGACGCGTTGCTCGCGAGCCTCGGCGGAGTCGTCGGGCTGGATTCCGAAGTGATTCTCGAGCATCCGGATCCACACGTAGTCCGGAACCGAGCTCGCGAGCGAGGAGCAGCGCGCCTCCAGGATCGTCGCTCCGCGGGACGCGGTCCGTCGCTTGAACTCGTGGACCAGGCGGGACTTGCCGCTTCCCGCCTCACCGACGATGGCCACCATCTGTGTCAGGCCGGCACCGACGCGGGTGAAGCTGTCCTCGAGCTGGCCCAGGTACGCCTCGCGACCGATGAAGGGAGTGAGCGCCTGACCGGAGGCGGCATCCGGCTCCCTCTGGCCCAGCACCCGATAGGCCCGCACCCGCTCGCTGCGGCCCTTGAGCCGGACCGGCCCTACGAGCTCGAGCGAGAAGCGCCCGCCGAGCAGCCGCTGCGTGCTCTCGCTGATCCAGATCGTCCCCGGGTCCGCCAGCGACTCCAGGCGCGAGGCGAGATTCGTCGTGTCTCCGATCGCGGTGTAGTCCGTCTTGGCCTCGCTCCCGACGGTGCCCACGACGGCGAGGCCGGTATGGATGCCGATCCGCGCCTCGAGCGGATGCTCCCCCGTCGCGCCCGCCAGGAGGCGACGCTGGATCGCGAGCGCCGCCGACACCGCCCGCGCAGGCGAGTCCTCGCGCGCGATCGGTGCGCCGAAGAGCGCCATGACCCCGTCCCCCGTCAGCTGGTTGACGACCCCCCCGGCCGCTTCGATCTCGCTCATCACGCTCTCGAGGTAGCGCCCGAGCAGCTCGCGGTACTCCTCGGGGTCGAGGGGCTCCGCGATCCCGGTCGAGTTCGCGAGATCGCAGAAGAGGACCGTGACCTGCTTGCGCTCCCCCGCCGCAGGCTCGCCCGGAGAGCGCCGCGCGGCCCGCGCCTGCGGCCCGGCCGGGCCCGCGTCCGTCGAAGCCCGCGACCCGCACTCCGGACAGAACCGGAAGTGCGCTTCGAGAGCCGCGCCGCACTGTGCGCAGCGGCGGCCCACCGGCTCGCCACAGCTGGGGCAGAAGCGCATGCTCCGAAGCAGGGGGGCGCCGCAGCTCGGGCAGTCCATCGAGCCCAAAGACTCGCCACGCGAGGGCTCGCGTCAAGCTCGGCGCGGCTCACACAGGCCCCGTCGCGAAGAGGCGACGGCCCCTAGAGCACCTCGTCCTCGTCCACCGGCTTCAGGACCACGGGATGCGGAGCGTGTGCCGGGCCCTCGTCCCAGCCGGGAATCCGGGCCGCGGCAGTGATCCACGACTCCGCCACGCTCCGCTCCAGCAGCACGCTCGAGACGTCGAACCCCTCCGCGGCGCCCTCCCAGAGCTCGCGGCCGCCGCTGTCCCACCAGCGCCTCGAGGCGTGCTCGAAGTCCACGGCCAGGCGCACCAGGGTCACGGGCCAGTGTCGCCTCTGCGACTCTTGATCGGCTTGAAGATCGGAAGGTTCGCCTCGGTGGCCACGTAGATCACGTTGGGATTCTGGCTGAGCGTCTGGATCCAGAGGTACTGGAGGTAGGAGTCGGAGAGCGTCGCGCGGATGATTCGCTGGGCCTTGGCAGCGCCCTCGGCGCGCGCCACCTCGATCTCGGCATCGCGGTGCGCCTGGTCGAGCTCGAACTTCTTCTGCTCCGCCTTCTGCTCTGCGGTGAGCTTCCGCTCGATGCTCTCCTTGAACTTCTGGGGAAGAACCACGTCACGGAGCAGCACATCGACGATCGCGATGCCTCTCGGCTCGAGGTTCTCCTCGAGGTAGGTCTTGATCTGCTGGGCGATCTCCTTGCGGCCCGTCTCGCTGTAGATGTTCTTGACCTGGTACCCGCTCACGACGTCCCGGACCGCGTTGCGGAAGTAGGGAACGATCAGCTTCTGCTGGAAGTTCCGGCCGATGGTCTTGCGCAGCGCCGGAGCCATCTCCGGCAGCACCTGGTAGAGCAGCGAGGTATCGAGACTGACGATCAAGCCCTCGGACGAGGGAACCGGAGCCTGCTCCTTGAGCTCGCGAAGCTTGACGTCCCAGGTCTCGATCTCGCGAACGACCGGGAGCACGAACGCGACGCCCTGGCCCACGGGCTCGTCCCGGATGGCTCCGAAGCTCTTGGCCACTCCCACCTCGCCGTCCTCGATCACCACGCAGGCCGCAGTGGAGAGCGCGAGAGTGGCGAAGAGTGCGAGGCGAATGAAACTCTGCATGGGACCCCCTGTGTGCGGGGACTCGAGGTCCCCAACGGGACCATGCCTCGAAATCGCTCGGCCGTCACGCCCGGAACGCATCCACGACTCGCCGCAGAGGGCCGCCGAAGCCCCCGGCAGGCCGTCCGATCGCTCCGTCTGCTGCCGCCGGCAGCGAGCGCGCACCTCGACACACCCGCGGCCCGCACCCCCACTCTCCCAGCGCAAGAGTGGGGGTAAAGCCATGCAGACTTCATGGGGCGCGTGCTGCGCGCTGATTCTCTCGATCGCGGGCGCGCTACCGGCGAGGACCGCGGCGGCGGCCGAGCCCGGCGCGACCTCCGTGCGGCGGCCGCTCCGCGCGCTGCTGCGAGCGCTCGACGATGCCTCGCCGGAGAGCCTTCCGGGCGTGTCCGCGGCGCCGGGCGAGGCGCGACCGACTGCCCTGGCTCTCTGGCGCCAGCGCGATGCGGAGAGCTTCGACCGAAGCGACTTCCTGGAGCATCCCCTCCGCTACGCCGAGAGCTTCGAGCGCCTGACCGAGGCGCCCGACCCCGATCCCTGGACGCAGCACGGAATGGAGGGCTCCCTGCGTACACGCCCCGGGCGCCGCAACCTCTTTCTGGCCCGGGCTCGCCGGGGAAGGCTCGAGGTGGCGCTGGGTGACCTGGGTGCCACGCGCTGGCTCGACTCGGTCTTCGGGGCGCGCGCCGATGACGACGGATGCTGGCAGACGCCCGAGGGCGCCCGAGCGATGTTGCTCTACTGCCCCGCGCTGGACGTCGCGATGGTGCAGGTCCCCGACGGCTACGAGGTGGCGCTCTCGGCGGGCGGCGATACTCCCGAGACGCGCGAGCGGGTCCACCTGTCGGGGACCGTCCTCGACAACGTGAACCTCTACGTGCGCGAGGTCTACCCGCGCCACCCCTCAGCCCGGGCCACCGGATCGGTCTGGGGCAACATCCGGGCGGGCCTCTCCGACGCGAGAAGGGACGGGGTCGATGCCGTCCGTCACCTCGCCCTCGGAACGAGCGAGGTCCACATGCACACCGGCGTGCGCCGCCCGCGTCCCTCGGTGCTCGCGGGGCTGCCGAGGACGCTCGCGATGGCGATGACGGGGGACGTCTTCGCCGCACTCTCCGAGGCGCGCCAGACGGGAGAGGGAGCGGTGCAGGTGGCCGCTGACCTCGTGAGCGCGGTCGACAACGCCCTGCTCACACCGATCCTGCAGCTCGCCCTGGCAACGGATCCCGGAGCCCGGTCCGCCGACACGATCGGCGATTGGCTGGGTGCCCTGATGCAGTCCGCGGTCAAGAACCTCCCGCTCGGCGAACGCTCGAACGGAGTCATCGACCTGCGCGACAGCTGGTTCCACGACCGCGGCTGGGAGCCGGCCCGCTATACGCGCACCGACACCCAGCTCTTCATCGATCGCGCGATGACCGTGCTCGAGTTCGGAGCCGTGCGCACTGCCTTCGCCCTCAACCGCCAGGCGGGGGGCGCGCAGGGGGGTGGCGGTGGGCTTCCCACCCCGCTCGGGGACTTCCCCGGGGATGGCGTCTTCGAGGCGCCCTTTCCTGCGGGCGGCTGCGGCCTCTACTGCCTGGAGTAGCGGCGCACGCGACCCCCGGGGAAAGGACGAGCCGGGGGTAGTCAAGGGCGCCCCTCCTGGCTTATGCTCTCGCGGCAGTTACGCGGGACCCGAGGGGGCGGCTGCGCCACTCTCCGCGGGCTTTCGCCACTATCAGTTCAGGCTCTGCGCCGGGGCGCCTCCCGCTCCTGCGCCGCAATGGGAGGATCTTGATGCGCGCCTTCGCCGCCATGCTGGCCTTGACCCTGGCCGTGCCGACCCTGGCACGGGCCCAGGAGTCCGCCGAGGACGTCGTTCCGGGAGTGCCCTTCAAGGAGGGCGACGTCATCTCGTTCGACCAGGTCGACAAGATGAAGAACTACCTGCCGCCGGAGTTCTGGGCGAATCGCGAGTACTTCTTCTACGAGGGCATGGAGCTCAAGATCGGTCCCTTCTTCCGCAAGTACGGCGAGGCCGACGCCTACCGCAAGGCGACCCAGGAGTACGCGGGCACCGTCAAGATCGGCAAGGACGGGGCGCTCGTGAACTACCAGGCGGGCCAGCCCTTCCCGACCGACTCGATCGACTGCAAGGGTGATCCGCAGGCGGGCGTCAAGATCATCTGGAACTTCAACAAGGCCTGGAATGGCGATGGCTCCCACTCGACCTGGTCGTACACGTACTGGGACCGCGGGGAGCAGCTGCCGCTCTACTACGAGGGAACGGCGCGTGCGATCGCGCTCAAGCACCGGGTAGAGCCCAAGTACCTGCCGAAAGACCGCAACATCTTCAAGAACGAGAAGCGGAGCAGCGCCTTCGGAATCGAGGTGACCGCCCCCTTCGACGCCCGCGGCATCCTGCTCATGACCTACCGCTACGCGTCTGCCGATGGGCCCCTCGACGAGGCCAAGAACGACGACACCTGGGTCTACCTGCCCGACCTGCGCCGCGTGCGGCGCATCTCGACCGCCCAGCGCACCGACTCGGTCCAGGGCACCGACTTCACGATGGACGACCTGCGAAGCTTCTCCGGAATTCCGCCGCAGTACTCGTGGGACTGCCTCGGCGAGGCCGACGTGCTGTCGCCCTTCAACACCAGCCATCTCGCGTATCCCTACCGGGATGACTACAACTTCGGCCCCTATGGCTTCTCGTTCGCGAACGACTCGTGGGAGCTGCGACACGCCTGGATCATCCGCTTCGACCCGAAGAACGAGGACCATCCCTACCACCACAAGGACATCTACGTAGACAAGGAGACCTACGAGCCGCTCTACAGCTTTGCCTACGACCGCAAGAAGGAGCTGTGGAAGGTCATCTGGCACAACCACCGCTACTCCGACGACTGGCAGGCCCAGGACAAGGAGCATACCGATCCGCTCGCGAAGAACGGCGTCTGGTACCCGGGCTGGGACGGGGTCGAGGACCCCAAGGACCTGCGGATCGTGAGCGACATCATCGTGAACGTGCAGACCGGGACCGGCAACCGGATCGAGTTCTGGAACAACGCGGGAACGCCCCTGCCCTCGAAGGGCAAGATCCGTCGCTACATCGACATCGGCCGCCTGAACAAGGGACGCTGAGTCGAACACCGGCGGCTCCCGGCCGCCTGGATCGAGAGGGGCTCGCGGCCACCCGGTCGCGGGCCCCCCGCACGTGAGGGCGGCAACCCGGGAGAGGGAACGCGGATGGAAGCCGTGTTCCTGGATCGGGAACTCGACTGCACACCGGGTCGGCAGAGCGGAGGCAGCTCCCGATCCAAGTCCCGCCGATGCGGCGGGCCGGATCCGAGGCGCGGGACTTGCAGCTCCCGAGGCCATGCGGACCGTCGTATGGGTCGCGCTCGCGCTGCTCCTCGGCGCCTGCGGCCTCAACCATTCCAACTCCGCCGTCGAGGACCACCCGGACATCGACATCGGGGCCGGTGCGACGGTCGTCTATCCGGGAGAGACCACACCCGCCCTGCCCCGCCGGTCCGGGGCCTCTGGCGGCGCCGGAGCGGCGGGGACGGAGCGCTCGGATGCGGCACGTCGCGAGCCCACCATGCTCGGCGGAATGAGTGGCTCCCTCTCGAAGACCCAGCGCAACCGCCAGACCCCCTTCGGTCCCATCACCACGATCTTCGGCTACCCGTTCTGGATCTTCGGCAAGTCGATCCACCGGCAGGCCGAGGAGGCGGTCCAGAGCCGGCAGTCCGAGCCCGAGGCCGAGGCCCCGGAGCCCTCGCGCACGACGGTATCGGGCCCCGACCGGCTGGAGCGCGAGCGGGTGATGCGAGAGAACCGCGAGATGCAGCAGCAGCTCGAGCGAGAGAGCGCGCGCCCCGCACCCCGCGCGCCCGAGACCACGATCGCCGAAGAGCTCGCCGCACTCGAGCGTTCGCTCCGCCGGCCCGAGGCCCGGCCCACCCGGCCCCCGGCGCCGCGAGCGACCGATGCGGTCGATCGCAACGGAGATGGCAACCCCGACCTCTGGGTGTTCGACGAGGCGAGGGGACGCCGCGAGCTGCTCGACGAGAATCACGACGGTCGGGCGGACCGGGAGCTTCGCTACGACGCACAGGGCCAGCTCACCCGTAGCGCAGAGGACGGCGACGGGGACGGACGCATGGAGTCCGTCACCGTCTACGCGAACGGGGAGCCTGCGCGGCGCCGCTCCGACAGCGATGGAGACGGCCAGGTCGATAGCTGGAGCTTCTTCGCACAGGGCGAGCTGGTGCGCCGAGAGGTGGACCGGGACGGGGATGGCTTTCGTGATCTCGTCTTCTACTACTCGGCCGGATCGCTGCTGCGCGAGGAGGCCGACCGCAACGGCGACGGCCGACCCGACGTGGTGACCCGCTACCGGAACGGCGAGAAGTCCGAGGTCGACGAGGACCTGGACTTCGACGGGACGACCGATGTGAAGTCGTACTTCCAGGCGGGCAAGCTGATCCGCAAGGAGGTGCGCTCCGAGGATCTGCTCGAGCAGACCTCGAAGGGATCCTGAGCCTCCGGGTGCCGGAGCCGCGCGTTCGGACCGTCGCGGCGCTGCTTGCCGGCCTGGCGATCTCGCTCTGGTGCACGGCGGACCCGCTGGCGGCCCTCGCGCAGTCGCGCTCGGAGCGCGCCGTCCTGGAGCGCGTGAACGCGCTGCGCATCGAGCACCACCTTCAGGCGCTCCGCAGCGACGCCGAGCTCGCCCGGGTGGCGCTGGCGCATGCGAGAGAGATGGCCGACGAAGGCTACCTCGATCACATCGACCGCGCCGGGCGCAACCCGCTCCAGCGTGCGCAGGCGGCAGGCATCGGCGACGTGGTGCTGCTCGCAGAGAACATCGCCGCCTCGAATGTCGCCCAGAGCCGCCTCGATGCGGTGCTCCGCAGCTGGCTCCAGTCCCACTCCCATCGCGAGAACCTGCTCAACCCCGCCTTCGACGAGACCGGGATCGGGATCGCCGATGCCCCCGACGGCACCCGGATCTACGTCGAGCTATTCGCGACGCGGGAGCGCTGAGGGGGAGCCCACCGGCGCCGCGAGGGTGGCGTCGATGTGGCGATCGTTCCACCAGATCTCCATGGGACGGGCGGGATCGAAGCGCTCGGGGACTCGCAGATAGCCGAGCGCCAGGGACCCCGCCGGGAGGCGACCCGGTCTCCCAACGAGGAAGAGGATCTCCCCGGGGACCGCGGGATCCGGCCGGAAGCTGGCGCCGCCCTGGGTGACCAGGAAGTTCGGGTAGAACTCCACCGGCTGCGAGGCGCGCGCCGTGAACAGGAGCAGGTGCCCCGGGGAATCCGCCGGAAGCGCACGACCTGCGCGCTGCTCGAAGGCCGGCGACCAGGCGATCTGGAGACTCAGCCTGGGCTCCCCGCTCGCGGTCTCCACGACCATCTCGGCGGGCGTGATGCGTTGCCGGAGCGCGATCAACCGAACCAGGTCCCGCAGCTCTCTCTCACCGATCGAGAGCTCCGCCGAGAGCCCACCCGCTCCGGCCCCGCCCGCCGGGGGAGCCTGCGCCGGCTCCGATCGGCCCTGGGCCAGTCTCCCGGGCGCGCGACCGGGACCGGGTGGAGCCGCACCGGCCTCGCCGCGCCGCAGCGCGCGAATGCGACGCGCCTCGTCGACCAGGTTGTAGGGATTGTTGGGGTTGCGCGCTTCCTGATCCACGATCCACTTGTAGGGTCGCGGCATCAGCTGCGGGCGCAGGGGCGGAATCTCGGAAGGATCCATCAGCTTCGCGTGCGCGCAGGGCACGTCCGCCGCGCTTCCGACGATGAAGGCGCTTCCGTCGGGGCAGACTCCGGCCACCGAGCCCGCGACCGCAGCGGCGGGAAGGCTCGCGAGCAGCAGCAGGAGGAGCGGCGATCCAAGGAGCCTCACGATCTCGATTCTACTCGATGGAAATTCTCTAAGCGACTGATTAATCAGATAAATCAAAGATCCAGGGACTTGTCATCCAAGCTGCCGGCGGACCGATCAGCGGCTCGCCCCCTCGATCATGCGCGCCAGCGCATGGCGCTCCCGCGGAGACAGCGGTCGAGAGCCGCCGGGCCGCAGGCCCGAGAGAACGAGGGGTCCGAAGCGGATCCGCACGAGACGCCGCACCGGATGCCCGAGCGCGGAGAGCAGGCGGCGGATCTGGTGGCGGCGGCCTTCTGCAAGCGTCAGCTCGACGACACTGCGCTCCTCGGAGCTCTCGAGGAGTCGAGCGTCGGCGACCCGGAGCCGCTCTCCCTCGAGCTCGATCCCCGCGGTCATCTGGCGCAGCGCCTCGGCGCGCAGGCGTCCCTCGACGCTGACGCGGTACACGCGCGGAACCTCGAAGGCGGGATGGAGCAGGGCATGAGCCGCCTCCCCGTCGTTGGTCAGGAGCATCAGCCCCTCGCTGGCAGCGTCGAGCCGCCCGACTGGAAAGAGCCGCTCGCGCGGGTCTCTCCGGGGCACGAGATCGAGCACCGTCCGGCGGGAGTGCGGATCCCGTGTCGTCGATACGACGCCCCGTGGCTTGTAGACCAGGTAGCTCCGCAGCGCCGGTGGGCGCCCCAGCCTCCGACCGTCGACCTCGATCCGGTCACGCTCCGGGTGTGCGCGGGTCCCGAGCTCTCGAATGACCCGGCCGTTCAGCGACACCCGGCCGGAGAGGATCAGCTGCTCCGCGCGCCGTCGCGACGCGATTCCGGCCTGTGCGATCAGCTTCTGCAGGCGGACACCGGAGGCCTGGGAGTCAGGCGTCGGCCGGCGCGGGCCTTGCGGACACATCTGGGGGCGCGGTCGGCGACTCCGAAGCGGACGTCGGCCGCGGGGGCCGGGCCTCTTCGAGCGCCGCGAGATCGCGAAGGGTAGGTAGATCGCTCAGCGACCCGAGCCCGAAGGTCTCCAGGAAGCGGCTTGCGGTTCCGTAGAGTGCCGGCCGTCCCGGCGCATCGCGACGCCCGACCACCCGGATCAGGTTGCGCTCCAGCAGGCTCTTGAGAACCGCGCCACAGTCGACGCAGCGGAGGTCCTCGAGCTCTGGACGCGTGACGGGCTGGCGGTAGGCGATCACGGCGAGCGTCTCGAGCGCGGGCCGGGACAGTCGCAAGCGGCGCTCCGGCTGTGCGGCGCGCAGCACCTCGGCGTAGCGGGGCCGGGTCTGGAAGCGGTAGCCGCCCGCCACGTGGACGATCTCGTAGGGTCGACCCTGAGCCGAGAGCTCCTCGTTGATCTCGGCCACCAGGTCCGGAATGCGCGAGGGCGTCAGGGTCGGGAGGGCGCGGCGGATGAGCGCGGCGGTGGCCGGCGCGTCGCAGCTGAAGATCAGCGCCTCGAGCGCGCGCCGGGGGCTCTCTGGGCTTGCCATCTCAGGCACTCTCCGGCGACGGCAAGGGAGCAGCCACGCAGATCGGGCCGGGCGCCTCGATCCGGTCGACGCCGGGCTCGGGCGTCAGGTGAACCCGGATCGGGCCCGACGGAGCTCCGCCCTCGTCCTCGTTCTGGAAGATCCGCAGCACCTGGAGCCTGGCCAGCTCGAGGATCGCAAGGAACGTGAGCACGATGCGCTCACGGCTCGGAACGCCATCCTCGAGCAGAGCCGCGAGACGCACCTCGCGTTCGGCGCTCCGCTCGAGCCGGTCCATGACGTATCGAATCCGGTCTCGCAGCGTGAAGCGCTCGCGCCCGATCGCGTGGGGAGCTGGCTCGGGGGGGACGCGCGCGAGCACTCCCCGGAGCGCCTCGAGCAGGGCCACGACGCTGACGGGCTGCGTCGCCTCGCGCTCGGGAATGCTCGCGGGATCGACCGCCCCGGAGAAGACGTCCCGACCCAGGAGGGGGCGGGCGCCGAGCTCGCGAGCGACCTCTTGAAAGCGCGCATACTCGGCGAGCCGCTGCGCCAGCTCCGCGCGAGGATCGTGCGCGTCGGGCTCCGCGAGCTCGTCGGGATCCGGAGGAAGCAGCATCCGGGACTTCAGATGGGCGAGCGTCGCGGCCATGAGCAGGTAGTCCGCGGCGACATCGATGTCGAGGCTTCGCCACAGCTCGAGGTAGTCCAGGTACTGAGCGGAGATCTGCGCGATCGGGATGTCGGAGAGGTCGACCTCGTTGGCCCGGATCAGGTGGAGCAGCAGGTCGAGCGGACCTTCGAACGCCTCGAGCTTGACCGCGTAGGCGCGGCCCGCGGTCTCGCCCACCGGGGAGTCCTCGGTCCGCTGCGGGGCGGAGGACGGCCGGGGGATCAGCGGTGCGCTCGCGGGTGGTGTGGATGCGATCAAGCGGTGGATTCCTGGAGCACTGGGGCGGCGCTCGGGGAAAGCTACCTCACGAATCCCTGGGGGCCAAGCGCCGCAGCCAGGCATCGTCGACGAGCCGCCCATCGAGCGAGCGGGCGCGGGCACGGCGCAGTGCGCGCCCGAGCGCGACCCCGCGAAAGCCAAGCGCTCGAAGCCGGCGCCCGTCGACCGGCGAGGCTCGCAGGCGCAGGTCGCACGCGTAGCGCCGGACCGCGCTGCGGGCGTTGCGATCCCCCGCGCAGAACAGGGCGAGCAGGGCGGGCTCGCCGAGGCCGTGCAGCAGCGCGTCGACGCGCCCGTCGCTGGGACGGCGAGCGAGCGCCCGAAGGAGCCCAGGCAGGGCGGCCAGATCGGCCTCGAGCCGCGCGCTGCGTCGGCCGCGATAGCCGAGCCGCCGCCAGGCCTCTCGCCGGACCGAAGGCGGCGCCGCGAGCCAGATCAGCCGCAGGCCGCAGGCCGCGCGGGTCTCGGCCTCGGCGGCCTGGGGCCAGGGGGGACGTGTACGAAGCCCCTCGAGCGCCCGCAGGGCGCGATGGGCGGCCGGGCGCAGGGCACTTCCCGGGCAGGTCGCGCCTAGGACGCCGGAGCGATCCGCCAGGGCCAGCGCAGCGGAGATCCGCGGCTCCTCCAGGGTGCGCCAGAGCTCCCGGGCCAGGCGATCTCCGCTCACGCGGTCCAGCACCCTCCGTGCCAGCGCTGCGCGTCGCGCCCGCAGCGTGGCCGGGGTCCATCGCAGCCGCAGCCGCGAGGCATAGCGAACCGCCCGCCAGAGGCGCGTGGGGTCGTCGTCGAAGCTCGCCGGATGCAGGATTCGCAGCCACCGCTCCCGCAGGTCGCGCGCACCCCCGAAGGGATCGAGGAGCTCGCCTCCGCTGGCTGGCTCGAGCGGCAGGGCCATGGCGTGGATGCTGAAGTCGCGGCGAGCGAAGTCGTCCTCGAGTGTGGCCGGCTCGACGCGTGGGAGGCTGCCGGGATGCGGATAGCGCTCGCGCCGCGCCCGGGCCAGGTCGAGCGAGAGCGGGCCCGCCTCGACGCGCGCGGTCAGGAAGCGAAGGTGGAGGCGAACGTGCCCACCCAGTGATCGGGCGCTCCCGCGCGCAACCGCCTCGAGGTTCCCGTCCAGCAGCACGTCGAGATCTCCGATGGGGGCGCCAGCCAGGAGGTCACGGACCGGCCCCCCGACCAGGAAGCTCGAGGTGCCGAGCCGGCGGGCCTCGTGCGCCACGACCTCGAGGCCGCGTGCGCGGGAACCCAGGCGCCTCCAGAGACGTCGCCGCAGCGGCTCGGCCCTCACGAACCCCTTCCGCGGGGGTGCGCCGCGTCGACGAGATCCCGGAGCTGCTCGCGACTCACGTGGGTGTAGATCTCGGTGGTCCCGATGTCGGCGTGGCCGAGCATCTCCTGCAGCACGCGCAGGTCGGCTCCCCCCTCCAGCAGGTGGGTCGCGAACGAGTGGCGCAGGACGTGCGGGGTCAGCACGCGATCGATCCCCGCGCGCTGCGCCCAGAAGCGCACCCGGTACCAGACCGCCTGCCGGGTCATGCCCTGCCCCCGGCGTGAGAGGAACACCTGCTGGACGCGTCCGTCTCGAGCCCACCTCGGCCGCACCTCGCGCACGTAGCGGTCGAGCCACTCGAGGGCGAGGTCACCGAGGGGTGCCAGCCGCTGCTTGTTGCCCTTCCCGAGCACCCGGCAGACGCGCGCCTCCGCATCGACCTCGCCCAGCGAGAGACCCACGAGCTCCGAGACTCGCAGGCCGGCCGCGTAGAGCACCTCGAGGATCGCACGGTCGCGAATCCCGATCGGAGCCGCGTCCGGTGCGCTGAGCAGGCGCTCGACGTCGCGATGCGAGAGCACCCTCGGAACGCGGACGCCTCGCTTCGGTCTCTCGAGCTCCGCCATCGGATCCGCCGCCAGCGCCCCCCGGACGCGGAGGAAGCGGAGCCACCCCGAGATCGCCGAGAGGGCGCGCGCACGCGTCGCCGGACCGCGACCCGCTCGCTCGAGGCGCTCGAGATGCCCTCGCACGTCGCGGGCCCGGAGGGTCGCCGGCTCGCGGGCGTCGAGCGCCGAGGCGAACGCCGCCAGGTCGCGCGCGTAGGCCTCGACCGTCGATGCCGCCAGCCCTCGCTCGACCGAGAGATGGACCACGTAGTCATCGATGCTCGCGTCGAGGCTCAGGGCAGGCCTCGCTGCAGGGCGTCGAGCAGCTCTCGCTCCACGCGCTGGCGAAGCCCGGCGTCGGAGAGCTTGTGGCCGTCCACGGTCACGTAGAACGCATCGGTCACGCGGCTCGCGCGCGTCGAGACGCGTGAGGCCACGATGTCGAGGCCGCAGCGCGACAGTACGCGCGTGATGTCGTGCAGAAGCCCCGGACGGTCGGTCGCGGCGACATCGATCACCGTATAGAACTCGGACTCCTCGTTCGAGAAGCGAATGCTCGGCGGACGGGTCCGGAAGACCCGAGGCAGCGGCGGCCGCACCGAGTCGAGCATGCTGGCCAGGTCCCGGTGTCCCTCGAGGACGCGCTCGAGCCGTTGCTCCAGCCGCTCCCGCTCCAGCGCCTGCTCCTCGGCCCCTCCCGCCGTAGGCGTCAGCTGATAGACGTCGACCGCCAGCCCTTCACGCGAGGTATAGGCCTGCGCGCCCAGGATGTTGCGCCCCGCCGCCACCAGGACTCCCGTCATGGTCGAGAGCAGGCCCGGCCGGTCCAGGGTGACGACGACCACTCCCTGGAAGGCCTCGCCAGAGGACTCGGGATCGAAGAACGAGACCGACACCGGGTCCTGGGACTCCGAGAAGGCGAGAGCGGCCGCGATGTGCTGTGCGATCTCGTTGGGGCCATGCATGAGCAGGTAGCGGCGGGGCATCGTCTCGAGGAACTCGCGGGCGCGATCGGGATCCACGCCCCGCTCAGCCGCCGCGCGCAACGCGTGCTCCTGGGTCGACTCCGCCCGTCGCATCGACCGTTCGAGGAAGAACTCGTTCGCCTGCTCCGCTCCGGCTCCCGCTTCGATCCACTCGGTCGCGTTGCGGTAGAGCACCTCGAGCAGGCCCGCCTTCCAGGGGCTCCAGGCCTCGGTCGATACCGCGCGGATGTCCGCCACCGTGAGCAGGTAGAGGTTGCGCAGGCGTCGCCGCTGGTTCCCGACCAGGCTCGCGAGGTTCAGGATCACCCGCGCGTCGTTCACGTCGCGCCGCTCGGCCAGCGCCGAGAGGGTCAGGTGGTGGCGGATCAGGAACCGGACCTCTTCTGCGTCGTCCGGGGCCAGCCCGAGCCGCTCCGCGATCGCCCCGAGCAGCTTGGCGCCGCGAACCGGATGGTCTCCCCCCCGTCCCTTTCCGATGTCGTGCAGCAGCCCCCCCAGCATCAAGAGCTCGGGGCGAGCCACCTCCCGGATCAGCTCGGTCGGAAGCGACAGCTCGGCCTCGTAGCGACGCTTGACCAGGCGTCGCAGCTGCTCGATCAGGAAGAGCGAGTGCGCATCGACGGTGTAGGTGTGATAGAGATCGTGGCGCCAGAGACCGACGACGTGCCCGAACTCCGTCAGGTAGGCGCCGAGGATGCCAAGGTCATTCATCAGCTCGAGGCTTCGATAGACGCGGTTCGGCGCGCGCAGGATGTCGAGAAAGAGCTGCGACGCCTCCGGGTCGCGCCGGAACCCCTCGTCGATCAGACCCACGTGCTCGCGCACCAGCAGGCGCGCCCGGAGCGAGAGGGACACGTCGTGGGCCTGTGCCACGGCGAAGGCCGCGAACAGCCGCACGGGGCGCTCGCGTAGCAGCGAGGCTGCGGGAATCTCCAGCCGGCCGCCCGAGATCGCGAACCCCTCCTCGACCATCTGCGGCGCTCTGGGAGCGCCCCCCCGGCCCCGGACGAGCAGTCGCCGTGCCTCGCGGATCACCTGGTCCCCGAGCCTGCGGATGCAGCGGGCCCTCCGGTAGTACGCGCTCATCAGCTCTTCGATCGGAAGCGTCGTCTCCGTGGCCTTGAAGCCGAGCCGGATCGCGACCCGCTCCTGCGCCGCAAAGTGCAGCCGGTCCTCCTTTCGCCCCTCGCGGTGGAGCTCGTTTCGGACCCGCCAGAGAAAGTCGAGGGCCTCCAGGAGCTCGCCCTGCTCGTGCGGCCGGAGGAAGCCCTGCACGGCGAGCTGGTCGGGACGGCGGACGTCCCAGCGAACCGCACGCGCGATCCACACCGCAGTCTGGGCGTCGCGCAGGCCGCCCATGCTCTCGCGAAGGTTGGGCTGCAGCAGGTTCGGCGACTCGCCGAAGCGCTCGTGTCTCTCGTGGCTCTCCTCGAGCTTTCTGTCGATGAAGCCGGACGGGTTCGAGCGGATCCAGCGCTCGACCGCGGTGTCGAGATCCGCGAAGAGCCCGACGTCGCCGACGATCAGCCTCGTGTCGAGGTAGGACGTCAGGGTGGGGAGGTCCGCTCGACCGATCCGCTCGCAGTCCTTCAGCGTCCGGGTCACCGCAGCGACTTGCAGACCCGCGTCCCAGAGCCGATGCGTGAGGGCCTCGGTGATGCTCTCGACGTAGGGGTTCAGCTTTCCGCGGAACAGGAAGAGCAGGTCGATGTCCGACCCGAACGACAGCTCCCGGCGCCCGGTGCCCCCGGTGGCGACGATCGCCAGTCGGTAGCTCGCAAGCCGCGGAAAGTGCTCGAAGAACACCTCTTCCGCCGAGCGGAAGAGCCGGCGAAGCAGCCGGTCGATCAGGTCGGCGTGCTCCTCGTTGACCCTTCGGCCGGGCGCGCCCGAGTCGTGGAGCTCCAGCAGGTACTCGCGAGCGGCCTCGAGATAGGCCTTGGAGCAGGCGTTGATCTCTGCGGGCGTCGCGGGAGAGCCGCCGAAGAAGTCGTCGCAGAGAGGTTGCACGTTCGGAGCCTACCGCTCTGCGAGAAGGCGCCGCGCATGCTCGTCGCGGTACGCCAGGATCCCCCTACGAATGCCATCGGCCGCACGTCGGGCGAACTCGCGAGTCCTCATCTGCTTCGCTTCACTTCGATTCGACACGAAGCCGACCTCGACCAGTACCGCCGGCATGTCGGCCATGAAGAGTACCAGGAAGGGCCCCCGCTTCACGCCCAGGTCCTGCGTGGACGGCCGCAGCCGCCGCAGAGAGCGCACGAGACCCGCCTGGACGTGGTCCGCGAGCCGCGCCGCAAAGCGCTCGTTGTACCCGAGCCGAAGCGACGCCAGGATCAGCTGGAGATCGTTGACCTCGTCGACGCTGGTGCCGTTCTCGCGGGCGGCGACCCGCGCCGTCTGGTGGTCGTAGCGGGTGTCGAGCAGATAGGTCTCGGCCCCCCGCGTCGCCCGCCGGCGCGAGGCGTTGGCGTGGATCGACACGAAGAGGTCGGCCCCGAAGCGGGCGGCGCGCGCGGTCCGCTCCTCGAGCGGCAGGAAGCGATCGCCGTCGCGCGTCAGCATCACCTGGAAGCCGTCCCTGAGCAGGCGCTCCCGGAGCCGGCGAGCGATCGCCAGGACGACGCGCTTCTCGTAGAGACCTCCGACTCCGATGGCTCCGGGATCCTTGCCCCCATGGCCGGGATCGATGGCGATCCGCCGGACCTCGCGCCGGTCGAAGCTCTTGGGACCCTCCCCGTCCCGGGTCTCGGCCTCGTGCCGCCGCGGGGCCTCGTTGAATACGTCGACGACGACCCGGAAGGGAGCGCGCAGGCGAAATGTCCGGTGGCGGCCGCTCCCGGGAGCGAGCTCGAGCACCACCCTCGCGCGGTCGCGGCGATTCTGACCCCCGCGGATCACCCGCAGCGGCGCCGGCCCCGCCATCGTGCGAGGAGCCCGGTCGCGAGACTCGATCCAGGTATGCTCGAGATCTACGTAGAGTCGGGGCGGCCTCGCGAGGGTGTGGACCTCGTAGGGGGCCTCGCCGGAGAGCTCGATCACGACGCGCGTATAGCTGCCATGGTCGTAGCTGCGGATCTCGCGTACCTCGGTCAGCCCGTGCGGACGGGTCCAGCCACCGACCAGCGAGAGGGCGCACAGCCCGAGCGCGCAAGCCAGGCGCGACCTCACGCCTCTTCCTCGTCCAGACGTCGGCGGATTCGTTCGAGCGCCACAAGCGCCTCGACGGGCGTCATTCGCTCCGGGTCGAGCGCGCGAAGCTCTGCCCGCAGCGGATCGCCGGCCGCCGCAAAGAGGGTGAGCTGCGCGGGCGCAGCACGCGCCGCGCGCGGCACGCCGCGTGAATCGAACTCTCCCCGCTCCAGGTTCTGAAGCACCTCTCTCGCTCGCCGGATGACCTCGGGGGGGAGATCGGCGCGACGCGCCACTTCGATCCCGTAGCTGCGGCTGGCGGCTCCGGGCTCCATGCGGCGCAGGAAGAGCAGCTCTCCCTCTCGCTCCTCGCACGCAAAGTGGAAGTTGCGCACGTGCGAGCGGGTCCGCGCCAGATCCGACAGCTCATGGTAGTGAGTCGCGAACAACGTGCGGGGACGCAACCCAGGCGTGTCGTGCAGGTACTCCGCGACGGCCCAGGCGATCGAAAGTCCATCGAAAGTCGAGGTCCCGCGACCGATCTCATCGAGCAGGACCAGGCTGCGGTCGGTCGCCTCCCGCAGGATGGTGGAGGTCTCGCGCATCTCGACCAGGAAGGTGCTCTCGCCGGTCGCGAGCGAGTCCGACGCGCCGACCCGGGTGAAGATCCGGTCCGCCGCTCCGATGCGCGCTCGCGCCGCCGGTACGTGCGATCCCGCCTGCGCCAGCAGGACGATCAGCGCGACCTGGCGCAGGAAGGTGGACTTGCCGGACATGTTCGGGCCGGTGACGAGGAGCAGCCGGGCCTCCTGCGGATCGATCTCGACATCGTTCGCCACGAACCCGTCGGGAACGCTGCGCTCCACCACCGGGTGGCGCCCGGCCTCGATCTCGATCCGCAGCGAGGAGTCCAGCTCTGGCCGGGTCCAGCCTTCCTCCCGCGCGACCGTCGCGAGCGACTGCGCCGCATCGAGCCTGCCCAGCTCGAAGGCCAGGGCGCGCACCCCCTCGTTCGCCTCGAGCACGCGCTGGCGAAGTGCCTCGACGGTGCGGGCCTCTGCCGCCGCTGCGAGCTCGCGCGCGCGGAGCACGACCGACTCCCACCGCTCGAGCTCATCGGTGGTGAAACGCTCCCGGCTGGCCAGGCTCTGGCGCCGCCGATACTCCGCCGGGAGATCCGAGGCACGCGACCTCGGCACCTCGATCGAGTACCCCAGCGCCCGGTGGTACCGGACCTTCAGGCTCGCGATCCCGGTTCGCTCGCGCTCTTCGCCCTCGAACGCGGCCAGAAAGCGCTGGCCCTCGTCGGCCTGGGCCCGGATCCGATCGACCTCGGGATCGACGCCGTCGCGCACGACGCCGGTGTAGGGCTCGCCCCGGGGAGCCGCGGGCGGGACCTCGACGAGCGAGTCCGCGAGCTGGCGAGCCAGCGCGGCGGGCCCCGGATCGTCGGGGACACCCGGCGCGATCTCGCCGATCTTCCGACTCGCCAGGAGCGCGTCGCGCAGCGCGGCCAGCGCGCGCGGACCCCCGGAGGGAAGCGCCGCGCGGGTCTGGATCCGCTCGAGATCCCCCACCTTGCGAAGGGCCGAGCGAAGGGCCTCGCGGCGCCGGTCGGGCTCGAGCCACTCGCCGACGCGCTGCTGGCGCTCGCGGGTCCGCCGGGGATCGATCGGGGGCTCGCCCAGCCACTGCTCGAGCCGACGGCGGCCCATCGCGGTACAGGTGCGATCCACGCGCTCGAGAAGGGTTCCCGAGCGGCTCCCGTCGCGCAGGTTCTGCGTGATCTCCAGGTGCCGGCGGGTCGCGGGATCGAGCAGCAGGTGCTCTCGGGCCTGCCAGCGTCGCAGCGCACGGACCTGGGGGAGCGCCTGGGGCTGGAGGCGCGCGACGATGCCGAAGAGCGCGAGCGCCGCGAGGGACGCCAGGTCGGTCTCCTCGCCGGTCATGCCCGGGGGAGCCGACTCCAGGCGCCGCTGCACCGCCCCGGGATCGAAATCCGCGTCGCTGGCCGGGCGCAACCGGCGATCGGCGACGAGTCGCTTGTCCGCGTCTCGCGCCAACACCTCTCGCGGGTCCAGACGTTCGAGCTCCGCACGAAGGGCCTCCTCGTCCGCGGACTCGGTGGCGCGAAACTCGCCTGTGGACACGTCGATGCACGCCAACCCGAATCCCCGCTCCCCCCCGAGGACCGCGGCCAGGTAGTTGGCACGCGCGCTCTCCAGGCGATCCGGATTGGCGACCAGACCAGGCGACACGGTCTCCACGATCTCGCGCCGCACCAGGCCCCGGGCGAGGCGGGGATCTTCGACCTGCTCGGCGATCGCCACGCTGAAGCCCAGGGAGAGCAGGCGCCGCAGGTAGCCCTCGCAGGCATGTGCGGGAATGCCACACATCGGCACCGGGTCGGGCGTATCGCGATCGCGCGTGGTCAGGACCAGGTCCAGCAGGGGCGCCGCGGTCTCGGCATCGTCGAGAAAGAGCTCGTAGAAGTCTCCGAGCCGAAAGAACAGGAGCGCATCGCCCGCCTGCCGCTTGAGCGCCAGGTACTGCCGCATCATCGGCGTGTCGGTCCTTCTGCGCTCCACGGCGGGGCAGTCTAGCAGTCCGCTCGCGGGAGCCCGCTCGCGAGCGCGAGAGCTCGACGCGAACTCGGCCGCGGCTCCCCCGGAGAGAAGACGCGCGTCAGGGAATCAGGCAGAGCGGAATGCCGCCTCCCGAGAGCACCGTCGCGAGCGCGATCGGATCCCCCAGATCACAGAGCTGGTTGCCGTTCGCATCGCAGGTCGGTCGGCAGGCTCCGAGCCCGGCGACGCAGAGCATCGCCTGCGTTCGGTCCCCCGCGTTCAGGATGCCGTCCCCGCTGGCATCGCCACACTGACAGGCGTCGCCGGTCCCGTCGGGCTGGGCCCCGAGGATTCCCCCGCGGTCGAGCTGATCGGGGTTGACCGTCAGCACGCAGTTGTCACATGCGTCGCCGCGGCCGTCGCCCTCGGCATCGGACTGCGTGGGGTTCGGTGTCGCGGGACACGAGTCGTCGCACCCGCTCGTCATGCCGGGCAGACACGGCGCGTCTCCGAGCACGCCGCTCTGATCGCCGTCACCCTCGATCCCGTCTCCATCGAGATCCCCGAGGAGCAGCGTGGTGTAGGCGTTCAGCCGCCCGCTCCCGTAGGTGTCGTTCCAGCCGTTGGCGTCGTAGGCGACGGAGCCCACCTTGTCGGCGCCGTCCCTCATGCGCTGGATCAGCTGCGCCCGGCTCAGGGCGGGATCGATCTCGAGGGCGAGTGCAGCGACGCCCGCCGCCGTAGGAATCGCCCAGCTCAGCGCGACGGTGGTCGCCCAGCCACGCTCGCCGGGAGCGGCGAAGCTCATGAAGGGCGACGGGGGATCGATCGCGACATCGCTGGCGTTGGTCGGAGTCAGCGCCCCCGAGGACGGATCGCAGCCCGGGTACTCATCGGGGAAGCCCCAGATGACCAGCACGTTCGACGCCGCCAGGATCTGTGCGCGGTCGATCGGACCCTGCTTGGCGGCGTTGGTGCACTGCGCCTGCGGACTGCCGATCCCCGAGAGCGGCAGCGCGGTGTACGGAATCATCAGCACGCGGGCCCCGGCCGCCTCGACATAGGGAAGGACCTGCGTATAGAGGTTCTGGTTGCCCGCATCGATCCAGTCCGAGACGATCATCAGCCGGGCGCCCGGCGCGACCCCGACGGCGCCCTGCCCATCCTGCGCCGCCAGCGCGACGATCGAGACGTCGGTATCGTGGTTCGATCCCGTGCCGCTCTTGCACACGGTGCCGTCGTTCGAGGCGAAGTTCGCGCCGTTCACGTCATCGACGAAGCCATTGCCGTCGTCGTCGATGCCGTTTCCGGGAATCTCGCCGGGATTGACCCAGAGCCGCCCTACCAGGTCGGGGTTCTGGCAGCGCACCGTCGGCCCGGGGTTGGGCGTGCCGATCGCGATCACCACGCCCGCTCCCGTCGCGCCCGCAGCGTGGGCCTCGAGCCAATCGAGATCCGCGTCGGGTGTGCCCTGCTTACAGGTGACGTTCGGATCCGAGGCGCACCCGGCGGGGAACTGCTGGCCGGTATTGTGGAGCCCCCACTCCGAGGGAAAGAGCGGATCGGAGATCGAGTTGGGATCGGGCGGACCGAGCCCGAGCATCGCCAGGGCGAGGATCGGCAGCAGGAGTCTCGCCTCCCGTACCGACCGGCGCCCCAAGGCTCGTGCCGGCGGTCGCCCTGTGCGCCACCGCCGAGTTCCGGAGCTCATCGCTAGCCTCCCGAAGCGGGCGTATTCTGAGCCTATCGGGGCCTCGAGGGAAGCGCGGGTGCGAGCAGGTTCCCCTCCGCGACGAGCGAACCTCCCGCCCCGGATCGCCGGGGCTCTGTTGCGGCCTCGCGCTGCAGCGCCGCTGAGAGCGAGGCTCCTGCGCACTTCCTGCGTCGGACCTGCGCGTCGCAGACCGAGGGGGCGCCTGCACCCGACCGACTCGACGGGGCCGGGCAAGGTGTAGATACTGCGGCGTCATGAGCGAGCGACCCTTCCGGATCCTGGGGCTGCAGCAGATCGCCGTCGGAGCCCTCGACCGGGCGCGTCTCTGCGCGCTCTGGGTCGAGACTCTCGGAGCCGACCTGCGCGGGAGCTTTCGCAGCGAGGCGGAGAACGTGGACGAGGCGATCGCGACCCTCGGTGCCGGAGCCGCTCGGGTCGAGATCGACCTGATGCAGCCGATCGACCCCGAGCGCCGGCCCCGAGTCCACGAGCCCGCCCTGAACCACGTCGGCCTCTGGGTCGACGACCTGCACGCCGCAGTCGGCTGGCTCGAGGGGCGGGGGGTTCGGTTCACACCGGGCGGCATCCGCAAGGGCGCCGCCGGCCACGAGGTGTGCTTCATCCACCCTCGCGCGAGCTCCGAGCGGCCCCTCGCAGGCGAGGGCGTCCTGATCGAGCTCGTGCAGGCTCCCCCCGAGGTGATTCGAGCCTTTGCCCAGCTCGAGGCGGCCGAGCGGGCCTGAGGCTCGGGCCCCCGGCAGAGCCGCCGCGCGCGAGCGATGCTCAGGGCGCCTCCTGCGCGACCCTCCTGGAGTCCGAGCTCGAGCCTGCGTGGCGGTGAAAGCGAGCGAGCAGCCTCATGAGCTCGGCGATCGGACGGCTCCGCTCCCGAACGGCATCGGTCGCGGGCTGGACGGGCTCTCCCGCTCGGGTTCGCACCTCGAAGCGAGCGAGGTGGGTCCAGGTCATCGGAATCCGCAATCGCACCCGTGCATCCACGAGACCGACCGAGGTCCAGTCGCTCGCCAGCCAGGTCTCCCGGGGCGGGGCGTGCAGGAGGTCCACTCCGCCGCTGTACGCCTCGGGTGGGGTGTCGTAGCCGAGCAGGCTCAGCAGCGTCGCGGGCAGGTCCAGGTGGCTGGTCGGAGTCTCGACGGCGCGGGCCGTCTGACGCGGCACATGGATCAGCAGCGGCACGCGCAGCTGGGGGTCGGAGAAGGCGGAGTTGTGCCCCCACCTCCCCTGCTCCAGGAACTCCTCGCCGTGATCGCCGGTAATCACGACCAGCGTGGAGTCGAGCAGTCCGTGCGCGTCGAGGAACTCCAGCACCCGCGCGATCTGCGAGTCGAGGTGGCGGACCGAGTTCAGGTAGCGATTGCGGAAGCCCTCGACGTCCCGGCTCGGATCGAGGGTCAGGTAGTTGGCTTCGGGCGTGTAGGGCCGCCGCACGACCGACTCCGGCGGGAACGTGTAGGGCGCGTGGGGCGACTCGAGGAACGAGAACACGAAGAAGGGCCGGCTCGGGTCGCGGTCGCTCGCGAGCCAGTCGAGCAGCGCCGAGATCTGGATGCGATCGCGCTGCCAGCCCGGCCCCGCGGCGCTGCGGTACTCATGGAGCTGGGAGGGAGGGACCTGCGAGAACACGGTGCGGCTGAGCTCGGGGTAGGAGAAGTCGTCGCTCGTGAAGGCCTGGATCTGGAAGCCGGAGGCGTTGAGCGCATCGATCAGCACGGGTCCCCGCCCCTCGCGCAGGAAGGCGAACCAGTAGGGGCCGGGCAGTCCGTAGAACATCGAGAAGATGCCCATGCGGGTCCCGTTGCCGCCGCTGAAGTGATCGCGAAACCAGATCGACCGGCTCCGGAAAGCCCAGGTGGTCGGCATCACGTCGGGAGTCAGCGCGTCCGCGCGAAGGGACTCCGCGACCAGCCACACCAGGTTGTAGGTCGGCGCCCCGCGCTGACGGTGCAGCGCCTGCAGCGGATAGTCGAGCTGGGAGGAGATCGGGTCGAGGTGCACCTCGGGACGGCTCGGCCGGACGTAGCCCAGATCGAGGGCGAGCCCCTTGAAGGTTACGGGGACGTAGAAGGGAACGATCGAGGCGGTCTGCTGGATCTCGGGCTGCGCGCGCAGGTCGCCGATCCCGTAGGCCAGCTTGTCGAGCGTGACCAGGGCGACCAGGCCGATGGCCAGCGTCGCGACCGCTCTTCTTCGCGAGAGTCTCCGGGCGATCTCTCGCAGGCCGCGCACGCGCCCGATCGAGACCCAGAGCCCGCTCTCCGCGAGCACGAGACTCAGCACCCCCACGCAGGTCCAGACGAAGGCCGCGCGCGTCGCGCCGAGCGACGCGATCCCGCCCTCGGTCGTCACGAGATTCAGCACGAAGCCGTTCAGGTGAAAGCCGAAGAGCTGCCAGATCCGAAGATCCGCGTAGAGCAGGAGCTGGAGCGCCGATGCCACCCCCACCGCGTAGAGGGCGACCAGGCCGTGCCCCAGCCGGGAGAGTTCTCCGCGGCCGCTCCGCCGCCGGAGCCACGCCGACGCGCCGCTCCACAGCAGCGCCGCGCCGGCCAGCGGAGCGAAGGCCACGATCAGGTAGAGTGCAGGGCTGCTGAGACCTTCCGTCACCAGCAGAAGCCACGCGAGCCCCCCCCGGGGCGGTGCCCCCCACACGAAGCGCAGCACCGTCCACAGCAGCAGGGCGTAGTTGAAGACGCAGAAGAGCCAGAGCCTGGCGAACCTCGAGAGGGAGCCGTCCTTGCCCGAGACGCCCGACATCCGCGGCAAGGATCGGGCGCAGCGATGAGCGGCGCGTGAGGCGTCCATGAGATTCCTCCAATCGAGCGCGGCCCGCGCGCCGGTGCGCGGCCTGCTGATCGCCCTGCCCGTGGTCGCGAGCCTGGCCTGCACCCTGGGAACCCTCGGTCCGCCGCCGGCTCGGCCCGGGCCCCTCCCGAGAGCCTCCCTGCTGGCGGTGGGCGATACCGGCGAGCCTCCCGGCCTCTTCGGTCTCCGGCACCCGGCACGCCGCGTCGGAGAAGCCATGGCTGCCGAGGATCGCTACCGTCGCGCCCGCGCTCTCGTGCTGCTCGGCGACAACTTCTACCCGCGGGGCCTCCGCTCCGATCGCCTGCTCGCTCAGATCCGCGAGAGCATCGCCGCACCCTTCTGCCACTTCCTCGATCCCAGATCTCCCCGCGCGGCCGAGCTCGCGCCCGCCTGCAAGCTCGGACCCGGACACGCGCCGCCCCTCCCCATCCTGGCCGTGCTCGGCAACCACGACTACGGAAGCTCGGGGAGCCCCGAGCGCGAACGCGCTGCGATTCCGGCGTGGATCCCGAACTGGGAGCTCGCGCCGGGCGTCGCCAGCACGCGAGAGCTCGAAGGGGGACTCAGCCTGATCCGGGTCGACTCGACGGCACTCCTGCGCGGTGCGGACCCCGGCGCCGTGGTCGAGAAGCTGGAGAGCGCGCGCGGTCCCTGGCGGATCCTCGTCCTCCACCACCCCGTCGTCGTGCCCGGAGACCTCGTGCCCGGAGACCTCGCAGCAGGAGACGCAGCCGCCGAGGGCCCGCAAGCTCCGCCCCGGGATCCAGCGGACCGCGGTCGGCGCTACCGCGAGGCGGCCCGACGCTGGCTCGCGGAAGCGGCAGTCCCGGTGCAGCTGGTGGTGAGTGGCCACGAGCACAACCTGGAGCTGGTCCCGCTGCCGCCTCCCCTGCGCGGCCTCCAGGTGATCGCGGGGAGTGGCTCTCGGCTCGAGGCGGCACCGGCCGCGGATCGGGCTCGGCGCTTCTTCGCCCGTGCAACACCCGGCTTCGCCCGCATCGACCTGGTCGGGAGCGGCGCCGGGGAGCATCTCGAGGTGCTGCTCTTCCAGGCTCCCGACCGACGCTGGCCGGGAGCGCACCGCGCACGGATCCTCGCGCGCTGGGCCGTCTCTCGCGACGGCCGGGTCACGCGCCTCGGGCCACCTCCCTGAACCCTCCGCCGCGCTCGCGAGCCTGCTGGGCCAGCAGCTGGCGGTTCGCTGGCCTCGGCTTCGCGTCGGCATGGAGTGGCTGCACAAGGGGCAGCTCCTCTGAGAGTGGAGTCGTTCAACGACCCGCCCTCGAAGTGGAGTTGACCCGTTTCCGTGGACTCTTCCACACTTGAGAGGGAGGAGTTTACGATGCCGAAGAGTCACAGGCCCTACCCGCCGGAGCTCCGGCGGCGGATGGTGGAGCTGGTGCGATCGGGGCGGAGCCCGGAATCGTTGGGGGAGGAGTACGAGCCTTCGGGTCAGGCGATCCGGAACTGGGTGCGCCAGGCCGAGCGCGATGAGGGGAAGCGGAGCGACGGTCTGACGACGGCTGAGCGGGAGGAGATGACGCGGCTACGGCGTGAGGTGCGAGCGCTCCGCGAGGAGCGGGCGATCCTGTCAAAAGCCGCGGCCTGGTTTGCGCGGGAGACCGTGAAGATGCCGTCCGGGTCTTCGAGTTCGTGAGCGCACACCAGGCTCAACACCGGGTGGCCACGATGTGCCGGGTGCTGGAGGTCTCCACCAGCGGGTACTATGCGTGGCGCAAGCGGCCGGCTTCGGCGCGCACACAGGCGGACCAGCGGCTCCTACGCCAGGTTCGGACGGTGCACCAGGCATCCCGAGGGACGTACGGGGCGCCGCGCATCCACAAGGAGCTCGAGGCCCACGACGTGAAGGTGGGTCGGAAGCGGGTCGCCCGGCTGATGCGGGTTGCGGGGATCGTGGGCGTGCACCGGCGGCGACGGAAGAAGACGACCGAGCGGGATCGCGACGCGCGACCGGCGCCGGACCTGGTGGATCGGGAGTTCAGGGCGGAGGGACCGGACCGCCTGTGGGTGGCCGATATCACGTACATCCCGACGTGGGCCGGCTTCTTGTACCTCGCGGTGGTGCTCGACGTCTGGAGCCGAAAGGTGGTCGGTTGGGAAATGGCGACGCATCTACGCAAGGAGCTTGTCCTGACCGCGCTCGAGAGGGCGCTGTTTCAGCGGAGACCGCAGGACGTGATCCATCACTCTGATCAGGGGTCTCAA
>JBHHYV010000003.1:0-71816 GCA_046757685.1 Myxococcota bacterium
CGCCCTCGTGGCGTCCGGGGGAGGGGCCGGGGGCCTGCGGGAACGGCTCGGGGAGGTTACCGCGAGCCTGCGCGAGGCCGCCGCCATCGATCCGCAGCTCGAGGGCGCCGCCGCGGCCCTCCAGCGGGCAGGGGTGGAGCTGGACGAGACCGCCGCGGTGCTGGGCGCATATCTGGTCGATCTCGAGGTGGATCCCGAGCGTCTCGAGGCGATCGAAGCGCGCCTGGATGCGCTGGAGCGCCTGTCATCCCGCTATGGAGACCGGATCGCCGAGATCCTCGCCTACCGAGACCGCGCCCGGGAGCGGCTCGAAGAACTCGGCGGCGGGGCCTCCGGAACCGACGCGCTGGAACGGCGCCGGGAGGCCCTGGCGAGAGAGCTCTCGGAGGCGGCGCGGACCCTCTCGAAGCGCCGCCGGGAGGCGGCCCTCGAGCTGCAGGCGAGCTGCGCCGAGGAGCTGCAGGCGCTGGACCTGGCGGGCGCGGAGCTGCGCATCGTGTTCGACCCGGCGCCCCCACGCACCCCGGACGGGCTCGAGGCTCCCTGCGGCCCCGGAGGCCGCGAGCGGGCACGCTTCTCGCTCTCCGCAAACCCGGGCGAGGATGCCCACTCGCTGCGGGGCGCGGCCTCGGGCGGAGAGCTGTCCCGCCTGCTGCTCGCACTGCGCAACGCCCTGCGGAGCACCGAGGTCGGTCGCACCCTCCTCTTCGACGAGGTGGACGCGGGAATCGGAGGCCGGACGGCGCGCCGCGTGGGAGACCGGCTGCGCGCCCTGTCGCAACGCCATCAGGTCGTGTGTGTGACGCATCTCCCCCAGATCGCGGCGCTCGGAGAGGCCCACTGGGTCGTGCGCAAGCGGCGCCACGGGGGCCGGACCCGCACCCACCTCGAACGCGTCGAGGGAGACGCGCGTGTCTCCGAGATTGCGCGGATGTCCGCCCGAGGGCGCGTGACGGAGGCCGGAAGGGCCCACGCGCGCGAGCTGCTCCGCTGAGTGCGGACCGCCTGCCTGCGAACTGCCGTGATCGGTTCGTTCAAGTTCAGCCGTTTCTCGCCGATGCGGTGCTCGGGAGAGCCCCTTCACGAATGCGCAGCGGAGGACGCGTGCGTAGCGGAGGCGCGATGGGACGGAGAGCCGAGCCGGAGCCCGAGACGGGAGGCGCGCAAGCCCCCCTCTCGATCCTGATCCGGGTGGAGTCCGGGTTCTACGCCGGACTCGAGTGGCCCCTCGAAGCCGACACGGTGATCGGTCGAGGTCGCAAGGCCGACCTGATGCTGGGCGAGGCCACGATCTCGCGTCGCCATGCGCGGGTCTTTCGCGAGGCCGACTCGCTGTGGGTCGAGGACCTCGGGAGCACCAACGGCACCCAGCTGAACGGCGAACGGGTCACGCGGGCTCCGCTCTCGCTCGGAGACGAGATCCGGATGGGCAAGCTCGCGCTGCGCCTCAAGAGGAAGGATCCCGACGATGCGTAATGCCATTCCCGGCGACTCGATGGACGTCGTGACCGTGATGGTCGTGCCGGGACGCAGCGGCAGCATCCGGCGGTTCCAGCTTCGGCGCCGGCTTCTGCGACAGCTGGCCGTCGGCTCGGCGGTCCTGGTCCTGGCTACGGGCGCGCTGGTGATCGACTATGTGCGGGTGCGCCTCGACGTGGTCGAGCTCGCTCGCCTGCAGAACGTCTCTCAGAAGCAGGCAGAGCGCCTCGAGGAGTACTCCGGACGCATCGAGACCATCTCGGGAGAGCTGGCTCGCCTGCACGAGCTCGATCACAAGCTCCGCGTGATCGCCGATCTCGATCCGGGCGACGAGCTGCCGCTGACGGGAGTCGGAGGCATCGAGGGCGAGGGTCTCGAGGGACACTTCCTGTCGGGACTCACGCGCGATCAGCGCCACGCGCGTTTCCTCGGGAGCCTCGACGGAATCCGCGATGCGGGGGAGCGACAGCAGCGGAGCTTCGAGGACCTGATCGAGAAGCTCGAGACCCGCACCGCCCAGCTGGCCCATACGCCCTCGATCGCGCCGACGCGCGGCTGGATCACCTCCGAGTTCGGCTATCGCCTGTCGCCCTTCACGCAGCAGCGGGAGCTGCATCGCGGGCTCGACATCGCGGGCCGCCTGGGGACGCCGATCATCGCTCCGGCCAGCGGTCGGGTGCGCTTCGCGGGACGCGATCGGGGACTCGGAAACGCCGTCATCCTGCGCCACGGCTACGGCGTCGAGACGATCTACGGCCACCTCGAGAAGGTGCTCGTTCATACGGGCCAGGAGGTGAAGCGGGGCGATCGGCTGGGGCTGATGGGAAGCACCGGGCACAGTACGGGTCCCCACCTCCACTACCAGGTGAGCGTGAACGGCGTCGCGGTCAACCCCCGAAACTACATCCTAGACTAGTCGGGACCGCGGGCTATTCTCCCCGAGCACCCCACGAGGAGGATTGGGCGATTCCCGGGTTCCTGCGAAAGCTCTTCGGCTCGGCGAACCAGCGCACGCTTCGTCGGCTGGCACCTCTCGTAGAGAAGATCGGAGCGCTCGAGGCGGGCCTCGAGGCCCGGAGTGGGGAGGACCTGCGGCGGGTCGGCGCGGCCCTGCGCGAACGCGCCGAGAAGGGCGAGCCGCTCGACGCGCTCCTTCCCGAGGCGTTCGCCCTCGTGCGGGAGGCGTCGCGCCGCACCGTCGGGATGCGGCCCTTCGACGTGCAGCTGCTCGGCGGCATCATCTTGCACCAGGGGAAGATCGCCGAGATGAAGACCGGCGAGGGCAAGACGCTGGTCGCGACCCTCCCGTGCTACCTGAACGCGCTCACGGGGGAGGGCGTGCACGTCGTCACGGTCAACGACTACCTGGCGCGGCGCGACGCGGAGTGGATGGGCGCGATCCATCGCTTTCTCGGGCTCGAGGTGGGCTGCGTCGTTCATGGGCTCACCGACGCCGAGCGGAAGGCCGCCTACGCCGCCGACGTGACCTATGGCCAGAACAACGAGTTCGGCTTCGACTACCTGCGCGACAACATGAAGCCGACGCTCGATCACTGCGTCCAGCGACCGCTGAACTTCGCGATCGTGGACGAGGTGGACTCGATCCTGATCGACGAGGCGAGAACGCCACTGATCATCTCCGGCCCCGTCGACGACGACCCCGAGCTCTTCCGGCGTCTCGACCGGGTGATTCCCAAGCTGGTGGCGGAGCAGCACTTCACCATCGACGAGAAGCAGCGCAACCCGCTGCTCACCGACGAGGGCGTGGCGCGGATCGAGGAGATCCTGAAGATCGACAACCTCTACGCGCCCGACCAGGTCGAGACCCTGCACGTCATCCAGAACGCGCTCCGGGCCCACGTGATCTACAAGCGCGATGTCGACTACGTGGTCAAGGACGGACAGGTCGTCATCGTCGACGAGTTCACGGGGCGCCTGATGGAGGGCCGCCGCTGGAGCGACGGCCTGCACCAGGCCGTCGAGGCCAAGGAGGGTGTCTCGGTCCAGAGCGAGACCCAGACCTATGCCTCGATCACCTTCCAGAACTACTTCAGGATGTACCGGAAGCTCTCCGGAATGACGGGGACCGCGGATACGGAGGCGGCGGAGTTCGCGAAGATCTACGACCTGGACGTGGTCGTGGTCCCCACCAACCAGCCGATGGTCCGCGATGACCGTCCGGACCTGGTCTACCGCACCCAGGCCGAGAAGTGGGAGGCCGTGGTCGAGGACATCCGGGACTGCCATGCCCGGGGTCAGCCGGTGCTGGTCGGGACCATCGCGATCGAGACCTCCGAGCTGGTCTCGCGCATGCTCAAGAAGTGCGGGATCCCGCACAACGTCCTCAATGCCAAGCACCACGGCCGCGAGGCCGAGATCATCGCCCAGGCGGGGCGCAAGGGAGCGGTCACGATCTCGACCAACATGGCCGGCCGCGGCACCGACATCGTGCTCGGGGGCAACCCCGAGATGATGCTCCAGGCACGGGGGCTCGATCCGAAGGCGGAGGAGAACCGGGAGGAGCTCGAGCGCCTGCGAGCGCAGTCCGCCGAGGAGAGGGTCGCCGTCATCCAGGCGGGGGGCCTGCACGTGCTGGGCACCGAGCGCCACGACTCGCGGCGGATCGACAATCAGCTCCGCGGGCGCTCCGGGCGCCAGGGCGATGCGGGAAGCTCGCGATTCTACCTGTCGCTCGAGGACGACCTGATGCGGCGCTTCGGCTCGGACCGGATCGCGCCGCTCATGGGGCGGCTCGGCATGGAGGAGGGCGAGCCGATCGAGCACAAGATGGTCACGAACGCGATCCAGCGGGCCCAGTCCAAGGTCGAGGCCCAGAACTTCGACGTGCGCAAGCGCCTGCTGGAGTACGACGACGTGATGAATCGCCAGCGCGAGGCGATCTACACCTGGCGCCACGAGGTGCTCTCGAAGGACGATCTCAGCGGGGACTACCTCGAGATGGCGGAGGAGATCGCCGACTCCCTGGTCGATGCGGCGGCGCCCGACTACGAGTCTCTCGCCAAGCAGGTCGAGGCGCACTTCGGAATCCGGCTCGACATGGACGAGCCCTGCTTCCAGACCGAGGATCCCGATCGCGACACCATCGCCGCCTACCTGCGCCGCTGCGTCGGTGAGAAGCTCGAGGAGAAGCGGAAGCTCTTCGCGGAGCTCGAGCGGCGCTTCCCGGATCTCTCTCCGCCCTCGTTCCAGCTGGTGGCGCGCGACTTCCTGATGCGCGCGATCGACTCCCAGTGGAAGGACCACCTGTGCACGATGGACCACCTGCGCCAGGAGGTCGGACTGCAGGGCATGGGCGGACGCGATCCGCTGCGCGAGTACCAGCGTGAGGGCTACAACCTCTTCGCGGTCATGCACGAGCGGATCCGACAGACGGCGGTCGAGACCTTCTTCAAGGTGGTCTTCGAGGTCCCGAGCGAGGAACGGATCCGCCAGCTGCGCGAGCAGCGCGCCGCCGAGGAGGCGCGTCGCGCGGAGTTCGAGCGGCGCCTGAGCGCGAGCCATCCCGGCAGCGATGCCTCCCAGCCCCCCGAGGTCGCACGTCCCGTGGTGCGGCAGGGGCGCAAGGTCGGGCGGAACGAGCCCTGTCCGTGCGGCTCGGGCAAGAAGTACAAGCGCTGCCACGGCATGGCCGCGTAGTCCTCCTGCGGGCGCGACGACGATGCGAATCGAGGGCTTCCGGGCGGCGGGCGTCGCCTGCGGCATCAAGGGCGGCGGGGCGCTCGACCTGGCGCTGATCGCGTCGGATCGTCCGGCGTCCGTGGCGGGGGTGTTCACGCGCAACCAGTTCCCGGGGGCCCCGGTCCGGGTCTCGCGGGCCCGCGCCCGGCGAGGCGCGGGTCGCGCTGTGGTCGTCAACAGTGGAGTCGCGAACGTGGCGACGGGCCCGGAGGGGCTCGCCGCCGCCCGCGCCATGGCCCGGGTCGCGGCCCGGGGTCTCGGCGTTCGCGAGGGCCTGGTGACGGTGGCGTCGACCGGCGTGATTGGTCCGGCCCTGCCGCTCGCGCGCATCGAGGCGGGCATCCCCCTCGCGATCCGGGGTCTCTCGGCTTCGGGCTGGGGACGCGCTGCCCGCGCCATCCTCACGACCGACACGCGGCCCAAGCGTGCGCACGTGGCGGCGCGGGGCTTCGGTCTCGGAGGCATCGCAAAGGGCGCCGGCATGACCATGCCGCGGATGGCGACCATGCTCTCGTTCCTGGCGACCGACCTCGCGGTCGAGGCGAGCTTCCTGCGCGAGGCTTTGAGGGAAGCGGTGGATCCCACCTTCAACGCGCTCACGATCGACGGTGAGACGAGTACGAGCGATACAGTGCTGTTCTTCGCGAACGGCGCGGCAGGCAACCGGCCGCTCCGCTCGGGGAGCGCCCGGGCGTCCGAGCTTCGCGCCGCGCTGCGAGAGGTCTGCGGCTCGCTCGTCGAGCAGCTGGCCCGCGACGGCGAGGGAGTCAGCAAGCTCGCTGATGTCTACGTGCAGGGGGCGCGCCGCACGCGAGACGCGGAGCGCGTTGCACGCTCGGTGGCGAACTCGCTGCTGGTCAAGACGGCGCTCTTCGGGCGCGACCCCAACTGGGGACGGATCGTCCAGGCAGCCGGGGCGGCTGGCGTGCGCCTGGCCCCGGAACGCCTGGGTGTGCGGCTGGCCGGAGTGGATCTGCTGCGCGGCGGGCGGCCCGTGGGCGGCGAGCGGGCCCTCGGACGCGCCGCCCGAGGGCTGCGCCGTCGGCGCGTCACGATCGAGGTGTCGCTCGGGATGGGATCTGCACGTGCGCACGTGCTCACCACCGACCTCACCTACGAGTACGTCCGGATCAACGCCGAGTACACGACGTGATCGAGCTGATCTTCGTGCGCCACGGGCAGCCCGACTGGGAGCCCGGCGGTCGGGCCGTGGACGAGCCGCAGCTCTCGAAGCTCGGGAAGATGCAGGCCGAGCGCGTGGCCCAGGCGCTCGGGCGTGAGCGGATCGACCGGCTCTACACCAGCACGATGCGCCGCGCGGTCGAGACCGGCGCCCCCCTCGCCGAGCAGCTCGATCGTGCGCCGGTGCGCCTCTCATGGCTCCGCGAGCTGGGGCTGCCGACGCTGCACGGCCAGACCACGGCCGAGGTGGGCGCCTTCTTCGAGCGCGCCCGGGCTCGCGAGCTGGAGCAGTGGTGGGATGGGCTGGAGGGCGGCGAGTCGTTCCGCCACTTCCACGAGCGGGTCTCTGCCGGGATCGATGGGCTGCTCTGCCAGGGGCACGGCGCGAGGCTCCACCTGGACGGGGCCCACCGCCTCTGGCGCCCGCAGCCGCCCGCGGCGGGCGCGGCCGAGGACGGCCCCCAGCGCATCGTGCTCGTCGCCCACGGGGGGTCGATCTCGGTCGCGGTCACTCACCTGCTGGGCATGGAGCCGGTCCCCTGGGCCCACGAGCGGACCCAGCTGGGCTGGGCGGGCCTGGTGCGCCTGCGCATGGTGCCGATCGCGGGTGCCTGGATCTGGTCGCTCGACCGCTGGAACGAGCGCGGCCACCTGGCGGGGCTGCCGGACCCGGCGGGTTGAGGGTGGACTGATTCCATCGCGTTTACGCACGCTTACCTTGAGTCGCGGCGCTCGGTCTGCTAATCAGTGCCCATCGGTCGCTCCCCTTCACCGGGGCCTCCGAAATCCACACGTCCCGTCCGGTCCGGGTTGCCCGACGGCGAGACCGGGAGCCGGGAGACCGGCTCAGGGGCGGAGGTCATAAACCCAGAGTCGCTCCGTGGGAAGGGGCGACCGAACCGGGAGACGGTCGAGTGACGCAAACCGCGATCTCGATGCGGGAGCTGCTCGATGCCGGTGTCCACTTCGGACACCAGACGCGGCGCTGGCATCCGCACATGAAGCCATTCCTCTACGGGGAGCGAAATGGCATCCACATCATCAACCTGCAGTACACGCTGCCCCGCTTCCGGCAGGCGGCGGAGTTCCTGACCGAGGTCGTGGCGGGCGGCGGCAGGGTGCTCTTCGTCGCCACCAAGCGACAGGCGCAGGACATCCTCTCCGAGCAGGCGCGCGCGTGCGGCATGCCCTTCGTGCACCGGCGCTGGCTCGGTGGGATGCTGACCAACTTCCGGACGATCCGGCGTGGAATCGACCGCTACAAGGAGCTGAACGAGCTCCTCAGTGACGAGGAGAACTCGGCCGGGCTCTCGAAGAAGGAGCGCTCGAAGCTGGTCCGCGAGCAGCTCAAGCTGCACAAGGCGTTCGAGGGGCTCATCGACATCGAGCGGCCGCCCGACTGCCTCTTCGTGATCGACATCCGGCGCGAACATCTCGCGATCAAGGAGGCGCAGCGCCTCCAGCTCCCGATCGTCGCGATCGTCGACTCGAACTGCGATCCGGACGGCATCGACTACCCGGTTCCGGGGAACGACGACGCCATGCGCGCCATCCGCCTCTACTGCGAGAAGGCCGCCCAGGCCTGTCTGCTCGGTGCCGAGCTCCACAACCAGAGAATCATCGCGGAGGACCACGCGGCCGCGCGAGAGGAGCCTGCCGACGTGGCGGTGGCTCCGGCGGGCAAGCGGGTCGTCGAGATCACCCAGCCCGTGCGGCGCCCGGCGCGCCTGGAGCGGGAGGCCAAGCGCCAGCGGGAGGAGCTGGCGGCGGAGGAGAAGGCGGCCGGCGAGGCGGCGGCCCGGAGCGCGCCCGAGGGCGACGCCCCGGTCGCCGAGGGCGAGGCCGGGCCTGCCGCCGAAGGGGAGCCCGAGCGGGCGGCCGCGCCCAAGGCGAGCGCCGAAGCCGCCGATGGGGACGCTTGAGAGACGGATCCGGAAACAGGGAGACACGAGCGGTGGCAGAGATCTCGGCGGGACAGGTGAAGGTGCTCCGGCAGCGGACCGGGGCCGGCATGATGGACTGCAAGAAGGCCCTGATCGAGGCGGAGGGCGACCTCGAGCGCGCCAGCGACGTGCTGAGGGAGCGAGGGCTGCTCAAGGCGCGCAAGCGCCTCGGCCGCGAGACCCTCGAGGGCCGTGTCGAGGCGAGTCTGACCCCCGATCGAAGGCGAGGGGCGCTCGTCGAGCTGAACTGCGAGACGGACTTCGTGGCCAAGACCGACGAGTTCGTCCAGCTGGCGCAGAGCCTCGCGAAGAGAGCGCGGGACGCGCAGGTGCAGAGTGTCGCGGAGCTGCTGGCCGAGCGCGACTCGGACGCGAGCCTCGGGGATCGCGTCGAGAGCGCAATCGCGAAGCTCGGAGAGAACGTACAGGTGCGTCGTGTCGTCTGCTTCGAGGCCCCGGAGGGCGGCCGGATCTCCAGCTACATTCATGCGGGCGGGAAGATCGGAGTGATGGTCGAGACCGCCTCGAGCGACCCGGGAGACGCGAAGCTGACGGCGCTTGCGCACAACCTCTGCATGCACGTGGCGGCGGCCAACCCGATCGCCGTATCGCGCGACGAGATCCCTGCCAGGATCGTCGAGCGCGAGCGGAAGGCGCTCGAGGTGCAGGCCGCCCAGGAGGGCAAGCCCGCGCACATCCTCGAGAAGATGATCGACGGCCGGATGGGAAAGTTCTTCCGGGAGGTGGCGCTGCTCGAGCAACCGCTGGTGATGGATCCCGATCGGAGCGTCGGAAAGGCTCTCGAGGAGGCCCGCGCCAGCGTCACGCGCTTTGCCCGATTCCAGCTGGGAGATGAGCTCGAAGAATGAAGCCCGTGTACGAGCGCGTCCTTCTCAAGGTGTCGGGGCAGAGCCTGGCCGGAGGGGCGGGGTTCGGGATCAGCACCGAGGCGATTCGTGCGACGGCACAGGAGATCGCGGAGGTCCGGGCCCTGGGCGTTACGATGGGCGTGGTCGTCGGCGGAGGCAACATCATTCGCGGGATCGCAGCGTCCGCCGAAGGCATGAACCGGACGTCGGCGGACTACATGGGCATGCTGGCGGGGGTGATGAACGCCCTGGCGCTCCAGGACGCGCTCGAACGCTGCGGCGCGGCCACCCGGGTGATGTCCGCGATCGAGGTCAAGCAGGTCTGCGAGCCGCACATCCGGCGGCGAGCGCTGCGGCATCTCGAGAAGGGTCGGATCGTGATCTTCGCGGCGGGCACCGGGAACCCCTTCTTCACGACCGATACGGGCGCAGCGCTGCGCGCCATGGAGACCGAGAGTGACTGCCTGCTCAAGGGGACCCGGGTGGACGGCGTCTACGACGCCGATCCCGAGAAGTTCCCGGAGGCCCGGCTCTACCAGCGGATCAGCTACCGCGAGTTTCTACACAAGAATCTGGGCGTGATGGACGGGACGGCCATCTCGCTGTGTCAGGATAACAAGCTCCCAATCGTGGTCTTCAACATGGCCGTGCCGGGGAACCTCAGGAGGGTCGTCTGCGGCGCTTCGATCGGCACTGCCGTCGCCGCCTAGGAGACTCGAGCCCATGCCCGAGGAAGAGGTCGACCTGATTCTCGTGGAGGCCCGCGAGGCCATGCAGAAGAGCATCGAGAGCCTGAAGCGCGATCTGGACCGGGTCCGGACCGGACGCGCGAACCCCGCCCTGCTCGATGGCGTGCAGGTCGACTACTATGGGACCGCGACGCCCCTCAAGCAGCTGGCGACCGTCCAGGTGCCGGAGCCGCGGCTGATCACGGTGCAGCCCTTCGACCGGGGCGCGCTGGCCGAGATCGAGCGGGGGATCCTGAAGGCGGACCTCGGCCTGATGCCGTCGAACGACGGGAAGCTGATCCGGATCCCTGTCCCGGAGCTGACCGAGGAGAGGCGACGGGAGCTGGTGAAGCAGGTGCGGAAGATGGGCGAAGAGCACAAGCTGGGCGTGCGCAACGCCCGTCGAGACTCGGTCGCCATGCTGAAGGACCTCGAGCACTCGGGGGACCTGGGCGAGGACGAATCGCGTACGGGACAGCGAAAGGTGCAGTCGTTGACCGACGACTCGATCGCAAAGCTCGATGCCCTGGTCAAGGCCAAGGAGGAGGAGATCCTCACGATCTGACGCCCATGGCGCGACTCGATCCAGACAAGCTACCCTTTCACGTGGCGATCATCCCGGACGGCAACGGTCGCTGGGCCGAGTGCCGCGGCCTCGCACGATTGGAAGGACATCGGCGCGGTACCGAGAACGTCCGCACCGTGATGCGCGCGGCGCATGAGCTCGGAATCCGGGCGCTGACCTTCTACGCCTTCTCGATCGAGAACTGGCGCCGCCCCGAGGCGGAGGTGGACGGGCTGATGGACCTGCTGGCCGACTACCTGGCACGGGAGGCCGAGGAGCTGATGCGCAACGGAATCCGCCTGCAGGCGATCGGCCGCCTCCGGGACCTGCCGCCGCGACTCGTTCGGGAGCTCGAAGCGGTGGTCGCACGGACGGAGGGAAACGAAGAGATGCTCGTGACCTTCGCGCTCTCGTACAGCGGCCGGACCGAGGTCGTCGACGCCGCGCGCCGGCTTGCGCGAGAGGTCGAGAGCGGGCGGGTCGAGGCGGACGCGATCGACGAGAAGTGCTTCGAGTCCTACCTGTACGCGCCTGGAATGCCCGACCCGGACCTGCTCATCCGCACCGGCGGCGAGAGCCGGATCTCGAACTGCCTGATGTGGCAGCTCGCCTATAGCGAGCTCTACTTCAGCGGGAAGATGTGGCCGGACTTCGCCAAGGCCGACCTCGTCGAGGCGCTGGTCGCCTTCCAGGCGCGCGAGCGCCGCTTCGGGCGAACCGGCGAGCAGATCCGGGTGCGACGATGAGGCGGGTTGCGCTCCTGGGCTCCACGGGCTCGATCGGGACCCAGACGCTCCAGGTCGCGGCCTCCCATCCCGACGAGGTGAGCGTCTCGGCCCTGGCCGCGGGCCGGAACGTCGACCTGCTGATCCAGCAGGCCAAGGACTTCCATCCCCAGGTCGTCTCCGTAGCCCGCTCCGAGGACGAGGCGCGGGTTCGCGAGGCACTCTCCGATCTTTCCATCGAGGTGCGCTCCGGAGCTGCGGGGCTCCGCGCCGTAGCCGAGGCCGAGGCCGACCTCGTGATCGGTGCGCTCGTCGGGAGCGTCGGCCTCGACCCGGTGCTCGCCGCGCTTGCCTGCGGACGCGACGTGGCGCTGGCGAACAAGGAAGTGCTGGTCATGGCGGGTCCGCTCGTGCTGAGCTGCGCGCGCGCCCATGGGGCCCGGCTCGTACCGCTGGACTCCGAGCACGTCGCGATCCACAAGTGCCTGGCGGGGCATCCGACGGATGGGGTCGCTCGGCTGTGGCTGACGGCGTCGGGTGGGCCCTTCCGGACGTGGAGCCCCGAGCGCATCCGTGCCGCGACTCGCGAGGAAGCCCTCGCCCATCCGAACTGGGACATGGGTCCGAAGATCACGATCGACTCGGCCACGCTCATGAACAAGGGGTTCGAGGTGATCGAGGCGCGCTGGCTCTTCGACGTTCCCGCGCCGCAGATCTCGGTCGTGATCCACCCAGAGAGCGTGATCCACTCGCTGGTGGAGTACATCGACGGCTGCTGGCTGGCTCAGCTGTCGGTTCCCGACATGCGCATCCCGATCGCCTACGTGCTGGGAATGCCGAGCCGCTTTGCGCTGCCCGAGCTGCCCCCCCTCGACCTGGTCTCCGTGGGCCAGCTGCACTTCGAGGCGCCAGACTTCGAGCGCTTCCCCGCGCTGCGCGTCGCGCTCGCGGCCGCGGCAGAGGGGGGTACGGCGCCCGCTGCGCTCAACGCCGCCAACGAGGTGGCGGTGGCCGCCTTTCTCGCCGGGCGGATCGCATTCACCCGGATTGCTGAAACGGTCGATGCGGTGGTAGGAGAGGTCCCCGTGCGTCCGGGTCTGGACCTGTCCGAAATCCGCGAGGTGGATCGCCTGGCTCGGCAGCACGCGACCGCCCGCATCGAGGAGCGGTAGCCGATGAGCGCGGGAGACTACCTGGGGCCCTTCGCCCTCCTGCTGGGCGGGCTGGTCTTCGTCCACGAGCTGGGGCACTTCCTGGTGGCCAAGGCGCTCGGAGTCAAGGTGGAGCGGTTCTCGATCGGGATCGGCCCGGCGCTGATCCACCGCCGCTTCGGCGAGACCGACTACCAGCTCGCCTGGCTGCCCCTCGGGGGCTACGTGAAGATGCTCGGCGAGATCCCCGGCGAGCCGCTCCCGGAGGCGGAGGCCGCTCGCAGCTTCAACGGTCAGGCCGTCTGGAAGCGCGTGGCGATCGCGCTCGCGGGTCCGGGAATGAACTTCCTCCTGCCCGTGGTGCTGCTCGGGGCGGCCTACTGGGTCGGCATGCCCTCGCCGACCAGTCGAATCGGCGCGGTCCTGCCGGGCTCGCCGGCCGCGGAGGCAGGCCTGCGCCCCGGCGATCGCGTGGTCCGGGTGGCGGGAGAGCCCGTCGCGAGCTGGCAGGACCTCACGGCGGCCTGGGAGGAGCCCGCAGGGGGACCGGTTCCACTCGAGATCGAACGCTCGGGAACGCGCCTGCAGGTCGAGATCGCGGCCGAGCCCTTCGATGCGCTCGGAATCGAGCACGACGCGCGCTCGGCGACGGTCGCAGTCCTGTCTCCGGAGATGCCCGCCGGCCGGGCCGGGGTCCAGACGGGCGACCGCATCGTGCGCGTGAACGCCACTCCGGTCGAGAGCTGGGAGGAGGCTTCCGCTGCGCTGGCAACGGCTGCCGGCCCGCTCGAGCTCGAGGTCGAGAGGCGCCTGCCGGAGGGCGAGCGGGCGCACGTGATCCTGAAGATCGCGAGCCCTCCGCGCCGCCCTTCGCCGACGGCCCTGGGCCTGACTCCGGCCGGGCTCGAGATCGCGACGGTGGATCCCGAGAGCCCGGCAGGACGCGCGGGGCTCGAGCCCGGCGACCTGCTGCGGAGCGTCGACGGGGCTCCGATCCAGAGCTTCCAGTCGCTCGCGGTGCGGGTGCGGGCCAGCCGGGGCCGCTCGCTCCAGCTGCAGGTCCTGCGCGACGGCGAGCTGCGGACGGTCTCGGTGGCTCCCGAGCAGCGGGTGCTCGAGCGGCGCGGCCGGGCGGAGCGGGTCTTCGCAATCGGAGTGGGCGGAGTGCCGGTGGCGCGCGTCCCCGGAGAGAGCGTCCTGGAGGTCGCACACAACCCCTTCGTGGCGCTCGCGCGCGGAGCCGCCCGCACGTGGGACATCACCGTCAGTACCTTCGCGGGGCTGGGTATGCTGGTCGCGGGCCAGGTGGGTCGCGAGAGCCTGGCCGGTCCCATCGGGATCGGCAAGCTGGCGGCGGACTTCTTCCAGCTCGGCTGGCTGCCCTTCGTCCACATCATGGCGATCATCAGCGTGAACCTGGCGATCCTGAACCTGCTCCCGGTGCCGATCCTGGACGGGGGCCAGATCGTCTTCGCCCTGGCCGAGGGAATGAAGGGTGAGCCCCTCTCCCTCCGGGTCCGCGAGATCGCGGCGCAGGTGGGCGTCTCGCTGCTGGTGCTCTTGATGGCCTTCGCCTTCTGGAACGATCTCTCGCGCTACTGGTCGAGCATCGTCGACTACTTCCAGGGCCTCGTCTGAGGTCGCCGTCCCTCGTCCTCGCCGTGGAGACGGCGACGGAGCAGGGGGGGGTCGCGCTCCTGGAGGGGGAGAGCCTCCTGGCCGAGCAGATCCAGAGCGAGCCGCCTCCCCGGGCCGCCTCGCTCCTGCCCCAGATCGACGCTCTGCTTCGTTCGTGCGAGCGCAGGCTGGACGAGGTGACGGGTGTCGCCCTGTCGGTGGGACCGGGCTCGTTCACGGGGCTGCGGGTCGGTCTCTCGACGGTGCTGGGTCTGTGCTTCGAGACTGCCCGTCCCGTCGCCCCGGTGGCCACCCTGGCGGCCCTGTCGCTCCAGGCGGGTGGCGCGCCGCGCGTCGCGCCCTGGCTCGACGCCCGCAAGGGCCAGGTGTACGCCGGGCTGTACTCGGGCGGCGGCGTGGCGCTGCGACCCGACGCGGTGACCGAGCCGCTGGCCTGGCTCCGCTCGCTCGAGGGGCGCGGGCCGCTGACCTTCCTGGGCCCCGGGGCGGATCTCTATCGCAACGAGATCGAGAGCGTGCTCGGCGACTCGGCCCGGATCGTTCACGGACCGCTCGGGGGGCCGCGCGCGGCGAGCGTCGGGGTTCTGGGTGCCCGGCTCCTGGCTTCGGGCCGTGGGGTCGCCGCGAGCGAGGTCGAGCTCCGCTACCTTCGGCCGCCCGACGCCGTCCCGGCGTCCGCGGGTCGTGGACAGCGCGGCCCGAAACCCGTAGCCTAGCCGGGACTCAGGTTTCGCGAGGTTCGATGGAGAGTTACGAGCGCGACCGAATCGAGGCGCTGGCCTCCGAAGACCCGCAACTCCACCAGCTGTGGACGGAGCATCAGGAGATCGAGCGCCGCCTCTCGGCGCTCGAGGCGGTACGCTACCGGTCCACGGATGAAGAGCTGGAGCGCAAGCGTCTTCAGAAGACCAAGCTCTCCGGAATGGATCGAATCGCCGCGATTCTCGCGCAGCGCTCCGGGGCCTGACTGCGAGGATCGGGGCAGGGCTCCGGGGCCACGCGACGCTTTCGAGGTAGGGAAGGCAGCCTGCGGAGCCGGGTCGCAGTCGCCAGGTGGCGCGCCACCCGCTTTGGAGTGCGCGCGGCAGACAGGGGAACGCCGTGAAGATTCTGGGCGCCGATATTCTGGTTCGCGCTCTCCAGGAGGAGGGTGTCGAGGTTCTCTTCGGGCACCCCGGGGGCGCTGTTCTCGAGATCTACGATGCCCTCTACCGCGCCCGGTTCCGGCACGTGCTGGCCCGCCACGAGCAGGGCGGCGTGCACATGGCCGACGGCTACGCGCGCGCCACGGGTCATCCGGGGGTCGCGCTGGTCACGTCCGGCCCGGGCGTGACGAACGCGCTGACCGGAATCGCCACCGCCTTCACGGACTCGATTCCGCTGGTCGTCTTCACCGGCCAGGTGGCGCGCGCCGCCATCGGAAACGACGCCTTCCAGGAGGCCGACAACCTGGGCCTGACGCGTCCGATCACCAAGCACAACTACATGGTGAAGGACACCCGGGCGCTCGCGGCGACGATCAAGGAGGCCTTCCACATCGCCACCACCGGGCGCCCCGGCCCGGTCGTGATCGACCTGCCCAAGGACATGACCCAGGAGAAGGCCGAGTACCACTACCCGCAGAGCGTCCGCCTGGAGCACTACCGGCCCAGCTACGAGGGACACTGGGGGCAGATCAAGAAGGCCATGGCGCTGCTGCTCGCCTCGCGGCGGCCCGTCGTCTACTTCGGAGGGGGCGTGATCCTCTCGGGGGCGCACAGCGAGCTGCGTGCGCTCTGCGAAAAGCTGGGGCTGCCGGTCACCTACACCTTGATGGGCATCGGCGGGATTCCCGGAGACCACCCCCAGTCCCTCGGCATGCTGGGAATGCACGGGACCTACCGGGCGAACATGGCCGTCGACGAGTGCGACCTGTTGCTCGCGATCGGAGCGCGCTTCGACGACCGGGTCACCGGGAAGGTCGAGGAGTTCAGCCCGCACTCGAAGAAGATCCACGTCGACATCGACCCGACGCAGATCCGCAAGAGCGTCGACGTCGACATCCCCATCGTCGGCGACGTGCGGCGGGTGCTGCAGAAGTTCCTGAAGCTCCTCGAAGAGGAGCCCGCCCTCGAGGATCCGCGCGGGCGGCTGGCCGACTGGTGGGCCTCGATCGAGGGCTGGGAGCGCGCGCACCCGCTCGCCTATGTGCAGGCTCCCGATGGCCCCATCCTGCCGCAGTTCGTCATCGATCGCCTGTTCCAGATGACCGAGGGCCGCGCCGTGATCACGACCGACGTGGGGCAGCACCAGATGTGGGCGGCGCAGTACTACCACGTGCGCAGCCCTCGCAACTGGGTCACCTCGGGCGGCCTCGGGACGATGGGCTTCGGGTTCCCTGCCGCGGTCGGGGCCCAGATCGGCCGACCCGGCGAGACGGTCGTGTGCATCACGAGTGAGGGCTCGCTCCTGATGACCGTCCAGGAGCTGGCGGTGGCGGTTCAGCAGGAGCTGCCGATCAAGGTCGTCAACCTCCGGAACGACGTGCTGGGCATGGTGCGCCAGTGGCAGCAGTTCTTCTATGAGCGACGCTACTCGCATGTCGATCTCTCCGGGGGGCCCGACTGGGTCAAGTACTTCGAGGCGTTCGGTGCGGCGGGCTTCCGGGCGACCCGGCCCGAAGAGGTGGACACCGTGCTCGAGAAGGCCTTTGCGGCGCGCGGGCCGGTGATGATGGACTTCGTCTGCGCCGGGGAGGAGAATTGCTTCCCCATGATCCCCGGAGGCGCTGCCTCTCGCGACATGCTGCTCGGGGAGCCCGGGAGCTGAGCCGTGCAGCATACGATCAGTGTCCGCGTCCGGAACGAGTTCGGCGTGCTCTCTCGCGTCGCAGGCTTGTTCAGCGCCCGCGGGTACAACATCGACAGCCTCTGCGTGGCGCAGACCCTCGAGCCCGAGGTGTCGCAGATCACCCTGGTCACCCATGGAGACGACGAGACGATCGAGCAGATCGTCAAGCAGCTCTACAAGCTGATCGACGTGATCAAGGTGCAGGATCATTCCTCGGCCGCCTTCGTGGCGCGGGAGCTGGCGCTCTTCAAGGTGCGGACCCTTCCCGAGGCGCGCGCCGAGGTGCTGCGGATCGCCGAGATCTTCCGGGGCAAGATCGTCGATGTCACCCCCGCTTCGTACACGATCGAGGCGACGGGCTCCTCGGAGAAGCTCGTGGCCCTCGCCGACCTCTTGCGTCCGCTGGGACTGGAGGAGGTCGTGCGCACCGGGCGCATCGCCACGCCGCGCGGCCTCTAGCGATGCTGGAAGACGGGTCCTTCGACGGTTGGGAGAAGAGATGAACATCTACTACGACAAGGATGCGGACCTGAAGCGACTCGAGGGGCGGGTCGTCGCCGTGCTCGGCTACGGCAGCCAGGGCCACGCGCACGCGCTGAACCTGCGCGACAGCGGGGTGAGCGTGATCGTGGGTCTGCGCTCCTCTTCGGGGAGCTGGGCCAAGGCCGAGGGGGAGGGCCTGGACGTGCGGACGCTCTCGGACGCCTCGAAGGCCGCCGACGTGATCATGATGACGCTGCCCGACGAGACGATGGCCGAGATCTACCGCGAGGCGGTGGCGCCGAACCTGAAGGCCGGCAACTACCTGGCCCTCGCGCACGGGTTCAACATCCACTTCGGGTGCATCTCTCCCCCCGAGGGTGTGAACGTCTTCATGGTCGCGCCGAAGGGCCCGGGGCACAACGTGCGCGACCTCTACCGGCGCGGCTCGGGGGTTCCCTGCCTGGTGGCCGTGGATCGGGATCCCAGCCGGGATACCCTCCAGGTCGCCCTTGCCTACGCGAAGGGCATCGGGGGCGGGCGCTCCGGCGTCATCGAGACCAGCTTCCGCGAGGAGACCGAGACCGATCTCTTTGGCGAGCAGGCGGTCCTGTGCGGGGGGCTGACCGCGCTCATGCAGGCGGGCTTCGAGACGCTCGTCGAGGCGGGCTACGCTCCCGAGATGGCGTACTTCGAGTGCATCCACGAGATGAAGCTGATCGTCGACTTCATCTACGAGGGGGGGATCTCGAACATGCGCTACACGATCTCGAACACCGCCCAGTTCGGAGACCTGACGCGCGGTCCCCGGATCGTCGGACCCGAGGTCAAGGCGGAGATGAAGCGGATCCTGGGAGAGATCCAGTCCGGAGAGTTCGCCCGCGAGTGGCTGCTCGAGACGCGTGCGGGCAAGCCGGTCTTCCAGGCGCTGACGCGGCGCGGAGAGGAGCATCCGCTCGAGGGCGTGGGGGCCCGGCTTCGCGAGCTGATGCCCTGGCTCCAGGAGGGGCGCCTCGTGGACCGGAGCCGCAACTAGTGTCTCGGCCCGCGAGCGCCGACCCGTCTCGCCCGCTCGAGGGGCGCATCGCTCCCCAGGCGTGGCCCGGGACGCTGGGGCTCGGCCTCGTGGCGGGAATCTCGGCGCTGGCGGGCTTGGGTTCCCTCGCCGGGGCGTCGGGTCTCGCGGGGCTGGCGAACCTGGCCTTCTTTCGAAACCCCCGTCGTCATCCGCCCAGCGGAGACCGCTTGGCGGTCTCGCCGGCCGATGGTCGGGTGGTCGAGGTCGCCGAGCTGGCCGAGCCCGATCCCTTCGTCGGGGTGGCCCGCCGCGTCGCCATCTTCCTGTCGATCCTGGACGTGCACGTCAACCGGGTGCCGCTCTCCGGAAAGGTGAGGGCGCTGCGCCGCAGTGGCAACCAGTACCGGGCGGCGTTCCGGGCGGAGGCCTCCGCCCGCAACGTCCAGGTGCGACTCGACGTCGAGACGCCGGCGGGGATTCGCTATGCGCTGGTCCAGATCACCGGCCTGATCGCGCGACGGATCGTCTGCCGGGTGGACGAGGGCTCCGCGCTCGAACGGGGGCGGCCCTACGGCCTGATCTGCTACGGGTCGCGCGTGGAGCTGATCGTGCCCACGCAGGTGCGGATCCAGGTCCGGCCGGGAGACCGGGTGCGCGGAGGTGAGACGGTGATCGCCGAGGTGGGGCCGTGAACCCGCCCGGGGAGCGCCGCCAGGCGCGCAGGGCGCGACGTGTCCGCCGTCGCAGGGCGCGGGCGCTCCGTGGCGAGCGCCGCGTGGTCTTCCTGCTCCCGAACCTGATCACGACCGCCGCGCTGCTGCTGGGCTTCTGGTCGATCATCTCGGCCGCGCAGGGGCGCTTTCAGCAGGCGGCCCTCGGGATCGTGCTGGCCGGGATCGCCGACCTGCTCGACGGGCGGGTGGCGCGCGCGACGGGCACCCAGAGCCGCTTCGGGGCGGAGTACGATTCGCTCTCGGACGTGGTCGCCTTCGGCCTGGCTCCCGCGCTCCTCTTCTACCACTGGGCGCTGCTCCCCCTCGGGTCGCGCGGCTGGGCCATCGCGGCGCTCTTCGCGGTCTGTGCAGCGCTCCGCCTGGCCCGCTTCAATGCCAGCGAAGCGCCGGGGTCGCGAGACTTCCAGGGCCTGCCGAGCACCTTCGCCGGGGGCATGGTGGCCGTGATCGTCTGGTTCGTGAGCTGGGTCGGAATCGAGCCCCCCTTCGGCTCCGCTTTCGGGACCTTCCTGGTGTTGGCGTTCGCTGGCCTCGCCCTGGGGATGGTGAGCTCGGTTCCCTACTTCAGCCTGAAGAGCTTGCGGCTGCCGCACGGATCGACCTACCCGGCGCTCGTGGCCCTGGTGCTGGCGCTGGTCGTGCTCCTGCTCTACCCCGAGCCCGTGATGTTCACGATCGGGGTCGGCTACGTGCTCTCGGGACCGATCCGGGTACTCAAGCGATGGCGGGCGCGGGCCCGAGAGGGCGCGTCGCCGCTCTCGCCTTCCGCACCCCTGGAGCCCCGGGAGGAGTCTGGGCCCGATGTCCGCTGACTCCCGCCCCGTGGACTCCCGTGTCTGGATCTTCGACACGACGCTGAGGGACGGGGAGCAGGCCCCCGGCTGCAGCATGAACCTGGACGAGAAGCGCATGCTCGCCCGCCAGCTGGCCAAGCTCGGGGTCGACGTGATCGAGGCCGGCTTCCCGATCGCCTCCGAGGGGGACTTCCAGGCGGTCCGCTCGATCGCGGAGGAGCTTCGCGATACGATCGTGTGCGGCCTCGCCCGCACCGGCCGGCCCGACATCGAGCGGGCCTGGCAGGCCCTGCAGGTGGCCGAGCGCCCGCGCATCCACACCTTCATCGCGACGTCCGAGATCCACATGCGCGACAAGCTCAAGATGGGTCCCGACCGCGTGCTCGAAGAGGTCGGTCGCGCGGTCGAGCTGGCGCGCAGCCTCTGCGACGATGTCGAGTTCTCGCCTGAGGATGCCACGCGTTCGGACTGGGACTTCCTGGTTCGCGTATGCCGGCGTGCGCTCGAGGCGGGCGCCTCGACGCTGAACATTCCCGACACCGTCGGCTACACGATGCCGCAGGAGTACGCCGAGCTGATCGAGTACCTGCGCCAGAACGTCGGGGATGGGGCCCGCTACTCGGTGCACTGCCACGACGATCTCGGGCTCTCGGTCGCCAACTCGCTCGCGGCGATCCACGCGGGGGCTCGCCAGGTCGAGTGCACGGTCAACGGAATCGGGGAGCGCGCCGGAAACACGGCCATGGAAGAGGTGGTGATGGCGCTGCGCACCCGCGGGGAGTTCTACCGGGGCTGCGATACGGGTGTGCGCTCGGAGGAGATCTACCCGACCAGTCGCCTGCTCTCCCAGATCATCGGCACGGCGGTTCCCCCCAACAAGGCCGTCGTCGGCGACAATGCCTTCGCGCACGAGGCCGGGATCCACCAGCACGGGATGATGCAGAACCGGCTGACCTACGAGATCATGACTCCCGAGAGCGTCGGACGCGGTGGCACCGAGCTGGTCCTGGGCAAGCACTCGGGGCGGCACGCGTTTGCCGAGCGGCTCCGCGAGCTGGGGTTCGAGCCCGAGAAGATCGACCTCGACGCAGCCTTCAAGCGCTTCAAGGCCCTGGCCGACGCGAAGAAGACCGTCTACAACGAGGACATCGAGGCGCTGGTCACGGATCAGCTGCTGCGTGTGAACGAGCGCTTCAAGCTGCGCGACATGTCGGTGGTGAGCGGCACCTTCGCCAAGGCGACCGCCACTGTCGAGCTGGCGATCGATGGAGAGATTCGAAAGACGGCGAAGCTCGGAACGGGCCCCGTCGATGCGGTGTTCCGGGCCGTGAAGGACCTGACCGGAAGCAAGGCGCGGCTCGTCCGCTACCAGGTCAACGCGATCACCAGCGGAATGGATGCCCAGGGCGAGGTTTCCGTCACCCTCGAGGAGGATGGCGTCCGCGTGATCGGGCAGGGCGCGGACACCGACATCCTGGTCGCCAGCGCGCGGGCCTACATCCACGCCGAGAACAAGCTCGACCAGCGGCGTGCGGGAGGGACCTCCGCCGCGCTGCGCGGCATCTGAGACGCCGTCCGTGGCGAGTGTCCTGGTACTGCCGGGGGACGGCATCGGTCCCGAGGTGACGGCCGAGGCGTGCGCGGTCCTGGCCCAGGTGGCGCCGGACCTGGAGCTCGAGGAGGCGAGGATCGGAGGGGCCGCCATCGAGGCCGACGGCACGCCCCTCCCCGACGCCACGCTGGCGCGCGCGAAGGCGTGCGGCCTGGTCCTGCTCGGGGCGGTCGGAGGGCCGAGCTGGGACTCGCTGCCTCCCCCGGAGCGCCCCGAGGGCGGGCTGCTCCGGATCCGCAAGGAGCTGGGTCTCTTCGCCAACCTGCGGCCGGCCCGCGTCTTCCCGGCCCTGGTCGACTCGAGTCCGCTCCGGCGCGAGCGCGTCGACGGGGTCGACCTGATCGTCGTGCGCGAGCTGATCGGCGGGATCTACTACGGCGAGCCGCGCGGCCGGGACTCCGGGGCCGGGCGCCGCCGCGCGCGCAATACGATGGTCTACGAAGAGGGCGAGATCGAGCGGATCGCGAGGGTGGCGTTCGAGACCGCGCGCCGCCGCCGGCGACGCGTGACGAACATCCACAAGGCGAACGTGCTCGACGTCTGCGGGCTGTGGAACGAGGTGGTCGAAGAGGTGGCCGCGAAGTATCCCGATGTGGAGCTCGAGCATCAGCTGGTCGACAGCGCAGCGATGGTGCTCCTGCGCGATGCCGCCCACTTCGACGTGCTGCTCTGCCCCAACCTCTTTGGCGACATTCTCTCCGACGAGGCGGCGATGATGACCGGCTCGCTGGGGCTTCTGCCCTCTGCCAGCGTGGGGGCCGATGCGCGCGGGCTCTTCGAGCCCGTCCATGGAAGCGCGCCGGACATTGCCGGTCGGAACCTCGCCAACCCGCTAGCGGCGATCCTGTGCGCCGCGATGCTGCTGGAGCACGGTCTGGGCCGGGCGGACGCCGCGGACCGGATCCGCCAGGCGGTGGAGCGGGTGCTCGAGGCGGGCTGCCGCACCGCCGACCTCGCGGGGCCAGGTGAGCCGGCGCTGGGCACGCGCGAGATGGGGGCGAAGGTCCGCGCGAGCCTCGCGGAGTGAGCCGCCGGGGCCTTCGGGTCGCGGTCGCGGGCGCGACGGGAGCCATGGGTGAGGAGCTGCTCGCGGTGCTCGAGGCGGAGCGCTTTCCGATCTCCAGCCTGCTTCCGCTGGCCCAGGAGGGCTCCGCAGGGGCCGAGATCGAGCTTGGCGACCGGGCCTGGATCTGCGAGCCGCTGCTCGAGGGCCTGCCGCTCCCCGCGTTGCCCCTCGACCTGCTCTTCTGTGCGGCTCCGGGGCTGCTCGAAGGGCGAGGCGACGAGGTGCGGGCCCGAGCTCTGAGGACGATCGATCTCTCGGGTGTGCTCGAGCTGGACCCCCGCATTCCGCTCTTCTCGCGAGATCTGCCGCCGGTGGCCGCGCAGACCCTCATGCTCGCGGTTCCCAGGGGGGTGGTGGGTGGAGTCGCGGCCTCCCTCGCACCCGTCGCACGGCGGGCGGGCCTGAGGCGCGTGAGCGTCGTCCCCCTGGAGTCGGCGTCGGGCGGGGGCCGCGAGGGCATGGCGGAGCTGGCCGACCAGACTCTGGCTCTCCTGAACTCGATGACCGGCGAGGCCGGGCCCTCGCTTCGCTTTCCCCGCCCGCTCGCCTTCGATTGCCTGCCCGAGGTCGGCCTGCCCCTCGAGGGGGGCGAGACGTCCGAGGAGCAGCGGCTCCGCCACGGGGTCCGGCGGCTGCTCGGTCTGCCCGGTCTCCCCCTCGCAGTCACGCGCGTCCGGGTGCCCATCTTCACGGGCAGCCTGACGTTGGTGCACGCCGAGCTCGAGCGCGCGATCGAGCGGCCGGAGCTGCTTGGCGAGTGGGGGGAGAGCCGGGCCATCGAGGCGCTATCCGAGGAGCTGCCCACCCCGCGCGCCGCGGCAGGCAGCGAGAGGCACCTGATCGGTCGAATCCGCTGCTGCGAGCGCGACCTGTCGTTCGCGATCGCCCAGGACGACCTGAGGGTCACGGCGGCCACGGCCCTCGAGGCCGCCCGCTGGCTGCTCCACGCGGCAGATCTCGCGAGCGAATCCGGCGCTTGACCCGCCTGCGGCTCACCCTCGAGTACCACGGTGCCGGGTTCTCGGGATGGCAGCGTCAGCCCGAACGCCGCACGGTCCAGGGGGCGCTCGAGGCTGCATGCGAGCGACTCGCCGGACGGCCGGTGCGGGTCCACGCCGCGGGCCGGACCGATGCGGGCGTCCATGCGGAGGGACAGGTCGCGCACCTCGACTGGCCCGACGTGCGACGCCCGCGGTCGCTCGGCGAGGCGCTTGACGCCCACCTTCCCGACGACCTCTCGGTCGTCCAGGCGATCCCGGTTCGACCCGACTTCGACGCCCGGCGAGACGCGCGATCCAAGCGCTATCGCTACCGGATCCTCGCCCGGAGGGCACCGAGCCCGCTGCGCAGCGGGGTCTCGTGGCACGTGCGCGGGACGCTCGATCCAGAGGCCATGAGGCGCTCGGCGGAGTGCCTGGTCGGTGACCGGGACTTTGCGGCCTTTCGCGGCGCTCCGGGTGGCCCCCCGCCGCACCAGTCGACCCGGAGAACGCTGGACGTGCTGCGGGTCGAGGTGTCGGGAGACGAGCTTCGGGTGGTGGCGGAGGCCCGGAGCTTTCTCCGCCACATGGTCCGGAACCTGGTCGGAACCCTGGTCGAGGCCGGGGCGGGTCGAGTCTCGCCGCTCGAGGTCGCCCGGATCCTCGAGTCCGGGGACCGCGCGCGCGCGGGGCCGACTGCCCCGGCCTGCGGGCTGTGCCTGGTCTGGGTGAAATACCCAGACGACGGCGAGACTTAGCCGGTTGACCCGGGCATCGCGCTCGGCTATTTCATCAGCCCTCGATCCCTGGGAGAGCCCGTGCCCGAAGCCCGACCCATGCGTCCGACCCGCAGCACCCGAGCGCAGGACGTGCGTGCGTCCTGGTTCGTCGTCGACCTGGACGAGCAGGTGCTCGGGCGGGCCGCCAGCCAGGTGGCCTCGATCCTCCGGGGAAAGCACAAGCCCAGCTACACCCCCCACATCGACGGGGGAGACTTCGTGATCGCGGTCAACGCGAGCCGCGTGCGGCTCACGGGGCGCAAGCTCGAGCGGAAGCTGTACCACCGGCACAGCGGCTATCCGGGGAGCATTCGCAGCGTCACGGCCGGGCGTCTGCTCGCCGATCATCCCGAGCGGATGTTCCGTGCGGCCGTGCGCGGCATGCTGCCCAAGAATCCCCTCGGACGGCGTATGCTCCGGAAGCTCAAGATCTATGCGGGTCCGGATCACCCGCACGCGGCCCAGAAGCCTTCCCTCCTGGAGATCACCGGATGACGCAGACCTCGGGCGAGTTCGCGGCGACCGGCCGGCGCAAGGAGGCGGTGGCGCGAGTCCGCCTCGAGCCCGGAGACGGCAGCATCACGGTCAACCGGCGAAGCCTCGAGGACTACATCCCCCGCGAGGTGCTGCGCCAGATCGTGATCCAGCCCCTCGAGGCCTCGAACGCCGTGGGTCGCTTTCGCATCCAGGTCCAGGTGCGCGGCGGCGGCATGTCCGGCCAGGCGGGGGCGATCCGGCACGGCATCGCCCGCGCCCTCGAGCGCTGGGATCCGAACCTTCGGCCGAGCCTCAAGCGGGGCGGCTTCCTGACGCGCGATGCGCGCGCGAAGGAGCGCAAGAAGTACGGTCAGAGGGGCGCGCGCGCCCGCTTCCAGTTCAGCAAGCGCTAGGGGTCGGGGGTGGAGCCTTCGGCTCCCGCGCTGACCGTCGTCGGGGTCATTCCCGCGCGCTTCGCCTCGAGCCGCTTCCCAGGCAAGCCCCTGGCCCGGATCGCCGGCAAGCCGATGATCCTGCACGTGGCCGAGCGCGCCGACGCGGCACGCAGGGCCGGGGTCTTCGATCGGCTGCTCATCGCGACCGACGACGAGAGGATCCGGCGCGTCGTCGAGGCAGCGGGGTTCGAGGTGGCGATGACCTCTCCCGATCACCCGACGGGGACCGATCGGCTGGCGGAGGTCGCCCAGGGGCTCGACGCCGAGCTGGTCTGCAACATCCAGGGCGACGAGCCGCTGGTCGAGACCGAGACCCTGGCGGCCCTGGTCCGGCCGCTGCTCGAGGACCCGGCCCTGCCGATGGGATCCCTGAAGACCGAGCTCACGCGCCCGGCCGATCGCTTCGATCGCAACCGTGGCAAGGTCGTCGTCGACGCCCGGGACCGGGCGCTGACCTTCACCCGGCTTCCCATCCTCGAGGATGTGGGGGAGGGCGAGACCTACTTCAATCGCGCCCGCGTCGAGGCGGAGCACGCGGCGCGCGGGCTTCGCGTCTACAGCGATATTGGAGTCTACGCCTACCGGCGAGACTTCCTGCTGCGCTATCCCGCGCTCGAGCGGACGCCCTTCGAGCAGGCGGAGCAGCTGGAGCAGCTGCGCGCGCTCGAGCATGGCTTCGAGATCTCGGTGCCGACGGTCTCCCATCGCGGCCTCGAGGTCGACACGCCCGAGGACCTGGCCCGCGTCGAGCGGGAGCTCGCTCGCTCGACGTGCGCGTGAGGCGCGCGCCCGAATCCGTGCTCGCGCGAGTCGCTCCGCGCCCCCGGGGCGCGCAGCGGCGGGCGCCGGGTGCGGATGCCGGCGCAAGGCGGCATCCTCTGCCCATGCGGAGAGCCGGGCGCGCAGGACTGTGCGTGGCGGTCTGCTGGGGATTGGGCTGCGTCTCGCTCCAGCGGATCCAGATTCGCTACGAGCCGCTCGTGCCGAATGCCGCGACGCGGGTCGTAGCGCCCGTCAGCATCCAGCTCTGGGACCGGACCCCGGCGCGGCCGCTGCGCCGCATCGGCCGGATCGAGGCCCAGGCCCGCCGACCGCGCGGCGATCTCGAGCGCGCACTGCGACGGCGTGCGGCCGCGGAGGGCGGCCAGGCCATCATCGACCTGCAGCAGAGCGAGCGCCCGGACGCGCGGCTTCCCAGCGTCGTCGCCTTCTGGGTGAGCGACCTCCCGCCGCTCCGGCGGATCCGCGGCACGGTCGTGGTCTTTACGGATCCTGCCCCCGGGGTTCATGATGCCGTCGACGTCGACGCCGGGGGGGCACCGTGACGCGCGCCACGAAGTACATCTTCATCACTGGGGGAGTGCTCTCGGGCATCGGCAAGGGCCTCTCCTCGGCATCGATCGGAGCCCTGCTCGAGGCGCGCGGCCTGCGGATCAGCTTCGTCAAGCTCGATCCCTACCTGAACGTGGACCCCGGGACCATGAACCCGATCCAGCATGGCGAGGTCTACGTCACCGAGGACGGAGCCGAGACCGACCTGGACCTGGGCCACTACGAGCGGTTCACCACCGCCCGGCTCTCCCAGGAGAACAACCTGACGGCCGGCCGGGTCTACGAGCGCGTGCTGCGGCGCGAGCGCGACGGGGAGTACCTGGGCGCAACGGTGCAGGTGATCCCGCACGTGACCGACGAGATCAAGGACCACGTGCGCTCGGTCGGAGAGCGCGTCGACGTACTGATCGTCGAGGTCGGGGGCACGATCGGGGACATCGAGTCGCTCCCCTTCCAGGAGGCGATTCGCCAGCTTCGCCAGGACGTGGGCCGCGAGAACGTGCTCTACGTGCACGTGGCCCTGGTACCCTACGTCGCCACGGCGGGCGAGCTCAAGACCAAGCCGGTGCAGCACTCCGTGCAGAAGCTGCGGGAGATCGGCATCGCCCCCGACATCCTGCTCTGTCGAGCGGACCGGAACCTGCCCGCCAGCGTCCGCCGCAAGCTCGCGCTCTTCTGCGACGTGGACGAGGAGGCGGTGATCTCGGCACGCGATGTCGACACCGTGTACGAGCTTCCGATGGTCCTGCATCGCGAGGGGATCGACGACGCAATCGTGCAGAGACTCTCGATGTGGACGGCGCGTCCGGACCTGACGCGCTGGGAGCAGGTCGTGTCGACGCTGAAGAATCCTTCGGGTCGCGTGCGCATCGCCATGGTCGGCAAGTACGTGGAGCTCGGCGACTCGTACAAGAGCCTGAACGAGGCGCTCGTGCACGGCGGGATTGCCCACGCGACCTCTGTCGAGATCGACTACGTGGACTCGGGCAAGCTCGACGAGAGCCAGCTCGACCAGCTCGCTCTGGCCGACGGCATCCTGGTGCCGCATGGATTCGGAGCGCGCGGCTCGGAGGGCAAGATCCTGGCCATTCGCTACGCGCGTGAGCACGGCGTTCCCTTCTTCGGCATCTGCTACGGGATGCAGTGCGCGGTGATCGAGATCGCGCGGGACCTTGCAGGCTGGGCCGACGCCAGCTCGACGGAGATCGACGCCGACACGTCGCACCCCGTCATCGACCTGCTGCCCGATCAGCGCGAGGGTCGACCGGTCGGGGGCACGATGCGGCTGGGAGCCTACCCGTGCATGATCACCCCGGGCAGCCTGGCCGCCCGAGCCTACCCGTCCCGCCGGGTCGACGAGCGCCACCGCCACCGCTACGAGTTCAATCCCCAGGTCCGGGACCGGCTGGAGGAGGCCGGGCTCTTCGTCTCGGGAACGTCTCCGGAGGGTCGGCTCGTCGAGATCATCGAGATTGCGAGCCACCCGTGGTTCCTGGCCTGCCAGTTTCATCCGGAGTTCAAGTCGACTCCCTTCGCCCCGCACCCGCTCTTCCGCGACTTCATCGCGGCGGCCATCGAGCGGCGGCGAAAGCGGGAGCTGGCTTGATCTCGCGGAGCCCGCGCGTACACTGGTCGAGTCGGGGCGATTAACTCAGCGGCAGAGTGCTACCTTCACACGGTAGAAGTCACTGGTTCAAATCCAGTATCGCCCACCATCGGGCCCAGTAGCTCAGTCTGGATAGAGCACTTGCCTCCGGAGCAAGGGGTCGCAGGTTCGAATCCTGCCTGGGTCACCACTCTTCCTCGGCGGCGCGGCGCGGCAGGCGGCTCGTCGATCGTCCTCCGTCGTCTCCCGGCTCCGTCGGGGTCGCCCTTCCGGTCGGTGGCCCGTCGCGGCGTAGCTCGATCAGGAACCGCGCGCCGCGTCCCGGCCAGCTGTCGACGCAGATCCCGCCACCGTGCTGGCGAAGGATCTCGGCGGAGACCGCGAGGCCCAGGCCGGTTCCCTGCCCGATGGCCTTGGTCGTGAAGAAGGGATCGAAGATCTGGGGCAGATGGTCCTCCGAGATTCCCTCGCCGTCGTCTTCGACCGCGATGTGGACACGGTCCCCCGAATCGTGGGTCGAGATGCGGATCCGACCGGGAGGGCGGATCGCCTGACCGGCATTCACGAGCAGGTTCATCACGACCTGGGCGATCTGCATGGGATGGCAGCGGACGCGTGGCAGGGCCTGGAGATCGAGCTCCACCTCGGCTCGCCCCCGGAGGTGGTGGGCGACGAGCGTGAGGCAGTTGCGCACGACGTTGTTCAGATCTGCCCACTCGAGCGTTTCCCGACCCGGCCCGCCGTGCGAGAACTCCCGGAGCGCCTGGACGATCTCCACGACGCGTGCGACGCCCTCGCGCGACTCCTCGGCGATCGCCTCCAGCTCGCCGACCAGGTCGTGGAGCTCCTCCGCATGGCTCGCGCGCGATCCGCTGTCGCGACCGATCAGGTCGACGAGGCGCTTGGAGTACTCGAGCATTCGGTTCACGTTGCTGGCGACGTAGCCCATCGGGTTGTTGATCTCGTGCGCCACACCGGCGGCAAGCTGGCCGATGGCCGCCTCCTTGTCGGTGCGGCGGATCTGCTCGGAGATGAGCGCGGAGCGCTGCTCGAGCGCCTTGCTCTCCTTCAGGTCCCGGACGATCCCCAGCACGGCGGACTCGCTGCCGAACCGCACCAGGGATGCGCTGAGCTCGACGCTGCAGGGGCCGCCACCGCCCGCCAGCAGGGGGACCTCGGCAAGCCGGAGCCTGCCGACCCGCGTCACCCCGCGCAGCGCCCGGACCGAGTTCTCGCGCTCGGTGAGGGGAAAGAGCGTCTCGAGGGGGCTCCCGACGAGATCGCGCGGACGCAGCCCGAGGAGCTCTGCGACCCGAGCGTTGGCCTCCAGGATGCGGAGCGTCGTCGGGTCCCAGAGCAGGATCCCCAGATTGGCCTGACCGAGCAGCGCGTGGTACTTGCGCTCCGCGCGGCGCAGCAGCGCCGTGCGCTCGCGAAGCACGGTCCCCAGGCTCCGTGTGGTCTCGGCGAGCTCCGCGGCCGCGCTCCGGGCGCTGCGGAGCCGTAGACCCAGTGCCAGCGAGACCCCGAACGCCGCCAGGAACAGGACTGCGAGAGCGAGCGTCCCGGCGCCTGCCGGATCGAGCGTCACTGGACCGACTCGAGCGGGTAGCCGGGGAGCGAGCGCAGCACGACCGAGATGCGCTTCGCGGTGCGCGGGTTGTAGACGACTCGAGTGTCCCTCGGGACCGAGATCGGAAGGCTGGCGACGGAAGCCCCGGCCAGGACCCGCCGGACCAGGGCCGCCGCCTGGCGCCCGTTCTCGTCGTAGCGGGGCTGCACCGCGAGCAGGGCCCCGGCGCGGACGTAACGGATCGAGAGCCCCATGAAGGGCAGCTGGCGATCGAGGGTGTAGAGCAGGATCCTCTCGACCGCGCTGGGCGACAGGACCGTGCGGTCCGCCACGGACCAGAGCGCGTCCAGGTGATGCAGCCTCTCGAGCGCCCGATCGAGCTCCCGGGGATCGTGCACCTCGATCGGGTGGAGCTCGACTCCCGCGAGTCGAGCGGCGTTCGCGGCGTCGCGCACCACGACGCCGGTCTCGTCGGGGTTGTAGAGCACGCCGATGCGGCGCGCTCCGAGCAGGGTCTTGAGGATCTCGAACTGGTCCCGGGGCGAGACGTCGAGGGACGCCCCGGAGATCCGCCCTCCCGGAGAGCCCATCGAGTCGATGAGCCCGCCCGAGACCGGGTTGAGGACCATCGCGAAGAGGATCGGGATGTCGCGCGTGTGATCCCGGGCCCAGATGGTCGCCTGCGTGCCGAGGGGGACCAGGACCTTTGCGCGCAGCGCCTCGATGCGCGCACCGGCGCTCGGGTCGTTTCGATCCACGTCTTCGACTCTCAGCTCGACCGAGTCGCCCAGCTCCTTCCGGAGCGCATCCAGGGCCACCTGGTAGGGCTCCGCTCGTGCGGTCCGGATCGCGACGACCCGCGCCTTGGGCTCGACGCGCGTGGCCCCGATCAGCGGCGCAATCAGGACGGCCAGGGCCAGGAGCGCCCCGGCGCGCCCCGCCTGGTGGGCCACGGGCTCTCCAGGCTCCAGAATCGGGGCGGGGGCCCGGAGCGTTCGACGGACGGCGGAGGCGGTGCGCGGCAGGCGGTAGCGGCATCGCAAATGCGCAACCGTCATCCGCATGCTCCGGTCCCTCCTGGGCACGCGCACTGCGCCCCTTCCGGCTCATCGGGTGGCCGGGGCATGAGTCTGTAGTGCGGCCCGCATGGCTCGCGTGGGGGCGACGGCGGTCCAGTCGGCTAGACTTGCCGCCGATACGCCCACCGGGAGGAGCCCCATGCGAGTTTGCACTGCCCTCGTGCTCTGTGCGCTCTGGCTCGGAGCGACTCCCGCCGCACTGGCCGCGAGCCGATACGATCCCGAGCGCGCGGGACACCCGCTGCGGATCGCCGCCTATGCCCTGCACCCGGTCGGGGTGATCCTGGATCGCTTGGTGTTCCGCCCCGCCTGGCAGCTCGGTCAGCACGAGCCCCTGCGTACGCTCTTCGGCGTGGTCCCGGATCGCGAGTCCGTCCAGCACGCTCCCCAGGTCGCGCCGCCGCAGAGCTCGGGCCCACCCCCCCGCGAGAAGCCGTAGCGATCGCGCAGCGCCCTGTTCCCAGGCATCCCGGCAGCCGCGAATGGCGGCGGCGGCGGACTCCGGGTATGCTGTTCGCGGGTATGATTCTTGCTAGCTATTTTCGATGGCCGCTGTCTGCGAGCGTGCTCGCATGCCTGTTGGCCGCGCCCCTCGCCCTCGAGGCGCGCGCGCGCTCCGCGGATGCGCAGATCCCCCCGACCAGGCTGCGGGGCGTCGTCTTCGAGGGACTGGGTGCCGGGCGGCAGCAATTCGACGTGCGGGCGGCGCACGCCGAGGTCGACTGGGCTCTTCGCGTCGCGACGCTCCAGTCGGTGGCGATCGAGCTTCCCGAGAGCGAGCGCGGCAGCGTCCACGTCCGCGGAGATGTTGGCCGCTTCGATCTGGTCACCGAGAACTTCGAGCTCGAGGGACACGTCGAGGGAACGACCTCTCGAGGGGAGCACTTCTTCATGAAGCGGTTGCGCTACCACCAGGGACGCAACGTGCTCCTGGGGGACGGAGCGGTGCGGGTCGAGAGAGGCCCGACCGTGTTCGAGGGGAGCGGGCTCGAGATCGATCTCGAGACGCACCGGGTGCAGTTCACGGGCGCCGTTCGGGCTAGGGTCGTCCCCCGATGAGGCGCCTCTTCGCGATCGGGCTCTGGCTGCTGGGGACCGGGGCCGCGCTCGCGCAGGCGCCGGAGCCGGCCGTCCCGCCGGAGCGGTCCGTCCCAGCGGAGCCGCCGGTCCCGACGGGCATTCGCATCGATCGCCGGGCGCCGATGGACATCCGGGCCGATCAGCTCGAAGCGGTTCGCGATCCGGACGGGCGCGAGCGCGTGATCTTCGAGCAGAATGTGACCGTCCGGCAGGAGGACCTCCGAATCGGCTGCGATCGGCTGGAGGCGGTCTACCCGAAGGAGAGCGGCGGCGGCCCCGAGCGGCTGCGCTGCAGCGGTTCGGTCCGGATCGTCCAGGGGGATCTTCGCGCGGAGTGCCAGGAGGCGATCTTCGACCGCTTGCGCTCCCAGGCGGTCTGCCGGGGACATCCCGCTCGCGTTCACCGCGGCGAGAATGTCGTGGAGGGTCCACACATTCTCTTCGATACCGCGAGAGGCGTCATGAAGGTGAAGGGTGGAGTGCGCATCGAGATCCGCCCCGCGGAGGAGGCCGAGTGACCGGCACCACGCTTCATGCCTCGGAGCTCTGCAAGCGCTATGGACAGAAGGAGGCGGTCCACGACGTGCATCTGGCGGTCTCGCCCGGCGAGATCGTGGGTCTTCTCGGCCCGAACGGTGCGGGCAAGACGACGACCTTCAACATGGTGGTCGGGAGAATCCGACCCACGCGAGGCCGGGTCTTCCTGGGCGATGAAGAAATCACCGAGCTGCCGATGTATCGAAGGGCGCGGCGGGGCATCACCTACCTGCCGCAGGAGCCCTCGATCTTCCGGAAGCTGACTGTCGCGGAGAACATCCTGGCCATCCTCGAGACGCAGAGACTGACGCGGAGCCAGCGCAAGGACCGTCTGCGCGAGCTCCTCGACGAGCTCGACCTGGCGGACAAGGCGCGTCAGAGAGGGTCGACGCTCTCGGGAGGGGAGCGGAGGCGCGTCGAGATCACCCGCGCGCTCGTGCTGAACCCGAGCTTCATCCTCCTCGACGAGCCCTTCAGTGGCATCGACCCGATCGCGGTCATGGACATCCAGAAGATCATCCGTCGCCTGCGTGAGCGAGGCATCGGAATCGTGATCACCGATCACAATGTCCGCGACACCCTCTCGGTCTGCGATCGCGCCTACATCATCAAGGACGGCCGGATCATCCGAGAGGGCACGCCCTCGGAGATCGCTGGCGATGCCACGGTGCGCGAGATCTACCTGGGTCACAACTTCAGGCTGGACTGAGATGGCGCTGGAGCTCAAACAGACGCTGAGGCTCTCGCAGCAGCTGGTCATGACCCCCCAGCTCCAGCAGGCGATCAAGCTGCTCCAGCTCTCGCGCCTCGAGCTCGAGAACGTGATCCAGCAGGAGCTCGTCGAGAATCCCGTCCTGGAGGAAGCTGCGCAGGAGGACGACGGGGACGGCGCCACGCTCGAAGAGGTGGACTCCAGCCCCGACCCCCTCGAGTCGCTCGAGGCCGAGGCCGAGCGAGCGGCGGCCGAGCAGGCCCTGGCGAGCGGAGAGGGAGAGGCCCCCGAGCCGACGGCCGAAGACCTCGTCGGGGACGTCGACTGGGAGAGCTACATGGAGTCCCGGCCCCAGACGAGCCTCTCCCACGCCGACGAGCGGCCGCCGATCGAGGACCACACGGCTCCCCGGGAGTCGCTGGCGGAGCACCTGACCTGGCAGCTGGGATTCGCGGAGCTCGAGCCCCGCGAGAAAGCCCTGGGGCTCGAGATCATCGGCAACCTGAACGCCAACGGCTATCTCGAGGAGGATCTGGAGACGCTCGCGGAGAGCGCCGGGCTCGACCTCGAATGTGCCGAGAAGGTGCTGCAGCGAGTCCAGCGCTTCGACCCGGTGGGCGTCGCGGCGCGGTCCCTGTCCGAGTGTCTCCTGATCCAGTGCCGGGTCTCCCGCATTGATGACCCGCTCGTGATCGCCATTCTCGAGCGTCATCTCGATCGGCTGCAGCGCAAGGACTATCGGGGAGTCGCTCGCGCCGAGGAGGTCGAGGTCGATGACGTCGTGGTGGCGGCTGCAGTGATCGCCCAGCTCGAGCCGCGGCCGGGGCGGGCCTACGCGGACGAGGAGCCGATCTACATCACCCCGGACATCTACGTCCACAAGCTGGGGGACGAGTACCACGTGGTGCTCAACGAGGACGGCATGTCCAAGCTGAGGATCTCCTCGACCTACCGCAAGGTCCTCCGGCGAGACAGTGGTGCCTCGAAGGAGACACGCACCTACGTTCGCGACAAGCTCCGCGGCGCAGTGTGGCTGATCAAGTCGATTCACCAGCGGCAGCGAACGATCGTGAAGGTCATGAAGTCGATCCTTCGCTTTCAGCGGGGGTTCTTCGATCACGGCAGTGAGCACCTGCGGCCGCTGAACCTCCGCGACGTGGCCGAAGACATCGGAATGCACGAGTCGACGGTCAGTCGCGTGACCACCGCGAAGTACGTGCAGACGCCCCACGGGATCTTCGAGCTGAAGTACTTCTTCAACTCGAGCATCAAGACCGCGGATGGCGATGGAATCGCCTCGGAGTCGGTGAAGGAGAAGATCCGCGAGCTCATTCGCCAGGAGGATGCGTCGAAGCCCCTCTCCGACCAGCGGATCGCCGAGGTGTTGGCGCTGCACTCCAACATCCGGATCGCGCGCCGGACGGTGACCAAGTACCGCGAGGCGATGCGAATCCTGGCTTCGACACGCCGACGAAAGATCGGCTAGACTCCGCCCTCCACCAGACCCCTCGGAGGCCGCCGCTCTGGGGGATCCGGACGACGGCACGAGCCGAACGGCTTCAGGGCGATCACTCGATGAAGCTCACCGACATTCTCATCCCAGAGGCCTGCGTGATCAACATGCAGGCGCGAACCAAGAAGGAGGCGCTGCGAGATCTCGCGGAGAAGCTCGCGGCATCCCATCCCGACCTCGACGCGCGCGAGCTGCTCTCCCAGCTCCTCGAGCGCGAGAACCTGGGAACGACCGCGATGGGAGACGGGATCGCCATTCCCCACGCGCGTCTCGAGTCTCTCGACCGGCTGCTGGTCGGCTGCGGGATCTGCCCTTCCGGGATCGACTTCGGCTCCCTGGATGGGAAGCCGACGCGCCTCTTCTTTCTGCTGGTCGCACCGGGGCGCGAGGGGAGCGCCCATCTGCTCACCCTCGCGCGGCTCTCGCGCCTGCTCTCGCGTCCGGACTTCCGGGGACGCCTGCTCGAGGTTTCCAGCGTCGAAGAGCTCTTCGCAGCCTTCGAGGAGCAGGAAGCCTCCGAAGGCTGACGGGCCGTGTCCGAGCTCTCGACCCCGCCGATTCACGGCACCCTGGTACAGGTCGCGGGGCTGGGCCTGTTGTTGATCGGCCGGAGCGGGATCGGCAAGAGCGAGTGTGCGCTCGAGCTGATCATGCGCGGGCACAAGCTGGTGGCGGACGACGTCATCCAGGTCTCGCGCAGCCCGCAGGGATCGCTGGAGGGCCGAGGCCCCGAGTTGGTGCGCCACTACCTCGAGCTTCGGGGCATCGGCATCGTGCACGTGCCGAGCCTCTTCGGGACCGACGCGGTCATCGACGAGGCGACGATCGACCTGCTGATCCGCCTCGAGGGGTGGCGTGACGGACCCGTGGAGCGGCTGGGTCTCGATCGGCCGACCGAGGAGGTCGGAGGGGTGTGCATCGACGTGCTGCGGCTCCCGGTGGCGCCTGGACGCAACGTCGCCTCCCTGGTCGAGGTCGCCGCCCGGAATCTACGCCTGAAGCGCGCGGGGCAGAGCGCGGCCGAGGAGCTGGACGGGCGCGTGGCCGAGCGCCTCCGCAGGACGCGCGAGTGATGGGGCTGGCTCGACCGAGCGCAGGCCGTACCTTCCTGGCGAGCCTCGGAGTGCTGCCTTCCGGGGGGAGGAGGCCCGGGACGTGACTGGGGTCGTCATCGTCACCCACTATCGGCTGGCGGAGGAGTTCCTGCAGGCGGTCCAACTGATCGTCGGCGAGCTGCCCCACTTCGGGGCGATCGGGCTCGATCCCTCCGAGTCGCCCGAGGCCATGCGCGCCCGTATCGAGAAGACGATTCGCGAGGCCGAGCAGGGAGACGGCGTGCTGGTGCTCGTCGACATGTTCGGAGGCACCCCGTCGAATCTCTGCCTGTCGTTCCTCGAGGAGGACCGGATCGAGGTCGTGACGGGACTCAATCTCCCGATGCTGGTCAAGGTCGCCCGGCTGCGCGAGGGTCAGCCGCTGCGCGCGGTGGCGGAGCTCGCGCGCGACTCCGGCCAGCGCAACATCTCGGTGGCCAGCGAGGTGCTGGCGGGTCGGAGCCCGGGACGCATGCCCCCACCGGCGTCCCCGGAGAGCGACGGGTGAGCCGTGTAGAGCGCGATTGTCGGATCGAGAACGAGCTGGGCCTGCACCTGCGGGCCGCGGCGGCCTTCGTCAAGGTCGCGGAGAGCTTCGAGAGCGAGGTCACCCTCTCGCGTGACGGGCAGTGCGCCAACGGCAAGAGCATCATCGCGCTGGTGACGCTGGCCGCGGCGCAGGGCACCACGGTTCAGGTCTGTGCCGACGGACCCGACGCCTCCGATGCAGTGTCGACGCTCTGCGAGCTCGTTCGAGGTCGATTCGGGGAGCCGACATGACAGCGCCCGAGCGCCGCGGGTCCGGAGCCTCGCCGGGCATCGCGATCGGCCCCGCCTATGTGCTGCGTCGCGAGCGGTTGGTCATTCCCGAGTACCGCATCGAGCCCGAGCGGGTGGAGGCGGAGATCCAGAGGCTCGAGGCGGCCTTCGCGGAGGCCCGGCGCGATCTCGACGGCATCCGCCGGCAGATGCAGAGCACGGGGCTGGTGGGCGACGTCTTCGATGCGCAGTTCCTCTTTCTCGAGGACCCGACGCTGCTCGAGTCGGGTCGATCCCAGATTCGCGACTCGAGGGTGAACGCGGAGTGGGCGTTGCAGCGCGAGGGCCAGCAGCTCGAGGCCATGTTCCGAGCCGTGTCGGACCCCTACATCCGGGAGCGATCGAGCGACGTTCGGTTCATCCTGCGGCGCGTGCTGCGGGCGCTCCTGGGCCGCGAGCCCGAGGGACTCGGCAACGCTCCGGAAGGCGTCATCGTCGTGGCGGAGGATCTCTCCCCCGCCGAGATGGTCCAGGTCTCGCACGGCCGGATCGCTGCCGTCGTCACCGCCTCGGGATCGCAGACCTCCCACGTCATGATCATCGCGCGCAGCCTCCAGCTCCCCGCGGTCGTCGGGGCCGGCTCGGGGCTCGTCGCCGCAGTGACCGATGGCTGCCGACTGATCGTCGATGGCCGCCTCGGCCGGGTGCTGATCGATCCCGACGACTCGCTGGTCGCCTCCTACGAGCAGAAGCAGTCCGAGCTCGAGACCTACAAGAGCGGGCTGCTCCGCTACGCCAAGCTTCCCGCGGAGACGCACGACGGGGTCGAGGTCGGCTTGATGGCCAACGTCGACCTGATCGAGGAGATCCCGGTCGCCCTGCGTCACGGGGCCGAGGGAATCGGCCTCTACCGGACCGAGTTCCTCTTTCTCAATCGCAGCTCGCTTCCGAGCGAGGATGAGCAGGAGGCAGCCTATCGCGAGATCCTCGAGGCCGTAGCGCCCCGGCCGGCGGTCATCCGCACGCTGGACCTCGGCGGAGACAAGGCGCCCGGCGTCATGGATCTGCAGCCCGAGGCGAATCCCGCCCTCGGGCTCCGCGGCGTGCGTCTCTCGCTCAAGCGTCCGGAGTTCTTTCGCACCCAGCTTCGGGCGATGCTGCGGGCCAGCCACCACGGTCGGCTGCGAATCCTGCTGCCGATGATCTCGCAGCTCGGGGAGCTGGAGTTCGCGCGCGAGCAGGTCGAGAAGGCGGCGGAGGAGGTCGGGCTCTCGGGTCTGGGAGAAGTCGAGCTCGGGGTGATGATCGAGACACCGGCCGCGGCGCTCATCGCCGATCTGATCACACCGCGCGTCGACTTCCTGTCGATCGGCACCAACGACCTGCTGCAGTACAGCCTGGCCGTCGACCGCGGAAATCCACAGGTCTCCTATCTCTACGAGCCGCTGCACCCGAGCCACCTGAGACTGATCGAGCAGGTCAGCCGAGCCGCCCGAACCGCCGGGATCCGGCTCGGCATGTGCGGCGAGATGGCGGGCGATCCCGCCCACGCCTGGATCCTGTTGGCGCTCGGCGTCGGTGAGCTCTCGATGACCGCATTCGCGATCCCCCTGCTCAAGAAGATCCTGCGGGACTCGACGCTCGCCGAGGCCCGCGAGCTGCTGACCGAGGTGCGGCGCTGTGGCACCGCCGCCGAGTCGCGGGCGCGGGTCGAGGCGGTGATGGCGCGCCGCTTCCCGGCGGAGTTCGACCACATCGCCGCCGGCCCCTAGCCAGCCGCCCCTCCCCGCGGCCCTCCGGGAGCCTGAAGTGACCCTCTCCCCCCTTCCCCCGCCCGGGGGACGCCGGGTAGAAGCGGGCTCCCCGACGGGCTGCTAGATTGCCGGGCCTGCGCGTACCGCGGGGAGAGGTCTCGATGTCTCGATCTCTATTCACCTCGGAATCGGTCTCGATGGGCCATCCGGACAAGCTCGCAGATCAGATCTCGGACGGGATCCTCGATGCCTTTCTCGAGCGTGATCCCCTGAGCCGCGTCGCCTGCGAGACGCTCGTGAAGACGGGCTTCGTGGTGGTCGCGGGAGAGGTCTCGAGCGAGGCCTACGTCGACATTCCCGGCGTCGTGCGCCAGGCGATCCTCGACGTGGGCTACGACCACTCGGAGTACGGGCTCGACGGTGCCAACTGCGGGGTCCTCGTCGCCCTCGAGGAGCAGTCCCGCGACATCGCCGCGGGCGTCGACGAGGGAGAGGGACTCTACAAGGAGCAGGGCGCGGGCGATCAGGGGATGATGTTCGGGTTCGCCTGCGACGAGACCGATACCCTGATGCCGCTGCCGATCATGCTGGCCCACACCCTGGTCGAGCGTCAGGCGCAGCTGCGCTACTCCGGGGAGCTCGACTTTCTCCGCCCCGACGCCAAGTCGCAGGTCACCGTGGAGTACCGGGACGGCCGGCCCGCCCGGATCGATGCCGTCGTCGTCTCGACCCAGCACGGACCCGACATCTCGCATGACGAGCTGCGGCGAGAGGTTCTCGAGCGGATCATCCGTCCCAGCATCCCGGTGAGCCTCCTGGATGCCGACACCCGCATCTGGGTCAACCCCACGGGACGCTTCGTGATCGGGGGGCCCGCCGGCGATGCCGGGGTGACCGGGCGCAAGATCATCGTCGACACCTACGGGGGCATGGGCCGGCACGGAGGCGGGGCCTTCTCGGGCAAGGATCCGACCAAGGTCGACCGCTCCGCGGCCTACGCCGCCCGCTGGGTGGCCAAGAACCTGGTGGCCGCGGGAGCCGCTCGCCGCGTCGAGGTCCAGCTCTCCTACGCGATCGGGGTGGCGGATCCAGTCTCGATCCAGGTCGACAGCTTCGGGACCGGTCGCGTCGGCGAGGAGGCAATGGCCAGTGCGGTTCGCAAGCGCTTCGACCTGACGCCGAAGGGAATCATCGACACCCTCGACCTGCGCCGGCCCATCTATCGCAAGACCGCGGCGCACGGGCACTTTGGTCGAGAGGCGCCGGAGTTCACCTGGGAGAAGACCGAGCGCGCCGAGACCCTGCGCCGGGATCTGCACCTCTAGGAGCCCCACATGGAAGATGGCAGCTGGTATCGGATCGCCGACCTGAGCCTCGCCGACTTCGGTCGGCGCGAGATCCGCCTGGCCGAGCAGGAGATGCCCGGCCTGATGGCGCTGCGCGCGCGCTATGCGGAGTCCCAGCCCCTCGCGGGCGCTCGGGTCATGGGCAGCCTGCACATGACCGTGCAGACGGCGGTCCTGATCGAGACCCTGAAGGCCCTGGGCGCCGACCTGCGCTGGGTGAGCTGCAACATCTTCTCGACCCAGGACCATGCCGCGGCCGCGGTCGTGGTGGGCCTCGACGGCACTCCCGAAGATCCGCGCGGGGTGCCGGTCTTCGCCTGGAAGGGGGAGACCCTCGAGCAGTACTGGGAGTGCACGGATCGCGCGCTGCGCTGGCCGGACGACCGGGGCCCCCAGCTGATCGTCGACGATGGGGGCGATGCCACGCTGCTGGTCCACAAGGGAGCGGAGTTCGAGGAGGACGGCAAGGTCCCCGAGTTCGACCCGGAGTCCGACTCCCGGGAGTGGGGGGTCATCCTCGATCTGCTGCGCAGCGAGCATGCCCGGGATCCACGTCGCTGGAGGCGGGTCGCCGCCGACATCGGCGGCGTGAGCGAGGAGACCACCACCCGCGTGCACCGGCTCTACCAGATGGAGAGGGAAGAGAAGCTTCGCTTCCCGGCGATCAACGTCAACGACTCGGTGACCAAGAGCAAGTTCGACAACATCTACGGCTGTCGCCACTCCCTGCTGGACGGCCTGAACCGGGCGACGGATGTCATGCTCGGCGGGAAGGTCGCCGTGGTCTGCGGCTTCGGAGAGGTCGGGAAGGGCTGTGCCTCGGCGCTCCGCGGACAGGGCTGTCGGGTGCTGATCACCGAAGCCGATCCCATCTGCGCCCTGCAGGCGGCCATGGAGGGCTACCAGGTGGTGCGGCTCGACGACGCCGTCGAGACGGCCGACCTGTTCATCAGTGCCACTGGAAACTACAACGTGATCCGGGTCGACCACATGGCCCGCATGAAGGACAAGGCGATCGTCGGAAACATCGGGCACTTCGACAACGAGGTCGACATGGCCGGGCTCGAGGCCACGCCGGGCATCGAGCGGATCCCGATCAAGCCGCAGTACGACGAGTGGCGCTTTCCCGACGGCCACAGCGTGATGATCCTGGCGGAGGGGCGGCTGCTGAACCTGGGCTGCGCGACGGGGCACCCGAGCTTCGTCATGTCGGCGTCGTTCACCAACCAGGTGCTGGCACAGATCGAGCTCTGGACCCATCGCGAGGAGTACGCGCGCTCGGTCTACGTGCTTCCCAAGCGGCTCGACGAAGAGGTGGCTCGCCTGCATCTCGAGGCCCTGGGTGTTCGCCTGACCGAGCTGACCCCCCAGCAGGCCGAGTACATCGGGGTTCCGGTCGAGGGGCCCTACAAGCCCGACCACTACCGGTACTAGGTCGCGCCCCCGTGTGTGCCACGAGGCTCTCGATCGCGGGTGTGAGCGTCGCGCTCGCCCTCTTCGCGCTGCCGGCGATGGCCGGGAAGGACCTGCGGGTTCGCGTCCGGACCGAGACCGGGATCGTTTCGATTCCCCTCGAGGTCTACGTCGAGCGGGTGGTGGCCGCGGAGACCTACGCCGACTGGCCGGCGGAAGCCCTGAAGGCGCAGGCGGTGGTGGCGCGGAGCTACGTGCTGCACGAGAAGGCCCGAAATGCCGGCGGCTCCTACGACGTCGTCGATAGCGTCCGATCGCAGCGCTACCGCGCGACGCCGGTGCCCGCCACGATCCGGGCCGCCGTGGCGGCCACGCGCGGATGGATGCTCACGCACGAGGGGCGTCCGATCCTGGCTGCCTTCCACGCCTCGGCCGGGGGACGTACGGCCTCGGCGGCCGAGGTCTGGGGCGAGGCCGTCTCGTACCTGCGGGGGGTCCCCTCGCCGGACGATGGCGCTCCCGACTTCTTCTGGAGCTTCGAGATCGCGCGGGCCGACCTGGTCGCCGCCCTCACTGCTCGCGGATTCCAGGCGCGCATCGACGGGGAGTTTGGGGTTCTCGAGCGCGGCCCCAGTGGCCGTGTGCGTACGCTTCGGCTGGGCGGCGCGCCGGTCGAAGGTCGCACGCTGCGTCGGATCCTCGGCGGGCGGGCGCTCCGGAGTACGCTCTTCGAGCTGCGCGTCGAGGGGGACCGCATCCAGTTCCTCGGGAGCGGCTCGGGACATGGGGTCGGCCTCTCGCAGTGGGGCACCCGTGCGCTCGCGCAGCGTGGCAAGAGCTACCGCGAGATCCTGGCGCACTACTACCCGGGCACCCACCTCGTTCGCGTCGCCGGGGCAGGCGAGGGCCCGCGAGTCGCGGGGCGAGCTCGATGAACCCGGAGCTGGGAGTTCAGCTGGCGCAAGCCGTCCCGCAGGCGTCGGGGGGAACCCCGGGCCTGCAGCTCATGCTCCTGGTCGGGGGCATGTTCGTCCTGATGTGGGCCCTCCTGATCCGGCCTCAGCAGCGCCAGCAGAAGGAGCATCGCAAGATGCTCGAGGAGATTCGCCGCGGCGACCAGGTCGTGACCAGTGGGGGCCTGCACGGGCGGGTGACGGGCGTGACCGACGAGGTCCTGACCCTCGAGATCGCGGACCGCGTACGCGTCCGGGTCAGCCGCAGCTCCATCGCAAGCCGGCGGGCAGCGGGGGGTGAGGCCGGAGGCGCGAAGTCGACGAGGGAGAAGTCCGCGTGAGCCTGCGGACCCGCTGCATCTGGGTGGGAGCCGTCGTCGTCCTCTCGCTCTGGCTGGCGTTTCCCAGCTTCTACACCCCTGCCGAGCGGAGCGAGACCGCTTGGATCCCCGATGAAGGGGTGAACCTGGGCCTGGATCTACAGGGGGGGATCCACTGGCTGCTCCGGATCGATACCGAGACCGCCGTCAAGCAGGAGCTCGAGGCGACCCGGGGACAGATCCAGGAGGCGGTCCAGAAGGCGGGAGACACGGCCGACGTCGAGATCGATCCCAAGGCCGGGGAGCTGCGGGTCACTGGAGACGCCTCCGCGCTCGAGGCGGCGGACAAGCTCCTCGCCAGTGGAGGGACCTACGAGCGCGGCGCTCCAGCGTCGGGAGGCCGGGTCTTCCGGCTGACGTCGGCCTGGCGCTCGCAGATCCTCAAACGCGGGGTCTCGCAGGCCCAGGAGGTCCTGCGCCGGCGCGTCGACGCCCTCGGCGTGACCGAGCCGGTGATCGCTCCCCAGGGAGAGGGCCGGATCCTCGTCCAGATGCCGGGAGAGATCGACCCGAAGCGCGCCCGGGGCATTCTGGAGAGCACGACCTTCCTCGAGTTCAAGCCCGTCCTCGACGCGGCGCCGAACGCGGAGCTGCTGCGGGCGCGCTACCCGAACGGGATCCCGGAGGACTCCGAGATCGTGACTGCGCGAAACGACGTGGGCGACGTCACCGAGGCCTTCGTCGTTCCGCGGGCCGCGGTGCTGACCGGCTCCATGCTCGAGGATGCCCGCCTCAACTTCGACCGGCGCAACAGCCCGATCGTGACCTTCCAGTGGAACCTCGAGGGAACGCGGCTCTTCCGGGAGTTCACGCGGACGCACATCAACAAGCGACTCGCCGCGATCATCGACGGTCGCGTCGTGACGGCGCCCGTGATCCGGACCGAGATCGGTCGCCGGGGCCAGATCGAGGGTAGCTTCACCCAGCAGGAGGCCGCGGACCTGGCGGTCTCGCTGCGATCGGGGGCCCTCCCGATTCCGCTGATCGTGGAGCAGGAGCGGAGCGTCGGGCCCGCCCTCGGCGCGGACTCGATCCGCCGCGGTGTGGTCTCGATTCTGGTGGGAGGTGCCGCGGTCGTCCTCTTCATGGTCACCTACTACCAGACGGCGGGCGCCATCTCGGTCGCCGCCCTGGCCGTCAACCTCGCCTTGATCCTGGCGATCATGGGTCTGGCGCACGCGACCCTGACGCTTCCTGGCATCGCGGGCCTGGTGCTGACCATCGGAATGGCCGTCGATGCCAACGTGATCATCTTCGAGCGGATACGCGAGGAGCTGCGGGAGGGCCGGAACCTGCGGACCTCGGTCCAGATCGGGTTCCAGCGCTCCACGCTCACGATCCTCGACGCCAACATCACCACGATGATCGCCGCCATCGTGCTCTACCAGTTCGGCCAGGGACCGGTCCAGGGGTTCGGCGTGACGCTGGGGATCGGGATCCTGGCGAGTGTGTTCACCGCGCTCGTCGTGACTCGCCTCCTGGTCGACCTGATCCTGGTGCGCTGGCCGCAGAGGCTTCGCGTCTGATGCGACTGGTGCCGGCGGGGACCCAGATCGACTTCGTGGGGCAGAGCCACGTCTTCGCCCTCCTCTCGCTCGGGGTCTGCCTCTCGGTCGTCCTCTTGATCGGGGTGAAGGGCCTGAACTTCGGAATCGACTTCGCGGGCGGTACGGTCGTACAGGTCGCCATCCCGCAGGCGTCGGGTGCCGTCGACGAGGGTCGGCTGCGCAGCGTCGTGGCGGATGCGGGCTTCGCCGACTCCCAGATCGTTCGCTACGGCGCTCCCGAGGACCGCGCGTTCCTGATCAGCCTACCGACGTCGGAGGAGGAGACGAAGGGGCTCGTTCCTCACGTCATCGATGCGCTCAGCAAGGCGCTCGGTGCGCCGGTGGTCCCCGAACGCATCGAGTCGATCGGGCCGCGCGTGGGGGTGGAGCTGCGCCGTGCGGGGGTGGAGGCGCTTCTCCTCTCGTGGCTCCTGATCCTGGTCTACCTCTGGTTCCGCTTCGACGTTCGCTACGCGCCCGGAGCCGTCGTCGCGCTCATCCACGACGTCCTGATCACCGCCGGTGTCTTCGTGCTCTTCGGGAGGGAGTTCAACCTCCAGGTCCTGGCGGCCCTGCTGGTGGTGATCGGCTACTCGCTGAACGACACCATCGTCATCTACGACCGGATCCGCGAGAACCTGGGGCTGCGGGGCGCGACCCACCTGGAAGAGGTCGTCAACATGAGCATCAACCAGACCCTCTCCCGGACCCTGCTGACCTCGATCACGACCCTGCTGGTGATCGTGGCCCTGCTCACCCTGGGCGGGCCGGTGATCCAGGACTTCGCCCTGGCGCTGCTGATCGGCGTGACGGTGGGAACCTACTCGACGATCTACGTCGCCAGTGCCCTGCTGATCTGGATCGAGCGCCGCTACGGGGCTTCGCTCAAGGCTCGCGCCTCGTAGGAGGGCGCGAGCGGCGGCGGCTGGGAAGGGAAGAGCTGCCCCTCCCGCGCTCAGCTAGCGGCCTTGGGCACCGCCTCGATCTTCGGCTTGGCGCCGCCGGCGGAGCGGCGTTCCGGCTCGCTCGCGGTCGCCGCTCGTGGCTTCATCCCCACGGTCCCATTGATCACTGCGCCTTCGTGCACCAGCAGCCGGGGTGCGCTCAGGTCGCCCTGAAGCCGGCCCGTATCGCAGATCTCGACGCGTTCGGTCGCGGTGACGTTGCCCACGACACGGCCGATGATGGTGACCTGCTTGGCCGTGATCTCGGCCTGGATCTCGCCGTTGGGCCCGATCGTCAGGTGGTGGCTGTCGAGAGAGATGCGCCCTTCGACGCGTCCCTCGATCACCAGGTCCTCCTGCCCCGAGACGTCGCCCTTGATGGCGATCGACTTGCCAATATTCGCCACGATTCCCCCTTCCTGTCGGCGGGTCTGCTCTTCCAGCGAGCGGCGGGTCCGCTCCTCGAGCCTCGCGCCAGCCGGAGATTCTACCGATGGATCCGGCCGCCGTATGAGCGTACTCGAATGCACCCGCTTCCCAGGATCTCCACCCAAGTTCTTCCAGAAGCTCATTTCCGTTCCCTCGACCCTGCGGCCTTCTTCCCAGTGTCTTCCGTGACGCATATCACACTCCGCGCGCCTCCCAAAGTGGACCGCGCGGAGGTCCGATGCCCGTCGGCCTAGCGCGCGAGCTCCTCCTCGAAGCGCACACCGCGCGCCTCCAGGAGCGTCCCCTGGGCGCGCTCGAGACCGGTGATCGAGTTGCGGTAGGTCTCGAGGGCACCGATCTGCTGGCGCTGCGCGTCGGCCACGTCCTCCTCGCGCAGAAGCACGTCGAAGGGCGTCGAGTCGCCGAGCCGCAGCCGCTCCTGCTCGGCGCGCAGCGTCTCCTCGGCCGAAGCGCGCCGGCGCTCGGCGGCCCGGATGCCCAGGATCGCGGAGCGGAGGTTGCGCGTGGCGTCCCGCACCTCGAGCAGGACCGTCTGTCGCTGGCGCGCGAGCTCGAAGCGCGCCCGGCGGAGCTCGATGCGGGCCTGGGTCTCGCGCTCCCGCGCCACGTGGTTGCCGAGCGGAAACTCGATCCGACCTCCCAGCGACCAGCCGCGATTGCCCCCCGCCTTGAAGAACTTGCTGTGGGCGCTCTTGCCCTCGTCGGGCACTCCCAGCTTGGGGATGAAGTTCTGACGGATCGGGTTGTTGGCCGCGCTGACCGGGGAGTTGGGATCGAAGGCCGGGTTCACGCCAAAGCCCGCGGAGGCGCCGGGATCGCTCTTCTGGTTTCCCGCCAGCCCCTGCAGGGTGTAGGAGGCGGTCAGGTCGAGGCGCGGGAGCGTCTGGTTCTCGGCCAGACCCAGGTTGAGCTCCGCGTCGGTGACGGCCTTGCGCCGCAGCGCGAGCTCGGGACGCCGCTCGAGAGCGCGCTTCGCCGCGGCCTCCTCGTCGAGGGCGTACTCCACGAAGGCGGGCTCCTCGGTCGCGATCCGGAGGCTCTCGTAGTCCTCGAGGGTGGGGCGCCCGATCAGGTCGAGCAGGCGATCCTGTGCCAGCTCCGCGGCTGCGTCGGCGGCGATCCGATCGAAGTCGCGCGCTGCCTCGCCCGCGAGTGCCTGGCTCACTGCGACCTTGGACACGGTTCCCACCTCGTATTGCACGCGGCTGCGCTGGAGCAGCTCCTGCGCGCGCTGCAGGCTCTTCTGCGCAACCTGCAGGTTGGCTCGGGCCGCCGAAAGGTTCCAGTAGGCCGTATCGACCGAAACCAGGGTGTCCTGAATCTGCTGCCGGAACGTCTCCTCGGCGATCTGGCGCCCCAGGATGCTGCGGCGCACGGCGATGTTCGCCTCGTTCTGTACCAGGTCGCGAAGCAGGGGAAGCTTGAGGCTGCTGACCCAGACGGGACGGAACTCGGGCCGCAGCGAGTTGAAGCCCGAGTTCGAGTCGAGGCGCGTCATCAGGTAGGTGCTCTGGTAGCTCAGTCCGAAGGGCAGGATCCCGCTCAGCCCGGAGCTGTACTGCCACTCGTTCTCGTCGATCTGCGAGGGGCTGCCGAACGCCGCCTGGACGGTGCTGGCGACGGGAGTCTCCCGGCGCTCGAAGCTCGCCGAGGCGAACAGGATCGGATCGAAGGCTCCGCGCGCCTGGCCCTCGACGGCCGCCTGGATGCCGGGCTCTGCGCGCTGCACGGCGAGGAGCAGGTTGCTCTCGAGCGCCCGGCGCTCGGCTTCGGAGAGGTTCAGCTTGATCTCGCGCTTTGCAGCTCCGGGCGCGGACTCTCCCGCCGGCTCTTCCGAGGGCTGTGCGGGCTGAGACCACGCGGGGGTACCCGCCGCTGCCAGCACTCCCGAGAGTGCGAGAAGCCCGATCCGTCTCATCTCTTCCTCCTGCCTCGTGCAGCGGCTCCGTTCGCATCCAGGTCCACGGCCGTCTCGATCTCCGCCTCCAAAGGGGTCGGGCCGGTCTCTCGAGAACTCCGCCGCGCGGGCGGCGGGGTTGCCCTGGGGAATCGAAGCCATCGTTCACTGGGCGGACCGGCGGGTCAGAACCCTAGAGCAAGGGCGGGGGGAAGTCCAAGCGCGAGTGCAGCCACGAAGGTCACACTCCACGTCGCACTTCGAGTCGCACCCCGGGTCACACCGGTGAGCGGGCGACTCGTGCTAGGATCGTATGCTCTCTATGGGGGGGACGCGTTGGCGGAAGTGCGTGGCTGGCAGGCCAGGGTGGGAGAGCTGGCCGTCTACCCGGGACAGGGAGTCGCACGGATCGAGGAGATCTGCGAGCAGGAGATCGCGGGTCAGATCCGCGAGTTCATGGTGCTGCGCAAGCTCGAGGACGATTCGCGAATCCTGATCCCGCGCGAGAACGTCACCGAGGTCGGGCTGCGCGCGGTGGTCGGGCGCCAGGGAGCGGAGCGGATCTGGGAGATCCTGCGCATGCGAACCCGGCGCCGCCGCGCCAGCGGCATCACCTGGAGCCGCCAGTTTCGCGAGTACCAGGACAAGCTCCGGACCGGGACGATCTACGAGGTCGCCGAGGTTCTTCGCGACCTGATGCGCCTGCAGAGCGTCAAGGAGCTCTCCTTCGGCGAGCGCCGGGTCATGGACTCCGCGCACTCGCTGCTGGCGCAGGAGCTGGCCGCAGCCGAGAAGCAGGGTCTCGAGGTCATCGACGACCAGATTGCCGCGGCGGTCCGCTAGGAGAGCGGCTCTCCGGGAGGTTCCTCTATTCTCTCGACCGTGAGGGCGGCAGCGCTGGTTCTGGGAGCGGGGCAGGGGCGGCGGCTCGGTGCGAGTCGGCCCAAGGCCCTGGTCGCCGTGGCGGGCCGCTCCCTCATTGCCTGGAGCGCGGAGGCGCTCGGCCGCGCCGACAGGGTGGAGGCGATCCAGTGTGTGCTCCCTCCGGAGACGCAGATCCCGGAGCCCTTCCGCGCGCCGGCGCGCTGGCTCCCTCCCGTGACGGGAGGAGCCACTCGCCAGGCGTCGCTGGCGCGGGGTCTCGAGGGACTCGAGGCGAGCTGGCCCGACTGCGGGTGGGTCCTGGTCCACGACGCCGCGCGCTGCCTGGTCGAGCCCGCCGACGCCGAGCGTGTCCTGGAACGATCGCGCGAGACCGGGGCCGCGATCCCGGTGCTGCCGGTCGTCGACACGCTGAAGGAGGTCCGCGACGGTGTCGTCGTCCGCACCCTCGCCCGGTCGCAGCTGGTGCGGGTACAGACACCGCAGGCGTTCAGGCTCAGCCTCCTGCGAGAGGCGCTCGAGAAGGCCTCCCGTGAGGGATTCGTGGGCACCGACTGCGCCTCGCTCGTCGAGCGACTGGGAGCTCGGGTCCTGACCTGCCCCGGCCGCCAGGGGAACTGGAAGGTCACCGGCCCGGGTGACCTCGAGCGGGCGGGCAGCGTCCTCTCCGAACGCGGGGCCGGACCGCGTCCGGCGAGCGCCGGGAAGAGGGAGGGGTGGTGAGGGTCGGGACCGGCTGGGACCTGCACCGGCTCGTCCCAGGCCGCCCGCTGATCCTCGGGGGCGTGACGGTCGCGTCGCCGGAGGGACTCGAGGGTCACTCCGATGCCGACGTCCTCGCGCACGCCGTCGGGGATGCCCTGCTCGGGGCGGCCGGGGCGGGGGATCTGGGGACCTTCTTCCCCTCTTCGGACTCCCGCTGGAAGGGCGCCTCGGGCCAGGTGCTGCTGGAGCGGATCCTCTGCGAGCTCTCGGGCTGGCGGATCGAGAACGTGGACGCGACGTTGATCGCGGAGCGTCCCCGGCTGGCGGAGTGGCGAGCGAGGATCGAGGCGTCCCTCGCGCGCCTGCTGCGGGTCGAGGGAGCGCGGGTGAACGTGAAGCTGAAGAGCAGCGATGGGCTGGGTGCCCTGGGAAGGGGAGAGGGCATCGCTGCACAGGCCGCCGTATTGATCTCCAGGAGCGACACTTGAGCGAGCTGGTCCTCTACAACACGCGCACGCACCGCAAGGAGCGCTTCGAGCCGATCCACGAGGGACGGGTCCATCTCTACTCCTGCGGCCCGACGGTCTACAGCTACCAGCACGTCGGGAACATGCGTCCCTATCTCTTCTCCGACCTGCTGCGCCGTACGCTCCAGTACGCCGGCTATCGCGTTCGCCAGGTCATCAACATCACCGACGTCGGCCACCTGACCGACGACGCCGACTCGGGAGAGGACCGCATGGAGCGGGCCGCCCGCGAGTCCGGCGAGAGCGCCCACGAGGTGGCCGAGCGCTACACCCGCATCTTCCAGGACGATCTCCGGAGCCTGAACTGCCTGGAGCCCGCGGTCTGGTGCCGGGCGACCGACCACATCGCGGACCAGCTCGAGATGGTGCGCATCCTCGAGGAACGGGGATTCTGCTACCGCACGTCCGATGGGATCTACTTCGACACGTCCAAGGATCCCCACTACGGCGAGCTTGCCCGCACCCACCTCGCCGACCAGCGGCCGGGCGCGCGCATCGGGGCCGCGGGCGAGAAGCGCAGTCCCGCCGACTTCGCCCTCTGGAAGTTCTCCCCCCGCGACGGACCGAGGCGGCAGATGGAGTGGCCGAGCCCGTGGGGCGTCGGGTTTCCGGGCTGGCACCTCGAGTGCTCCGCGATGAGCTCCAAGTACCTCGGCGTTCCCTTCGACATCCATACCGGCGGAGTCGACCATCTTCCCGTGCACCACCCCAACGAGATCGCGCAGGCCGAGAACGCCTTCGACGTCCGGCCCTGGGTCCGCTTCTGGATGCACGAGGAGTGGCTGATGGCCAGCGGAAAGAAGATCTCGAAGTCGACGGGCGGCCTCCTCACACTCTCGGAGCTGGCAGAGCGGGGCGTCGAGCCGCTGGCTTTCCGGCTCTTCTTCCTGACGGCGCACTACCGCCAGCAGCAGGCCTTCTCGGTCGAGGCCGTGCGCGGGGCCCAGCAGACCTATACCCGGCTGGTGCGCCACGCCCTCGAGCTGCGCGGAGCCAGTGACTCGCGGGGCAGCGAACACGTGGCCCGCTACCGGGAACGCTTCCGCCGGGCGATCTTCGACGACCTGAACGCTCCCCAGGCATTGGCGGCGCTCTGGGAGACCGTGCGGAGCCCGGAGCTGGGAGGGGTCGAGAAGTGGACGCTGCTCGGCGAGTTCGACTCCGTGCTGGGCCTCGACCTCGAGCACGCGAAGCTCGAGGCACCGGCGATCGACCGGCGCATCGAGAGCCTGATCGCCGAGCGCAACACGGCCCGGGAGGCGCGGGACTTCGCGCGGGCGGACGAGATCCGCGAGGCGCTCCTCGCCGAGGGGATCGTCCTGGAGGACGGACCCGAAGGAACCCGCTGGCGGCGTGCCTGACTTCGAGGTCGTTTCCGAGTATCGACCGTGCGGCGACCAGCCGCAGGCGATCGCCGCGCTCGCCGAAGGCATCCGCAGCGGCGAACGGCACCAGACGCTGCTGGGGATCACCGGCAGCGGCAAGACGGCGACGATGTCGTGGGTGATCGAGGCGGTGCAGCGGCCCACCCTGGTGATGGCACCGAACAAGACGCTCGCCGCCCAGCTCTATGGCGAGTTCCGCAAGCTCTTTCCGCACAACGCCGTCGAGTACTTCGTCTCCTACTACGACTACTACCAGCCCGAGGCGTATCTGCCCACGACGGATACCTTCATCGAGAAGGACGCCTCGATCAACGAGGAGATCGACAAGCTCCGGCACTCGGCCACCCGTTCCGTCCTCTCGCGCCGGGATGTGATCGTCGTCGCGAGCGTGAGCTGCATCTACGGCCTGGGATCCCCGGAGAGCTACGGAGAGATGCACGTCTACCTCGAGCGGGGCGAGACCCTCCGGCGAGAGGACCTGCTGGCCAAGCTCGTGGCCATGCTCTACGACCGCAACGACTACGACTTCCATCGGGGGACGTTCCGGGTCCGCGGGGACGTGATCGAGATCTTTCCGGCCTACGAAGATGCCTCCGCGATCCGCGTCGAGCTCTTCGGGGACGTGATCGAGGCGATCACCGAGGTCGACCCCCTGCGCGGGCGGATCCTCTCGCGCCCGCGCCGAATGATGATCTTTCCCAACAGCCACTATGTGTCGACGGAGGAGAAGCTCGTGCGGGCCATCGAGGGGATCCGCGAGGAGCTCGATCAGCGGATCGTCGAGCTTCGCAGCGCGGACAAGCTCCTCGAAGCCCAGCGGATCGAGCAGCGCACCCTGTACGACCTGGAGATGCTCCGCGAGATGGGATTCTGTCACGGCGTCGAGAACTACTCGCGCTGGCTCGACGGCCGTCGGGCCGGCGAGCCTCCCTACACCCTGCTGAGCTACTTTCCCGAGGACTTCCTGTGCTTCGTCGATGAGAGCCACGTCACGATCCCCCAGATCGGGGGCATGTACCGGGGCGACCGGCGGCGCAAGGAGACGCTGGTGGAGTTCGGGTTCCGGCTGCCGTCGGCCCTCGACAACCGTCCGCTGCGTTTCGAGGAGTGGGAGGAGCGGGTGAAGCAGGCCGTCTACGTGTCGGCCACCCCCGGGGACTGGGAGCTCGAGCGCAGCCGCGGCGTGGTCGTCGAGCAGATCATCCGCCCGACGGGTCTGATCGAGCCCCGGGTGTCGATCCGGCCCGCGGGAAACCAGGTCGAGGACCTGCTCGAGGAGATCCGCCAGCGGGTCGAGCAGGGGGAGCGGGTCCTGGTGACGACGTTGACGAAGCGGATGGCGGAGGAGCTCTGTGCCTACTACCAGGAGCTCGGCATCCGGGTTCGCTACCTGCACTCCGAGATCGCGACGATCGAGCGCACCGAGATCCTGCGCGAGCTCCGCCAGGGCGCGTTCGACGTGCTCGTGGGGATCAACCTGCTGCGAGAGGGATTGAACCTGCCCGAGGTCTCACTCGTGGCGATTCTCGATGCCGACAAGGAGGGCTTCCTGCGCTCCGCGCGCTCGCTGATCCAGACCATGGGGCGGGCTTCGCGCAACCTGAACGGCGCGGCGATCCTCTACGCCGACCAGGAGACCGAGGCGCTGAAGCTCGCGGTCGGGGAGACCGAGCGCAGGCGCGAGCGCCAGCTGGCGTACAACGCCGAGCACGGGATCACCCCGGAGTCGGTCCAGAGCGAGATCTCGAGTCTTCGAGACAGCCTCTACGAGGCGGACTACGTGACCGTCGAGGTGGACGCAGACTCGGAGCTCGAGCTCGAGAATGCCGCGGCGAAGATCGAGGAGCTACGCGCGCAGATGAGCAAGGCGTCCGAGAGCCTGGAGTTCGAACGCGCGGCCGATCTTCGCGACCGGATCGTGGCGCTCGAGGAGGCCATGCTGCTCGGAATCGGAGCATTCCGCCGGTCCGAGCCCTCGCGCCGGGGTCGTGCGCGCGGGGGACGCCGGAAGCGATGACCCCGGAGCCGGCGCTGGCCGACGGGATCGCGGAGCGGATCGCGTCGCTCCCGACCGGCCCTGGCGTCTATCTCTTCAAGGACCGGGAAGGGCGCATTCTCTACGTGGGCAAGGCCCAGAACCTGCGCTCGCGCGTGCGCAGCTACTTCGGATCGGGCGATGGACGCCACCAGGTCCACTTCCTGGTCCCGAGGATCGCGGATCTCGAGGTGGTGGTCACGGCGAGTGTGAAGGACGCACTCCTCCTCGAGAACCAGCTGATCAAGAAGCACCGTCCGCGCTTCAACGTCCGCTTGCGAGATGACAAGAACTACCTGGGGCTCAAGCTGGCGCCGGGCGAGAGGTACCCGCGCTTCCGGGAGACGCGCAGCTTCGCCGCCGATGGCGCGGTCTACTTCGGTCCCTACACCTCGAGCCTCTCGCTGCGCGAGACCCTCTCGGAGCTGCAGCGGATCTTCCCGCTGCGCACCTGCAGCAACGGGGTCCTCGAGAGCTACCGGCGTCGCGGGCGGCCGTGCCTGGAGCACGCCATCGGGCGCTGCTCGGCGCCCTGCTGCGGCGAGATCGACGACCCGGCCTACCGGGAGCTGGTCGACGGAGCGGTGCTCTTCCTGCGGGGGCGGTCTGGAACACTGGTGCGGGACCTTCGCCAGCGCATGGAGGCTGCCGCCTCGGCCGAGCGCTTCGAGGAAGCCGCGCGACTGCGCGATCGGATCGAGTCGATCGAGCGCACGGTGCAGAAGCAGTCGATGGTATCGACCCGATTCGTCGATCGGGACGCCCTCGCCCTGGCGCGCGCGGCCAGCAACGTCGAGATCCAGGTGCTCCACGTCCGGCGCGGAAAGCTCCTGGGCGGCGATCACTACGCGTTCCGCGGAGTCCATCTCGACGACGCGGAGGTGCTCGGGTCCTTCCTGGGCCAGTTCTATGGAGCGGGCCGCGAGATTCCCCACGAGGTGCTGCTCTCGATGCCGGTCGAGGCGGCCGAGCCCCTGGTCGAGCTGTGGCGCGAGAGCGCCGGCCGGTCGGTCCAGCTTCGGGTCGCACAGCGCGGCGAGGGTCGCCGGCTCGTCGAGATGGCGCAGCGCAACGCCGAGCTGGCGCTCAGCGAGCGAACGCGGCGCGAGCACTCGCTCGAGCGGCTGGGGGCAGAGCTGCAGAAGGCACTGGCCCTGCCGGCGCTCCCACGCCGCATCGAGTGCTACGACGTCTCGCACCTGCGCGGAAGCCTGCACGTGGCCTCGCGCGTCGTGTTCCAGGACGGCCAGCCAAAACGGTCGGCCTACCGCCGCTACCGGCTCCGCGAGACGGCGCCGGGCGACGACTACGGCGCGATGCGGGAGGTCCTGGCCCGCCGCTTCCGTCGCCTTCAGGAGGAGCAAGCCCCCGACCTGATCCTGCTCGATGGCGGCAAGGGCCAGCTCGCTGCGGTTCGTGCCGTGATGATGGACCGGGGCATCACGGGAATCGAGCTGGCAGCGATCGCGAAGGAGCGGGATCTCGACTCTGCCCAGACCCGGGTGCGTCGAGACGCGGGGACCAAGCGCGAACGGATCTTCCGTCCCGGGATCAAGGATCCCCTGGTCCTGGCTCCCGACTCTCCCGCGATGCTGCTGCTGCAGCGCGTGCGAGACGAGTCTCACCGCTTCGCCATCCGCTATCACCGGGAGCTGCGGCGCAAGACGAGCTTGCGCTCGATCCTCGATGAGCTGCCGGGGATCGGACCCAAGCGGCGGGGTTCGCTGCTGCGCACCCTGGGGAGCCTGGAGCGGGTGAAGCGCGCGACCGAGGAGGAGCTGGCGGCCGTCCCCGGGCTCACCCGGGCGAACGCACGCATGATCCGCGCCTTCTTCGACGCTCCGGAGCCCGCCGACGACCCCGTCAAGGGGACCCCGCCACAGGCCGATTGAGCCCTCGATGCCCGAGGCTCGCACTCCTCCCTCCCGCGCCTTCCGACGAGCCCGGCGAGCGGGTCTGGGCTGGGCCGTGGCGCTCGGGGCTGGCCTGGGCCTCTTGGGACCGGGACCCGCCGGCTCGGCGGTCTACACCTGGACCGACACCCAGGGCCACGTGCACATGACCGATGACCTCTCGCGCGTCCCGGAGAGCGAGCGCGCTCTGGCGCCGGTGCCCCGGGCCTCGGGCGGGACCTGGAACCGGGTGGATCCCGACCCCAGCGGATCGACCCGGGCCTCTCCCGCGGCGCCCGGGGCGGCGGCCGAGGGCGCGATCGCGCGCCGATCCGGCCGGCGCTACCGCATCCGCGTGGAGCGCGCCGGCCTGGAGATGCGCGTCTCCGCCCTGCTGGAGGGCCGCATCCATGCGAGCTTCAAGGTGGATACGGGCGCAGCGATCAACACGATCCCGAGGCAGGCCGTCGAGGCGCTCGGGGTCCGGATCGACGAGAGCACCCCGGTGACGGTCGTGGCGGGCATCAGCGGGGAGCCAATGCTGGTGCCGGTGGTGACCCTGCGCGAGGTCGCGCTGGGCGGAGCCATGGTCGAGAACGTCGAGATGGCGGTCCTCGACACCATGGCGCAGGGCCTGCTCGGGATGCCCTTCTTCAACCACTTCCGCGTCGAGACCGATCCGGAGCGGGGGATCCTGACCCTCGAGGAGATCGATCTGGCCGGCGTCGAGGGGATCTACGGCGGCTACGGCGAGTCCTACTGGCGAGCGCGATTTCGGATGATCCGGACCCTTCGCGACCGCCTGGATCAACTCGCCGAGCGACTCCCGTCGACCGGGAGCGACCTGCGGACGCGCATGGAGCACAGCCGCGACTACTGGCGCAGGCAGCTCGAGCAGCTGGAGCTCCGGGCCTCGAGAGCGGGCGTCCCGCGGAGCTGGCGCCACTAGTGCCCCGTCCCGGGAGTTCGCTCGCAACCTCGACGGGCGTGGCATCCTCGTTCGCGGCCTTGCCCCCGCTCGACGAATCTACCGATTCGCCTCGCTCGCGCGCCTTGCGAGCGCGGCGCCCCAACCGCGAGAACTGCCTCGGAGCTCCTGGGACGAAATACTAGCGAGCGCGAGGTCGGGGCAGGCCCTTCGCAGGGGGTGCTCGATGACGCCGCGCCGAGAGAGCGCGCGTTCTCCCTCCGTGTGCTCGCGGTCTCGCCGGAGCCCACTCGGGAAGGCAGAGGCGCCCGCAGGATGGCACCCCCCTTGCTCCTGCGACCCCGGCGATGCAGGGACCCCGATTCGAGCGGCTCACGCGGCTTCCCGCGCTGCGCCTGCTCGCCCCCTTTGCCACGGGCATCGCGCTCGCCGACCGTCTCGACGCCCATCCGGGTACGTGTGCCTGGGCGATCTGTGCCGCGGCCGCGGCGCTCGGCTGGCCGCGAGCGCGCCCGCTCGCCGAGGGACTGCTGGCGGTGTCGGTGGGGGCGCTGGCACTCGCCCTTCCGCTCTCGGTCCCGCAGCCCGCAGTGGGGGAGCGCCTCGTCGACCTGCGCCTCCTGAGCGCTCCCACGGGGTGGGGGGCCAGCTGCCGGGCTCCGGCCCGGCTCCTGGCCGCGGGTCGCCATCGAGCGGGGACGGGCGTCGAGGGCCGGGTGCTGGTCGAGGGTCCCCCGCAGCTGTGTCGCTGGCTGCCGGGGCAGGAGGGCCGATCGCAGGTCACCCTCGAGCGGCTTCGCGGGCCCCGAAACCCCGGGGCGATCGACTGGCGTCGCCGCTGGGCGAGAAGGGGCGTGCGCGCCCGGGCTCGCGTGCGCGACTCCCTGCTCGCGGGCGCCCTCTCGCCGACCGGAGCTCGGGCCACGCTCGAACGCGCGCGACGGGCGATCGGGGCGGCCGTCGACCCTCGCGGAGAGCCGAGCCGCGCGGGGGGCCTCCTCCGAGCATTGACGATCGGAGACCGCACCCGCCTGGGCAGCGAGGTCCAAGAGGCCTTCCAGCGCTCCGGAACGCGCCACCTGCTAGCGATCTCCGGGCTCCACATCGGATGGCTCCTCGGCCTGGCGCGCGCGCTCGTGGGAGCGCTCCTGCGGCGATCGCCGGTGGCCGCGTGGCAACGAAGGGTCTCCGGGATCTCGCTGGCGGCGGGAGCGCTGGTGGCGCTGGCCTACGGAGCACTGGCGGGGCTCGCGACGCCCACTCTTCGGGCCCTCACGATGGCGTGGGCCGGAGCCGTGGCGGTCCTCGGTGGGCGGCCGCAGCAGTCGGCGAACGCGCTCACCCTGGCGGCGCTCGCGGTCCTGGCCGCGGATCCCGCCGCACTCTTCGAGCCTGGGCTCTGGCTCTCGGTCCTGGCGGTCACGGGCATCCTGATCTGGCGGCCCGGCGGAGGCGCCCTCTCGCGCGGCATCGGCTGCGCCGCCGGGGCCAGCCTTGCCACACTTCCGGTCCTGGCCGCCCTGGGGGTGCCTCTCCCGGCTGCCACGCTCGGGGCCAACGCCGTCCTGGTACCCTGGGTCGGCACCGTCGTGGTCCCTCTCGGCCTGGCTGCGGGGGGGCTCGGAGCCCTCTTCGGCGCCCCGATTCCCGGGCTCGACGAGGCGGCCCAGGCGGCGGCGGAGATCGCGATTCGGCTCGCGCAGGCGCTCGAGTCCCCCGATCTCCTGGCCGGGCTGCCTCACCCCGTTTTCAGCGCGCTCGGCATCGCGGTGGGGGGCCTGCTCCTGCGCTCGGGGCTTCGGGAGCCCGTCGCGGGCCGACTCGGGGCGAGGGCGGCGGGAGGATGCCTCGCGCTCGCTGGCGCCGGTCTGGCGCTCTGGCCCTCGCACTCGCAGGGCGACCCCGAGGTCTGGCTCTTCGATGTCGGGCACGGGGACGCGATCCTGGTCCGAGATCGCGAGCAGTCCTGGCTCGTCGACTCCGGTCCTGCCTGGACCGGGGGAGATGCCGGCCGGACGGTCGTGGCGCCGGCGCTGCGCGCGCTCGGGGTCTTGCATCTCTCGGCCCTCTGGATCACCCATCCGGACCGCGACCACCTGGGCGGCGCCCGCTCGGTGCTCCGCGCGTTCTCGGTGGGCGAGATCCGGGTCGGGCTCGATACGCTTCGTGACCCCCGGATCCGGCCGCTGGCGGCGTTGGCCGCGCGTCGCGGCATTCCGCTGCGCGTCGTGGCGAGCGGCGATCGCTTCCGCCTGGGTCGGCTCGAGGGCCGGGTGCTCTGGCCCCCCTCCGCAGCACGGTCCGGCTCGCCGCGCCCGCACTCCAACGATCTCTCGCTGGTGCTTCGCCTCGACGCGGAGGACGGCTGCGTCTGGCTCGCGGGGGATGCCCCCGCACGTGTCGACCGGAGACTTGCCGGGCGCGAGGAAGCCCAGAGGTGCGCGATCCTGAAGCTCGGGCACCACGGGAGCGCCACCTCGACGGACCCGACCCTGCTCGCGCGTCTGGATCCCGACCTGGCGCTGGCGAGTGGGGGGCGGCGTCGGCGGGCCCCCCTCCCTGCTCGCGCGGTGCGGGCTCGGCTCCGGCGCCGCGCGATCACGCTGTGGACGACGGCGCGCTTCGGAGCGCTTCGCCTCCGGCTGGGCGCTCCGCCGACGGTCTCTCCGTGGGTGGTCGAGCCTTCCGCCGCTCAGCGACCCTTGTTGAGGCGGCCGATGTCGATGTAGCGCCGGATCTTGCCCTTGCTCGGCAGGGGGTCGCCGTCGTTGTCCCAGAACTCGATCCGGTTCCCCGTCCCGGTCTGGACATTGACGATGATGTCGCTGACCACGCGGATGTCATCGGCCTCCTTCACGCCGTCCCAGCCCGAGTACCACACGCCGTCCTTCCGATTGGGGTCCTTGCGGTCCGCGGTCTGGCCCTTCCAGTCCTCGCTGTAGCGGTGGTTGTGCCAGATGATCTTCCACAGCTCCCTCTTGCGGTCGTAGGCGAAGCTGTAGAGCGGCTCGTAGGTCTCCCGGTCGAGATAGATGTCCTTGTGGTGGTAGGGATGGTCCTCGTTGCGCGGGTGGAAGCGGATCACGTACGCGTGCCGCATCTCCCAGTTGTCGGCGGCGTACGAGAAGCCGAAGGGACCGAAGTTGTAGTCGTCGGTGTAGGGGTAGGCGAGCTTGGTGGTGGAGAAGGGGGTGATCACGTCGCGCTCCCCCAGGCACTCCCAGGTGTACTGCGGGGGGACTCCGTCGAAGCTCCGAAGGTCGTCGCGCGTAAAGTCGGTGCCCTGTACGGAGTCGGTGCGCTGAGCGGTCGAGATGCGGCGGACCCTGCGGAGATCGGGCAGGTAGACCCACGTGTCATCGTTCTTCGAGGTTTCGAGCGGTCCCTCGGACGACTGGTAGCGGTAGGTCATGACGAGGATGCCACGCGCATCGAAGGGCGCGGTCACCTCGACCCCCTGGATCTCCTTGCGCTTGTCGTTCTTGAAGAGCGCCGCTCCGTTGGCTTCGTACTGCGGCTCGACCCGGTTGGTCATGAAGATGAACTTGGCCGTACCTTCGTAGTAGAGCGGAAGCTGCTCGCCGCGATCCCAGTAGGTGTACGACCATTGCGATCGCGAGCCGTCGCCCTCCCAGCGCTTCATGAAGTTCCAGATGATCTTCGTGGCGGCCTGCGGATCTCCCTTGCAGTCGATCTGGCTGAAGGGCTGGCCCGCGGTGTAGTTCAGCAGCGCGCCGTCCTTTCCGATGGTCGCCTGCCCCGCGTACCGGGCGCTGACCGCCTCGTACTCCGGAGCGTTGGGGTACTTGCGGAAGAAGGGCCCGACGTGGATCTTCATTCCCTCGTAGAAGAAGTACTCCCGGTTCTGCCAGAACTGCTCGGGCAGGTAGTTCTTGAGCTTGTTCAGCTGCTCGAAGGTGAGGACGTCTCCCTCCTTGAAGGGAACGCCCGGAACCACGTCCTCGCTGGCCTCCTGGGCCCGTGCCGATCCCGTCGCCAAGAGGAGTACGAGCACCGACCCGAGCCGTCCCATCCTGCCCATGCCAGAGTGACCCATTCCAGACCCTCCCCGGTCGATCGAACCCGTCGAGCTTACACCCCTGCCGCAGCCCCCAGAACCCCCATTGGGCCGATTTCGCCCAGATCTCGGCCTTCGGGTCGCCCCCGAGGGGCGCCGCCCGGCCGCTACACTGGGGCGATGGCCCGGCGCCCTCCGAATGTCGACCGCGAGAGCTGGCTGGCGGAGCGCGAGCGGATCTGGCGCCGCCGAAATCGCTGGCTCAGCCTGCTGATGCTCGCGGCGATCGCGGCGCTCGCCTGGCGCTACCTGCTCTAGCGGGTCTGCGGCGCTCTTCCGTCCGCCAGGATCCGGTCTGCCACCGCGCGCAGATCCGGAAGGTCCGACCCGAGCTGTAGCACCCGGAGCCCCGCGGCGAGGCCCGCCTGCACGTCGCTCGGGCGGTCGCCCACCATCCACGAGCGGTCGGGATCGGCAGCCATCTCGCGGAGCGCACGCTGCAGCATTCCGGGACGCGGCTTGCGACACGCGCAGCCCGCGTCCGGGAGATGCGGGCAGAAGTAGGTGGCCTCGAAGCGGACTCCCTTCGCTGCGAAGTCCCGCACGAGCTGCTCCTGGAAGCGCCAGAAGGCCGCCTCGTCGTAGAGGCCCCGCGCGATGCCCGACTGGTTGGTCACGATCGCGAGCCGGTAGCCCGCGGACTGGAGGCGTTCGAGCCCTTCCGCGGCACCCGGCAGGCGACGGTACTCGTCGATCCGGTAGGGGTGACCGGTATCCTCGATCAGGGTGCCATCCCGATCGAGGTAGATGACGGCGTTCATGCGCTCAAGGTAGCGGAGTCGATTGCGCTCCTCGCGGGATGGGGGACGATGGGTGCATGTCCCGTGCTTCGAGAGAGGACCGCGACACGCTCGCGGTTCGCATCACGGCTCCGGCCGACGAGCACGGCCGCCTGATCGCGGAGCTCCATGCCCTGGGAACGCTCGGGATCGAGGAGCGCGAGGGCTCCCTGGTCGCCTGGTTCCGGGCTGCGGAGGCCCCGCGCCGTGACCTGGAGGCCCTGGCCGACGTCGCGCGGCGAATCCGCGTTGCGGCACCTCGCCTGCAACGCGACCGGGACTGGCAGGCCCTGTGGCGGCGCGGACTCCGGGCGCGCCGGATCGCGGGCCTATGGGTGCGGCCCTCGTTCGTGCCCTCGCGCGGACGGCCGGAGCTGATCATCGACCCCGAGCAGGCGTTCGGTACGGGCGAGCACGCGACGACGCGGCTCGCTCTCTCGCTGCTCCTCGAGTGCCTCGCGCCCGGGGAACGCTGGATCGACTTCGGTGCGGGCAGCGCGATCCTGGCGCTGGCGGCGCTGCGCTCGGGGGCGCGGGCCGCGCTCGCGCTCGAGATCGATCCGATTGCCTGCGCCACGGCCCGACGCAACGCGAGCCGCAATGCGCTGGATGCTCTCATCGTGTGTGGCTCCCTCGACACCCTCGCGTCTCCGAGTCGGCGGGGAGGCGGCCGGCCCTTCGACGGGGCGGTGGCCAACCTGCTGTGGTCCCGGCTGCGACCCTGGCTCGAGCCCCTGGCGGCGCGCGTCGACGGGCCGCTGATCCTGTCGGGCTATCTCGCGGCCGAGAGCCGCGAGGTGTCGGCCGTCACGCGGGCCCTCGGGCTCGAGACTCTCGACGAGCGACGAGAAGCGCAGTCGGGCGACCTGTGGTGCGCTCGCCGCGTTCAGGCGAGTCGGGCTCTCCAGGAGTCCAGCAGGGTCTCGAGCGTATCCTCGAATCGATGACGCGCCCGCCACCCCAGGGCGCGCAAACGACCGGGATCGCCGACGAGTGAGAGCCGCTCGGGAGGGGCGGGCCGAAAGCGCTCCGGGTCGATCTGGACGCGAACCTCGCGCCGCGCGCGAGCCACCAGGTAGTCCAGCACCTCGCGCACGGTCCGGCCCCGGCCGCTGCACACGTTGTAGACCTCGCCCGGTGCCCCGTCCTCGAGCAGGAGCAGGTAGGCGCTCACCACGTCGCGGACGTCGGAGAAGTCGCGAACCGGCTCCAGGTTGCCCACGAGGATCGTCGGCTCGCGCCGGCCGGACTCGATCACGGCGATCTGCCGTGCGAACGACGATTCGACGTAGCGATCGGGGCGCCCCGGACCGCTGTGGTTGAGGGGCCGGGCCACGACGACGTCGAGACCCTCGGCCTTGGCAGCGAGGAGCAGGCGACACTCGGCTGCCGCCTTGGTCGACGCGTAGAACGACTCGGGCCGGAGCGGATCGCACTCGCGGGCGGGCGCCGCTCCGAGGGGCCGAGCGCCGTAGACCTCGCCGGTGCTCACGTAGAGCAGCCGCGCGCCGGGCGCCCACCGGAGGATCGCGCGCGCGAGGGAGTCGACCGCGAGGGTATTGGTGGCGAGCGCCGCCAGGGGATCCGCCTGGGCCTCGGGCGGAGAGGCGAGGGCGGCCAGGTGGAGGATCGCGTCGGGGCGTGCGCTGCGGAGGAGCTGTGCGACGGCCGAGGAGTTCCGAACGTCGCAGGCCCGCCACTGTCGACGAGGTGCGGGAGCCCCGGCCGCGCGGTCGGGCCGGTAGCTGGCCACGGTCGTGTCGCCGCGCGACTCGAGTGCCGGGAGCAGCCAGGCTCCCACGAATCCCTCCGCACCGGTGACCAGGACACGTCGGCTCATGGCTTCGGGCTAGCGCCCGTAGTCGTCCTCGACCCGCACCACGTCGTCGAGCTCGGGCGTCGAGACCTCGATCAGCTCGGTGTCCGAGAGCGCCTCGAAGCGGTGGCGGCGACCGGGAGCGATCCTGCGGCTCTCCCCCGGCCCCAGGTCGTGGCTCTCGATCTCGCCCGCGTCGTTCTCGAGTCGCAGCCTGAGCCGTCCGGTCAGGACGTAGATCGACTCGTCCTTCGTGCGGTGAAACTGCAGGGACAGCCGCGCACCCCTTCGGATCGAGAGCAGCTTTCCGGCGTAGCGATCGGTTTCGGCCCAGATGTGCTCATGACCCCACGGCTTGGGGACCTTTCGTGCCATCGGGCCGGACCCTAACATCCAGCGTGCTACTCTGCCCTGGCAGCGGGGGAGGGACGGGCGCATGCGGATCGGCGTGGCCGGATTGAATGCCGCCGGAAAGACCCAGGTCGTCGAGTACCTGGCCCAGCGGAGCTTCTACCGGGAGTCCCTCTCGGACGTGATTCGCGAGGAGCTCGCGCGCGAGGCGATCGAGTGCACGCGCGACGCGATGATCGCGCGGGGCCGCGCGCTGCGAGAGAGATTCGGACCCGCGATCCTCGCCGAGCGGGTGCTCGCGCGGCTGCCGGCGGATCGCAATCACGTGATCGACTCGATTCGACACCCGGCCGAGGTGGCGGCGCTGCGCGCAGGCGGGGACTTCGTGCTGCTGTGGATCGACGCCCCCGCCGAGCTGCGCTTCGAGCGGGCCCGGGCGCGAGGACGCGTGGGTGTGCCGCAGACCCTCGCCGAGTTCGAGGCCGAGCAGGCCCGGGAGCTCGCGAGCGATGACCCCGCCGCGCAGCAGCTGCTCGCGGTAGGCGAGCTCGCGGACGAGATCATTCCGAACGACTCGGACCTGGAGACCCTCTACGCCAGGGTCCAGGCCTTCCTGGAACGCCGCCTGCTCTTTCGGTCCCGGCCCGACTGGGACACCTACTTCATGAACATCGCTCGGGTGGTCGCGTCACGCGCGAACTGTGTCAAGCGCAAGGTCGGAGCGGTCGTGATCTCGGATCGCCGCATCATCTCGACGGGCTACAACGGCACTCCCCGCGGGGTGCGCAACTGCAACGAGGGAGGCTGCCCTCGCTGTGCGGGCGCGGCGCTCTCGGGCACGCGGCTCGACGAGTGCCTGTGCAGCCACGCCGAGGAGAACGCGATCACCCAGGCGGCCTACCACGGGGTGCGGGTCCGCGAGGGCGCGATCTACACGACCCTCTGTCCGTGCCTGATGTGCACCAAGATGATCATCAACACCGGGATCGTAGAGGTCGTCTACGGGGCTCCCTTCCCGCTGGCCGAGCCCTCGCTCCTGCTCCTTCACGAGGCTGGGGTCAAGGTCCGCGCGCTGGGCGATGACGCCGCGAGCGCGCCCGCCAGCGAGGAATGCCTCGGAACCCCTGGGCCGGAAGCCTAGCCGGTCGCGCGGCCGACCCCGGGCTCCGGGGTGCAGAGCTGAAAGGCGAGGGCGATCCCGCGGTCCACGTCGCGCGTCTCCAGCTCCCCGCGCCGGCGGCCGCGTCGGCCGGCGATGATCACGTCGATCCCCCGGCGTCGGATCTCCCAATCGAGGCGCGCGAGGCCCAGGGCCTCGGCGCCGTCGACCCGGACGCCGGTCACATCGATGATGGCGACGCGAATCTCCTCGGTCTCGGGATCGCGCAGCAGGCTGTCGAGCGAGGTGCTCCCCTCCCGAACGCCCCCGTAGGGCAGGACGACGACCGGGCCCCAGACCTGGAGGGCGGGCGACATCGGGTCCAGCCCCGGGTCCGGGCCCAGCTCCAGATCTCCCGCCGCCTGCAGGGGGGAAGGCGCTTCGATCTGCTCCTCGACCCGGTCGAAGCGCAGCGCAGGCAGGAGCGTCCGGGTCCAGTCTGGATCGAGGTCGAGCCAGCTGCGAACGGGCCTTCCCTCGAAGCGGCACGGCCCGCGCTCCTCGCTCGCACAGCGGGTCTCGCGGAGCAGCCATGTCGTCCGCGAGAGGGCCGAGTGCCAGCCCGATCCGTAGCCCGCCGCGACCAGGCAGGCGGGTCCGCCCCCCGGCACCGGAAGGCGCGCCTCGCGGGAGCGCGGGAGCGACGCGAGAAGGCGCGGCTCCCCCGGGCGAGGCGCCTGTTCGATCTGCAGCGCGTAGCGCGGCGGGAGCGCCGGCACGTGAGCCGGAAGCGCGCGGAAGGCGCGCACGGCCCTGAGCCCATCGAGCATGCCGTCCACGAAGCCGGAAGCGAAGAGCATCTCGCGTGCCGCCTCGGGGTCCGCCAGCTGGGCGGCCTGCAGATGCAGCGCGACGAGATCCGTCGGAGGGCTCGAGGGGTCCAGGGGCATCAGTCGCCCTCGGCGGCCTCCGCGAGGAACGCCTCGATGTCGAACTTGCTGGCCTTCTCGATGAAGCCGTCGCCCTCTCGCTCGACGATCTCGAGGAAGGCGTCGGCGGGGGTGGGGTCGAACTGGCGTCCCGTGAACTTGCGCACCTCGTCGATCACCCGGCTCATCGGGAGCGCGCGCCGATAGGGGCGGTCCGAGGTCATCGCCTCGACCGTGTCGGCGACCAGGATCACCCGGCTCGCGAAGGGAATCCGGTCGCCGGAGAGGCGATCCGGATAGCCGCGGTCGGAGCCGTCGAACCACTCGTGATGGTGGCGCACACAGGGTGCAATGTCCGCGAGGAAGCTCACCGGCTCGATGATGCGCGCCCCGATCTCGGGGTGGCGCTTCATCTGCGCGTACTCCTCCGGTGTCAGCCGACCCGGCTTGCGGATGATGGCATCGGGGACCCCGATCTTGCCCACATCGTGGAGCAGCCCGGCGAGGTAGATGCGCTCGATGAACGTGACCTCGCAGCGAAGCTGGCGGGCGATCCGCGAGGCGTAGACGCCGACCCGCTCCGAGTGGCCGCGCGTGTAGGGGTCCTTGGCGTCGATCGCCTCGGCGAGCGCACGTACCGTCGAGACGTAGGCCAGGCGCAGCTCACTGTGCTTGTCCTGGACCTCCTTGGTGCGCGCATCCACACGCATCTCGAGCTCGCGGTTCATCTGCTGCAGCTCGCGGTTCTGCTCACGCGTCAGGGAGTCGAGGCGCTGGATCTCCCGCTGCATGCGGCAGGCGTCGATCGCCCCGCGAACCGTCGCGCGCAGCTCGTCGTCGTTCCAGGGCTTGGTGATCAGGCGATAGATCTCCCCGTGGTTGATCGCCTCGATCGCGACCTCCATGTCGGTGTACCCGGTCAGGAGCATGCGCACGACCTCGGGCCAGCGTTCCCGGACCTCCGAGAGCAGCTCGACACCCGTCCGATGGGCCATGCGATGGTCACTGATCACTACCTCGACCGGGACCCGCGAGAGGATCGCGAGGGCCTGGTCGGCCGATGCGGCCTGGTAGACCTGTACGGGCTCGTTCCGGAAGAGCCGGATCAGAGCCCGTCGGATGTTGACCTCGTCGTCGACGAAGAGGACGGCGGGGAGCTCGGTCGGCTCTGGGGGGGATGTCATGCCCCGGGACTGTTCAAGTCGCGTGCCGCGGCGCACCGCGGGTCGAGGGTGGCCCAGCTTCTCGCGCGTTCCCCGGTCGATCGAGACTCGACTGCCGGCCGGCTGCACCCTCCCGCTCGCTTCCCGAGAGCGGGACCGGGCTGCCGGCCGTTGCCAGGGCCCTGCTGGCTCGGTTCCGGCGACGTGCGTCGCGGGAGAGCAGCAGAAGCCCACGCAGGCTCCCGAGATCGGAAGCGCAGCGGCTGCTCGGCTCCGAGGATCGTGGCACCGCCAATCCCGGGGCTGGGACGTCTCGATCGCGGGACGCCCGAGCGCGCGCGCAGCGACGGCTAGGAGGGCGGCGCGGCGACGGCGACGGCGATGTTGTCCCCGGCCCCGTCGCCCATCGCCCGGAGCGCGATCCCGCGCGCGCACCTCGCTTCCGCGTCCTCCGCGGCCAGGCGTTCTGCGACGAGGCCCGCATCCGCCACGAAGTTCGTGACTCCGTCCGTCACCAGGGCGATCCGCTCACCGGAGCCGCGCTGGAAGCTCCCGAGGACGCGCTTGCGAATCGCGTCGTCCAGCTGCAGCTCGGGGCCGACCACGCAACGATTCTCCTCGGTCACGGGGGCATCCCGCCCGGCCCGGTAGAGGGACGAGTCGCCCAGACAGGCCCAGTGGCAACGATCCTCCACGAGCGCGGCGACCAGGAGACAGGTGCGCGACGGCCCCACGTCGACGAGCTCTCGAGCCAGCCCTGCGAGAACCTGCTCGAGGTGCTGGTGGAAGCGTTCGCCGTTGAGCGTGATCAGGTCGGGACCAGCGTTCGCCACTGCCTCGATGGCCCGCTCGGACGCCGAGACGCCGTTGTACCCGTCGGCGACCGCGAAGAGGCTTCCCCGCTCGGACACCACGACCAGGGCGGCGTCCTCGTTGGGATCGGTATGGCGATAGGGCTTGGGCTCGCGCCCTCGCGTCAGCGCGAGGGCGCCCACCTCGGGGAGGGCGACGACCCCGAGGGGGCCGAGCTTGGGGAAGTCACGTCCATAGAGGGCGAGGGCGCGCATCAGTCGCGCGCCCGCGTCCGCCAGCCGAGGGCGTGCGCCGCGCGAGTCCACTCGGCGGCGGTCTCCACGTGAGAGAGGTCGAAGGCGCGAAGGGCGACCCCGAGCTCTTCTCCCAGCCGCCGGGCCCAGATCTCGAGCCAGCCAGAGGGCGCGTCTCGCGGGACCACGATGTGCTGCAGGCCGCGCCGCGGGCGGCCGCTGGGCTCTTCGAGCGCGACCGCCTCGAGCTCTCCGGAGGCGAGCCGCTTGGACAGGATCTTGTAGCGGCGCCGGCCTCGAGGACCCAGGTGCCAGCCCGAGATCCAGAAGCGGTGGGGCCGCTCCCCCTCTCGGAAGCGGATACGTAGAACGACGGGGCACGCGGGGGCGCTCGCGTTCTCGACCGGAGTCATCGGCCGCCAAGGATAGCGCCGGGAGGGTAGTCTCTCTGCATGCGTGCGATCCAGACCCGGGGGAGCGGGAGCGCGGCAACCCTCGAGATCGGCGAGGTTCCGGAGCCGAGCCTGCGCCCGGGGGAGCTCCTGATCGACGTGGCTGCGACGGCACTCAATCGAGCCGACCTGCTCCAGCGCCGAGGTCTCTATCCGCCACCTCCCGGAGCCTCCGAGATCCTCGGGCTCGAGTGCTCCGGGACGCTGGCTGCACTTGGGGAGGGGGTCGACGGGTGGGCTCCCGGCGAGCGTGTCATGGCGCTGCTCCCCGGCGGCGGCTATGCGGAGCGCGTGGCGGTCGATGCCGGCTCGGTGATGCGCATCCCCGACTCGCTCTCCTTCGAAGCGGCGGCGGGGATTCCCGAGACCTTCCTCACCTGCTTCCTGAATCTCTTCGAGCTTGCGGGTCTCCGCGAGGGGCAGGCGGCGCTGGTCCATGGCGGGGGCAGCGGAATCGGCACGAGCGCCATTCGCCTGCTGGGACTCTCGAAGGTCCAGACGATCGTGACCTGCGGGAGCTCGGAGAAGTGCGAGCGCGCGCGCGCCCTGGGAGCCGTGGTGGCCCTCGACTACCGTGCCGGGCCCTTCGCGCCGGCGGTTCTCGAGGCCACCGGGGGTCGGGGCGTCGACGCCATCCTCGACTCGATCGGAGCTCCCTACCTGGCCCAGCACCTGGAGTGTCTGGCGCCCGGCGGGACGCTGGTGCTCATCGGGTTGATGGGCGGCGCGAACGCCGAGATCCAGCTGGCGCCGCTCCTGCTGAAGCGGCTGCGCCTGATCGGCTCCACGTTGCGCGCTCGCCCGGTGCACGAGAAGGCTCGAATCGTCTCGGCGTTCCTCGCGCGCTTCGGCAAGGCGCTCGAGCAGGGCGAGCTCTCGCCAGTCGTCGATCGCGTGCTTCCGCTCGAGCGGGCCGTGGAGGCGCACGCCCTCCTCGAAGCCAGCGCCCACTTCGGAAAGATCATCCTCCGGGTGCGCCGAAGCCGGTCTCCGGGGGGTCGTGGGGCGCGATCAGCTCGGGGCCATCGTTGCGGGGGCGGTTGACCGCCGTCGATACGGGGCGAGCCGCGAGCGCTCCGGGCGGGAGGGTTCGCAGGGCCTCGAGGATTCGCTCTGGCTGATTGTCGCGAGCGGGATCGAGCCACTCCTCCTCGGCCTCCGGTCGCAGGATGGCCGGCATGCGTGCGTGGATGCCCTCGAGGTCGGGATTCGCGGCCAGGGTCAGCAGGGCGCACGAGAGCAGCGGCTCGCTCGAGTCCGGCGCCCGCCGGGTCTCCCAGATCGCGGCGAAGGCAAAGGGCGCGCCGCTTCGCAGGGCGATCCAGTAGGGCGTCTTGTGGCCGCGCTCGAGGGCCGGAGCCTGCCACTCGTAGAATCCGTCTGCCAGCATCAGGCAGCGACGACGGCGAACGGCCGCACGGAACGCTGGGCGCTCGCACACCGTCTCGGCTCGCGCGTTGATCATGCCGCGGCCCCGAAGCGTCGATGCCCAGCTCGGCACCAGACCCCAGCGCATCTCGCGGGCCTTGCGGCGACCCTGCTCCAGGCGCGCGATCAGCACGCGCTGGGTCGGCGCGATGTTGTAGCGGGGCGGGACCTCGACTCCGTCCAGGTCCAGCGCAAAGCGACGGGCGAGCAGCTCCTTCTCGGTGTGCAGCGTGTAGCGGCCACACATGGGCAATCCCCGCGATCTGGCCGGACGAGACGGAAGGGCCGGCCGCTTCGAGGTTCTATCACGAACCTGCGGGGGAGGTCTGGCGCTGTCCTCGTGGCGTCGGGCTCGGTCCCCAGTCCGGACCGAGGCTGCCCCCGAAGCGCTGGACCGCACGCTCGAGCACGCAGCCCAGGTCCGGGATGCCATAGCCGGTCTCGGGGTCCCACCCGCCCAGGCCATCGGGTCCGGGCAGGCTGCCCTCCCGGGAAGCGCAGCGCTCCAGCAGGTCGCGCAGCTGCTGCTCGCTGGGCACCCGCTCGACGACCTGCAGCACGGGAAGGACGTAGGTCAGGGGCGCGACGTACTGGAAGCTGAACTGCGACTGGCCGGTCGAGGCGCTCGGAGCCACGAGCCGCTTGAGGGGTACCGGCTGGGTCTGGTCCGCGATCCCGACGCGGTAATAGGGGTCGCCGCGAAGCATGCCGAAGGGAAGCTGCTGGGTCGGTCGGCCCCCCCGGTTCGAGAGCCCCATCGAGAGCCAGTGGGTGGGCCTCTCGCAGTAGGGCCAGAAGCTGTCGAGGGCGCGCATTCCCACTCGCACCACCCGGTGGAGCCCTTCGAGTGCGAAGGTGAGCGCGAGCGAGTCGGGAGAGATCGGCGGGGGGCGCTCCCGGTAGGCGTCACACTGCGCCTGGGTGCCGGGCTGATCGCGGGTCGGAAGGTGGGCGGCGTGGACGAGGACGAAGCGCAGCTCGGGATGGGCATCGATCAACGACTGTAGGTAGGTGCGCAGGTCTTCGGGATCGAGCTCCCGGCGGCGCTCGCGGCTGCGGTAGATCGGGAAGACCTGAACCCCGGGAAAACGGCCCAGCACGCTCGGAGAGAAGGGTCGACCGGCAATCCGGTCCCAGGCGTCGAGCTGGTCGGGAATGCCACCCGCACAGATGCAGGGGATCTGGCGGCGCTCTGCGGGATCGGCGGAGAACCAGCAGCCGTGCAGGTCGTCGGTGCAGCCGTTGTGATCGCTGTCGATGCCGTCGTGCGGGGCGCGAGCCTCACCCGGGTTGCTCCAGACGCGGTAGCGGGCCCCGTCGCAACGGACCCCGCAGTGCCCGCGCGGCCGGCCGACCGGTGTCGGCCCCGCGTTCAGGAAGAGCACGACCACCCCCGAGCCATCGATCCCCGCGCGCCACGCCCGATCCCAGCCGGGAATCTCGTGCAAGGGCCAGAGTCGCGCCCAGTCGGGATCGCGGGGCGGAAAGGCATGCGGATGCAGCTCGAGGCGCCTTCCAGCGTCGTCGGGGATCCCGGTGAGTGCCCCCGCAGCGAGGGTCTCTCGCGCTCCACCGCACGCCAGGACCAGCGCGGTCACGGCCGCGAAGAGGGGCGCACGCACTCGAGTCACGTCGGCGTGTGCGTTGGTGGAGCTGAGGGGAGTCGAACCCCTGACCTCTTGAATGCCATTCAAGCGCTCTCCCAACTGAGCTACAGCCCCACGAGGCTGCGGTTTCGCTGGGTCCCGCCGCAGCGAAAGCGAGGCTAGCCGCGGCCTCCAAGGGGGTCAAGGAGCGCTCCGGGCGGCTACGCTAGACTGCACGCCCTGCCGGAGTGGCGGAACGGGTATACGCGCGCGACTCAAAATCGCGTGTCCTCGGGCATGTGGGTTCGAGTCCCACCTCCGGCACCACGGGAGAGACTCGCGCGCGAACGTGCGGGTGCGGACTCGCGTCCTGGAGGGTGCATGCGAGATCGGTTGAGGGACCTGGCGAGCGCTTCGGCCGACTACGTGGAGCTGCGCTACCACGATCGCCGGACGCACTCGGTCCACGTCGAGAAGGGGAGGCTCGAGAGTGCCCAGACCTCCCGGCGCCGTGGGGTGGGGGTTCGCGTGCTCTCCGGAGGCACCTTCGGGTTCGCGAGCACCTCGCGCAGCGACCGCGACTCGATCGTCGCTGCGATCGAGCGGGCGCGCCGGGCGGCGCGAGGGGCCGAGCCCTTCCGTCGCGAGCGGGTCGGCGGGCTGGCCCCGGCGCCCCTTGCGCGGGGCCTGTACAGCGAGCCCGGGTACCGTGACCTGCGGGCCCGGCCGCTCGAGGAGAAGGTCGACCTGGCCCTGCGCATGGAGGCCCGGGCGCGCGCCGGATCGTCCCGGATCCGTTCCGCCACCTGCCGGTACAGCGAAATCTTCGAGGAGAAGGTGATCGCGACCTCGGACGGGGCGGACGCCGAGATCCAGCTGGTCCGGCCCGAGTTCCGGGTCAGCGCCGTCGCCGAGCGAGACGGGGAGCTGCAGACGGCCACGGAGTCGATCGGCGTCACGGGAGGCTGGGAGTGCCTCTTCGAGCGCAACGCTCCAGAGGCGCTGGCGGAGCGCGCGTCCCACACCGCAGTCGATCTGCTGCGCGCCGGCTACCCCGAGGGGGGGCGGGCGACGGTGATCCTGGCGCCCGCGATCGTGGGGCTGCTCGCGCACGAGGCGATCGGGCACACGGTCGAGGCGGACTTCGTGCTCGCCGGATCGGTGGCCAGGGACAAGCTCGGTCAGCGCGTCGCCAGCGAACGCGTCACGCTCGTCGACAGCGGCGCCTCGGAGCACACCGCCGGGGCCGGAGGCACGCTTCCCGTCGATGACGAGGGGGTTCCGACGCGCCGCACCGTCGTGATTCGCGAGGGGATCCTCGAGTCGTACCTGCACAGCCGTGAATCGGCGGCCCGCTTCGGGGTCGAGCCGACCGGCAACGCCCGGGCCTGGGAGTTCTCCGACGAGCCTCTGATCCGCATGCGCAACACCTACATCGAGCCCGGCGAGAGCACCTTCGAGGAGATGATCTCCGACATCAAAGACGGGCTATACGTTCGAAACTGGTACGGTGGGATGACCAGCATGGAGCAGTTCACCTTCTCCGCCGGGGAAGCATACGCA
>JBHHYV010000004.1:0-66701 GCA_046757685.1 Myxococcota bacterium
GATCCGCGACCGGCTCGCGGCGGCCGGCGCCGGGGCGGCCGCCGCGTGGCTCCAGGGAGCGTGCGGTCTCGACGCGGAAGGCGCCCGCCAGCTCGTCGACTACGTGCGCGCGCAGCTCGAGTCGGTGGGCCTGGTGCCCACCTGCGACGCGCTGCTCGTCGAGCGCTTCTTCGACGACGCGGGCGGCATGCAGCTCGTCGTGCACAGCCCGCTCGGCGCGCGCATCAACCGGGGCTTCGGGCTGGCGCTGCGCAAGCGCTTCTGCCGCGCGTTCAACCAGGAGCTGCAGGCTGCCGCGACCGACGACGCCCTCGTGCTCTCGCTCGGGAATCCCCAGACCTTCCCGCTCGAGTCGGTGGTGCGCTTCCTCACGTCCGCGACGATCCAGGACACCCTCGAGCAGGCGCTGCTGGGGTCGCCCCTCTTCCAGGCGCGCTGGCGCTGGAACGCCACGCGCGCCCTCGCCGTGCTTCGCACGCGCGGCAAGGGTCGCGTCCCCTTTGCCATTCAGCGCATGCAGGCGGACGACCTGATGGCCGCAGCCTTTCCCGACCAGGCGGCCTGCCAGGAGAACGTCCAGTACCCGATCGACATTCCCGACCACCCGCTGGTGCGGCAGACCCTGCACGACGCACTCCACGAGGCCTGCGACGTCGAGGGCCTGCGCGAGCTCCTCGAGCGGATCGAGAAGGGTACCGTGAAGGTCCACACGCGCGATACCGTCAGCGCCTCGCCCTTCGCGCACGAGATCCTGAACGCCAAGCCCTACGCGTTCCTCGACGATGCGCCTCTGGAGGAGCGCCGGACGCGCGCCGTTCAGCTGCGTCACGTGCTCCCGGAGTCGGCCCGCGACCTGGCCCGGCTCGAGCCCGAGGCAATCGGGCGCGTGCGCGAGGAGGCCCTTGCCACGCCGCGAGACCCCGACGAGCTCTATGAGCTGCTCGGCGACCTGGGATGGGCACGACCGGGGGACCTGCCGGGCGGGCGCGAGACCGATCGCGTCGCAGAAGCGCTGATCCGCGCCGGTCGGGCGGCTCGCTGCCCGAGGCCGGAAGCCCTGGTGGCTGCCGAGCGGATCCCCGACTTCGAGACCGTGTTCCCCGAGGCGCAGCTCGCGCCCGATGTCGAGCTGCCCGAGGCGCTGCGCGCACCGGGGTCCGAGCGCGAAGGGGCCGTCGACCGTGCCGTGCGCGGTCACCTCGAGGTCGTCGGCCCCACGACCTCCGCCCTCCTGGCGGAGCGGCTCGGACTCGAGCCGGCCGAGGTAGAAGGGTCACTCGCTCGCTGGGAGAGCCGGGGAGCGGTGGTCCGCGGCAGCTTCGATCCGGCGCTGGCCGACGCCCAATTCTGCGACCGCAGCCTGCTGGCGCGCATCCACCGCTACACGATCGCCGAGCTGCGGCGCGGCATCGAGCCGGTCAGCGCACGAGCCTGCTACCGCTTCCTCGTGCGCTGGCAGCACCTGCACCCCGAGACGCGACTCGCCGGGGAGGCGGGCACCCGCGAGGCCATCGCGCAGCTCTCGGGGTTCGAGGCCGCCGCCGGAGCCTGGGAGTCCCAGCTGCTGACCGCTCGCATCGCGGGCTATCGTCCCGAGCTCCTCGATCGACTCTGTCTGTGCGGCGAGGTGGCCTGGGGCCGGCTGGCTCCCGCAGCGCTCGAGGCGCGCTCGCGACCGTCGCGCGCCACACCGATCGCGCTGTTCCCGCGCGACGATCTCGACGCGCTGCTCGAGAGTGCGCGGCCGTCGGTCCCTCGCGAGGCCGACGCCGCGCCGCTCGGTGGTCCGGCGCAGCGGGTTCTCGAGCTGCTCGATCAACGCGGCGCGCTCTTCGCGAGCGAGATCCAGAAGCGGAGCCGGCTGCTTGCGGTGCAGGTCGAAGAGGCCTTGCGCGAGCTGGTCGCTCGCGGGCGAATCACCTGCGACGGCTTCGCGCCCCTGCGCCGGCTGCTGACGGGCGCTCGCCCGCGTGCACGCCCTCGACCCGGGCGCCTGCGGATCACCCCGAACGGGGTCACTCGACCGGGCGTGGCTCGTGGCTCGGGCGCGAGCGCGGGCATGGAGGGACGATGGCGAAGGTGGCCCGCACCGCCGATCTCGCCCTCGAGTGCGCCGAGACCGGCGACCTCGACCGGGAGACGCTCGCGCAGGGAATGGCCGAGCGGCTGCTTCGCCGCTACGGCGTGGTGTTCCGGGATCTGCTCGCGCGCGAGTGGCTGCCGGAAGGCTGGCGTCCCATCCACCGCGCACTGCGCCAGATGGAAGCGCGCGGCACGGTGCGCGGGGGGCGCTTCGTGAGTGGTTTCGTCGGTGAGCAGTTCGCCCTGCCCGAGGCGGTTCCACTGCTGCGCCGGGAGCGCGCGGCCGATCCCGATGCCATCGAGATCCGGATCGGAGCGGCGGACCCCCTCAACCTGGCCGGGATCCTGACCCCGGGTCCCCGGGTCGCGGCGGGGCCTGCGCGAGCCCTGATCGTCCGGGACGGCCTGCCCGTCGCGGGGATCGAACGCGGGACTCGCAGGGAGCTCGGCGGCTCAGGCGGGAGCGACCTCGACGCGGATCCCGGTCATGTGGGCCTGGCTCGAGAGGGGCTCGAAGCTTCCCGGCCCCGCCGGTAGCAGGATGTTCGCGTTGGCGCCCGGGTGGCGTTGCGCGACCTGCATGCCCGAGGTCCTCGCGTTGCCCCAGCCGTGGGTCATGGCGACGACACCGGGCCGGAGGCTCTCGTCGAGACGGATCTGGGTCTCGACCTCTCCATGGGCGCTCTTCACCGATACGCGTGCCGCATCCGCGAAGCCACGGCTGCGGGCATCCTCGGGATTCATGTGCAGCCAGTTGCGATCGTGCAGGCCACGCTTGAGTCGAGGCAGGTTCTGGTACCAGGTGTTGTGCATGTAGGGCGTCCGCAGGGTGATCAGCTTCAGCACCTCGGGGCCTTCGGCTCGTAGCTGCTCGAAGATCTCCTCGCAGCGCTCGAGGGCACCCGAGAAGCCCGGCGGGCAGCAATCCACCCGGCCGTCTTCGGTCTGGATCACCTCGTCGTAGAAGCGTCCCGGCTCGGAGCGGGGAAGAACCACGCCGCGCGCATCCCGCTTGAGATCCGCGAGCGAGAGCCGCGAGCGGGCGAGCATGTGCTCCATCCGCTGCCAGACCAGCGCCTCGGGGTCGGCAGCGTCGAGCGCGGAACGCTGGCCCATTGCCTGGGCCAGGCGCGCGAAGATCCACCACTCCTCCCGGCGCTCGTCGCGGGGCGGCACCACCGGCTCACCGAGCTGGACCCAGGGCCTGTGCTGGAGCCCCAGACCCGCGATGTTGAGGTCCGCACGCTCGAGCCAGTCGGTCGCGGGCAGGTTGAAGTGCGCGAGCTCGCCCGTGGCGGTCCGGTAGAGATCGATCGTGACCAGGAGCTCGAGCTTCGAGAACGCGCGGCGCAGGGCGGGCTCGCCCGCCACCGAGAGCAGCGGATTGCCCGCCACCACGATCAGCGCCCGCAGGGGCTGCGGGTGCTCCTCGATGTACTGTGCGAGCAGGTTGGCGGGCAGCGTCCCGCGGCGGAGCGGCCCAAAGGGACTCTCCCGGAAGGCGTCGTCGGGACCCCCCCGGCCGGCGCGGCTGTTGGGGTAGAAGCCGTCCGACTTGAGATTGCCGCCGCGCCGATCGAGATTGCCGGTGACGAAGGAGAGCATGTGCAGGAGCCAGTAGGCGAGCGTGCCCTGGCGTCCCATGTTCACGCCCGTCGACATGTGCACGGCCGCGCGCTCCGCCCTTGCGAACTCGGCGGCCAGACCCCGGATCTCGGAGGCCGCGAGACCGACGACGGGGGCCACGCGATCGGCCGGGTAGCGACGCACGAAGCTGCGCAGCGCCTCGATGCGCGTGGCGTGCGCGGCCACGACCTCGGCGTCGAAGCCGACCGTCGCATCGATCTCGGCGAGCATGGCCGCGAGCAGGTACACGTCGGTGTCGGGCCGGATCTGCACCACGTCTCCGACCTCGGGACCCGCCGACTCGATCCGGCGCGGATTCACGAAGCGGATCGTGGCGCCGCGCCGACGCGCGTCCTTCAGCACGCGCATGGGGTCGGCGATCGCGAGAAAGCTCATGTGGCTGACGCGCGGGTTCTCGCCGAAGATCAGCAGGTGGTCGCAGTGATCGAGGTCGGGAACCGGATGGATCGTGCTCGAGCCGAAGACCGCCTCGCTGCCCGCGAACTTGTTCGCACAGTCCTGCGTGCCCGAGCTGAATCCCCGCCTCACGCCGAGGGTTCTGAAGAAGCCGGAAGCAGCCGCACCGAGCAGCGCGTTGAAGGCGCTCGGGTTGCCAATGTAGGAGCCCACGGCCTCGGGTCCGTAGCGGGACAGGAGGCCCTTCAGGCGGCCGGCGATCTCGTCGACCGCCTCGTCCCACGAGAGCTTCTCGAAGCGCCCGTCTTCGCGACGCCTCTCGGGGTAGCCCAGGCGGTCGGGATCGCGATGGATGTCGATCGACGCGAGCCCCTTGTGGCACGCAAACCCGCGGGTGACCGGGTGCTCCCGGTCGGGACGAAGACCCTGGAGCTCGCCCTCCCCCACGGTGGCGACCAGCCCGCAGGCGGGCTCGCAGACCCTGCAGAAGGTAGGGACCTCGTGGCGCCCGCCGTCGCTCTCCACGCTGGGCCCCCCGGCCGCGCCTAGTCGCCGCGGCCGACGACCGACACGAAGCTCACGCAACGCCCGGGGGCCCCACCCAGGTTGTGGGTCAGGCCCAGCTGCGGGTTGGCGATCTGCCGCTCGCCCGCCTCGCCCCGAAGCTGCAGCCACATCTCGTACATCATCCGCAGGCCGCTGGCGCCGATCGGGTGGCCGAAGCTCTTGAGCCCTCCATCCGGATTGATCGGCTGCGGACCGTCGCCATCGAAGCGACCCTCCTGGACATCCTTCCAGGCCTGCCCGCGGGGCGAGAAGCCGAGATCCTCCATCAGGACCAGCTCGGTCGGCGTGAAGCAGTCATGGACCTCGGCCATGCTGATCTGCTCGCGCGCGTCGGTCACCCCCGCCTGCTTGTAGGCATCCTGCGCGCTGGCCACGACCTCGGGGAAGGTCGTGAAGTCGTAGTCCTGGCTGTAGTAGCCCTCCGCCGGTCCGGCCGAGAACGCCAGCGCCTTGATGAAGATGGGGTTGTCGCAGTAGCGGTGCGCATCCTCGGCCCGGCACAGGATGGCGCACGCCGAGCCGTCGCTGACCCCGGAGCAGTCGAAGATCCCGAGCGCTCCCGCGACCCGCGGCGAGGCCTTGATCTTCTCGAGGGGCACCTCCCTGCGAAACTGCGCCTTCGGGTTCTTGGCGCCGTTTACGTGGTTCTTCCAGGCGATCCGCGAGAGCACGTCCTTCATCGTGTCTTCGTCGACGCCGTACTTCTTCGCGTAGGCCGGGACCAGCAACGAGAAGGTGGCGGGGGCGGTCATGGCCGACTCGGTGCCGTCGGAGGGCGGGCGGGAACCCGTCAGTCCCGAGAAGCCCGAGTCCTTGAGCTTCTCGACGCCGACCGCCATGACCAGGTCGTAGGCACCGCTCGCGACCGCATAGGCCGCATTGCGCATGGCCTCGCTCCCGGTCGCACACATGTTCTCGAGCCGCGTGACGGGCTTGTAGGGAATCTTCAGGGGCTCCGAGAGCACCAGGCCCGAAGTCCCGCTGCCCATCGTCCCCAGCCAGAACGCATCGATCTGGTCGGCCTCGATCTCGGAGGTCTGAAAGGCCTCGCCGGTCGCCTCGACCAGCAGATCGCTCACGCCCTTGTCCCAGTGCTCGCCGAAGGGCGTGCAGCCCATTCCGACGATGGCTACCCGGTCGCGGATTCCGTTGCTCGCCATCTCGACTCCTTCGGGCGACTCGCTCGCCCCGCTCGATTCGATCTTAGCCCAGAGCGCGCCCCGCCGACGCTCCGGCGGGCCCCGGGCGCCTGCCTAGCGGCGCGGCCGCGCCTTCCAGAAGTAGTTGTGAACCCCCTGGCCGGTGAAGAGCCGCCGGAAGGTCATCTCGAGCTCCATCCCGATCTCGACCACCGACGGGTCCACGTCGGTCAGCTGGCCGTTGGTGCGGCCTCCCCCCTCGTAGTCGAGGATCGCCGCCACCACCGGCGGCTGCAGCGTGTAGGCGAGGTGATCGAGGGTGAAGGTGGCGACCCGGCAGGGAACCTCGGCGTAGGGCTCCGGATCCATCTGGTCCACGGCCGCGCACTTCACGCAGACGCGCTGCGGCGGCAGGTGACCGGCCCCGCACGCGCGACAGCGGCTCCCGACGTAGGAGAACTTCCAGGCCTCGGCCCGGCGGCTCGGCGGCGCGGCGGGCCGCTCGGGATCGGGGCGCCGGGGCGGCTCGAAGGGCAGCACCCCGCGCCACTTCAGGTAGCTCAGGTACGCCAGGTCGTCTCGCTTCGAGGCGATCCAGGCATCGACCGTGTGCGCCGGTCGGCAGTCCGCGATCCGCCCGGTCACCTCGAGGACGACCGCGTCGCAGCCATCCGCCGCGGAAAGCACCAGGATGCGGTCGCCGGGCGCGGCCGCGTCGAGGGCACGGGCGAGCAGCAGACACGCGTGGGCGGCGCCGCAGCGACCGACCGAGTCGGCGAGCCCATCGGCGACCTGCTCGGGCTTGAGCCCGAGCGCGCGCGGGATCGCCGCCAGCGCGCGCGGATTGGTGCCGTCGAGGATCGTCAGCTTGAGGTCCGAAGGCTGCACCCCGGCGTCCTTCAGCGCGCGCTCCGCGGCATCGACGAGCAGCGCCGTGGCGATCTCGGCACCGAAGCGCACCTCCCACTGGTGGGCGAAGGGCTCGTCCGGCAGCCGCCACACATCGAGCAGCTCCTGGGTCGCGGCCGCCCGACCGATCAGCCTCGCTCCCGCCTCGGTCTCGTCACCGAGCACGAACGCAGCCGCCGCGTCGCCTCCACCCGATTCGCGCGCCCCACCCGGAGCACCCACGACCACGTCGGAGGCAACGCAGAGGGTTCGCGTCCCGGCCTGGGCCATGTCGGCTGCGAGCCACAGGGACGAGAGGCCCGCCCGGCTCGTGGCCCCGAGCTCGAGCGAGCGGAGCGACTCGGGCAGGGCGCAGGCCGCCTGCAGCGTGGCCGCGTTCAGCTTCTCGGCGTAGGGGGGACTGGTCGTCGCAAAGACCAGCGCCGCCGGGGGAGCGGCTCCCCGCAGCGCCTCGCGCGCGGCCTCCACTCCCATCGACACCGAGTCCTCGTCATAGCTCGCGGTCGCGCGCTCTCCCTTGCCGGCGCCGATCGCGGAGCGCGCGAGGCGAAAATAGGGGATATAGCTTCCGTAGCGGACGATTCCGGACACCTTTGCGCTCCTCATCGATTGGGCGGCGCCATCATATCAGAGCATCGCGCTACCCTCGGAGCATGCTGCAATCCGTCACCGACCCACGCTGGCTGCCGGCGGCGGTCTCCGATCCCGACCGGTTGCTCGGCGACCTGGCGCACGCCGAAAAGAAGGCCGCCGCCCAGGCCCTCTCGCTGGTCTCGGCCGACGCGGGGCGCGCGCGCCTGGTCCGCCAGCTCTCGTCCCTTGCGATCGAGGAGCTCGGCCACTTCCAGCGCGTCCACGCCGAGATCCTGCGGCGCGGAGGCGCGCTCGGACCCGATCCGGGTGACCCCTATGTCCAGACCCTGCGCCGGGAGATCCGTCACGGCTCACCCGAGCGCAGCATCGACCGCCTGCTGGTCGCGGGATTGATCGAGGCACGGTCCCACGAGCGCTTGAGCCTGCTGGCCGAGAGCCCTCTCGACGCCTCGCTGCGCGCGCTCTTCTCGTCGCTGGCCCGCGCCGAGGCGGGTCACGCGCGTATCTTCGTAGAGCTCGCGGCGGGGATGCCGGGGCCGACGGGGGTCCGCGAGCGGCTCACGCAGCTGGCGCTACGCGAGGCCGAGATCCTCGCAGCGCTGCCCCTCGAGCCGCGAATCCACTGATGCCGCGCCAGACCGGGGGGACGACCCCCGAAGCGCCCGGTGCCCTGCCCGGGCTCAGGGGTGGAGACCGTTCCCCAGCGCCGGGGGCCAGACATACCAGAAGCCCGGCGGGATCCACTGCCGTCCCAGGTCGAGCAGGTGCACGTCGACCACCTGGAGCGGGCCGACCGGAGCGCGGCTGTAGAGGTTCTGCTTGTACTCTCGAGGACTGTGGTAGACGACGACCCGGGAGTGCTCGATGCCTGCGCGTCTCTCGGTCTCGGCGACGCTGTCCTCCAGGTAGCCGATCTCGTCGATCAGTCCGGCTGCGAGTGCCTGGCGAGCGGTGAAGATGCGACCATCTGCCAGCTTCGCGATCGCCGCCTCGTCGAGAGAAGGCCGGCCGGCCGCCACGACCTCGCGGAAGCGCGCGTAGAGATCGTCGATCACGCTCTGGAGCTGCGCGCGCTCGTCGGGTCGCATGGGTCGCAGCGGAGAGCCGGCATCCTTGAACTCCGCACTCGTCAGGGTCTGGTTCTGGATGCCCAGCTTCTCCATGAGTCCCGCCACGTTGACGCCCGCCAGGAGAACTCCGATCGACCCGGTGATCGTCGTCGGGTGTGCCACGATGTGATCTGCGGCCATCGCCACGTAGTAGCCCCCCGAGGTGGCCAGACCCTGGAGCTGTGCTGTGACCGGCCGCCCCGTCTCCTTCTTGAACTGCTCGATCAGGTGATAGAGGGTCTCACTGGCGGCGACCGTCCCACCGGGAGAGCGGATGCGCAGCAGCACGGCCGCGACGTCGTCGTCCTCGCGGGCCCGCTCGAGCGCCTCCCGCGCGCGGGCCACCAGGCTGGGGGCCGTTCCAAGCGCCCGGCGGCGCGGGCTCTCGGTCAGCAGACCCTCGAGCTCGAGCATCAGGATCTTCGGACCCGACTCCCCGAGAACGACGGTCTCGGTCAGAGGCTGCGAGCGCGTGAAGGCGCCCAGATCCAGGGTACAGGCCGAGAGGGCGAGCAGGATGCTCACGGCCAGCGCCCCGGGCCGCAGGCCCGGCGAAGGGCTCAAGAGGAGCGACGCCGGGTCGCTCGCTTCTTCTCGGCGCGATAGCGTTCCCAGCGCTTCTTCGCGGCTCGCGAGATCGCGGCCCGCCCCTCCGAGCTGAGCTGACGCTTGCGCCGAGGTCGGCGGGCGGAGGACTTTACACCTCCCTGACGCGCCATTTCTTCGAGGTCCGCAATCTTGGAGCGCAGTGTCTCGAGCTGCTTCTCCAACGCGGATTCTTCGGTCTTGAGGGCCCGCACCGCGGTGTGAATCGATCGCTGCCAGGACATGAAGCATCTCCCCCGTGCCGGGAAGCGGTTAGCTTAGGCAGGGCCTCTGGCCTTGTCGACCGCCGATTTGACCGGCACGCTTGCGGCGGTCCGCCCCGGCGCGGATCTGGAAGGAACGTTCGACATGGCTCGTCCCCAGGATGAACTGGTGCGCGCCCTCTCGGCCGAGGGGGACCTCTCGATCCGGGCGATCGTGGGAACCTCCCTGGTGGCCGAGGCCGCCCGGCGCCACCGGACGGCGCCCACCGCGACGGCCGCCCTCGGACGCGCACTGATGGGTGCGATCCTGCTGGCGAGCGGGAGCAGTCCCGAAGAGCGCGTCCAGCTCGAGTTCCGAGGCGACGGTCCGCTGGGCGGCCTGACTGCCATCGCCGACGGATCGGCTCGCGCTCGCGGCTACGTCTCGCGACCCGGCACCCATCCGCCCCCACGAGAGGGGAAGCTGGACGTCGCCCGCGCGGTCGGGAGCGGACTTCTCGGGGTCGTCCGCTCCCACCCCTCGCGCCGCGAGCCCTATCGCGGCGTCGTGCCGCTCACCTCCGGCGAGATCGCCGAGGACCTGGCGCGCTACCTGGACCGGAGTGAGCAGACCGCCTCCGCGGTCGGTCTCGGCGTCTACGTCGCCGCCGACGGCTCGGTCGAGGCGGCCGGTGGGTTCCTGGTTCAGGCGCTCCCGGGAGCGTCGAAGACGTCCCTCGAGCGCCTGGAGCGGAACGTTCGAGAGGCCCCCTCCCCCACAGGGATGCTGCGCTCGGGCCTGGACGCCGATGGCCTCGTGGACACTCTCTTTCACGGAGTCGGGACCCGGGGCCGTCACTCGACACAGCCCCGCTTCTACTGTGGCTGTGGCAGGGACCGCGTGCTGCGCGCCCTCACCCTGCTCGGGCGCAGCGAGGTCCGCGAGGCCGCGGCGACCGGGGAGACGCTCGAGGTGCGCTGTGAGTTCTGCGGGGAGAGCTACTCCGTCGAGCCCGACGAGGTCGGCGCGTTGCTCCCCGACGCATGAGCACCGATCCCACTCCGGGCACCGTCGACGGAGCCGCACGCCGGGGCCCCAGGGTCGGCCTCTTCGTTCCGTGCTACGTCGATCAGCTCGCACCCGAGGTGGCCTGGGCGACGGTGCGGGTGCTCGAACGGGCCGGCTGCCAGGTGGTCTTCGACTCGCGCCAGACGTGCTGCGGCCAGCCACTGTTGAATCTCGGCCGGCCCTCCGAGGCCCGCACGCTCGCAGGGCGGCACCTCACCTGGTTTCGGGATGTCGACTACGTGGTGTCGCCGTCGGCCAGCTGCGTCGCGACCATCCGCGAGCGCTACGGCGCGCTCGGGATCGCCGCCCGCCCACCCGAGAACGCGATCCGCACGCACACCTTCGAGCTCGCCGAGTTCCTGGTTCGCGTGCTCGATCTCGTCGACGTCGGGGCGCACTTTCCCCATCGGGTCGCCCTGCTCCAGAGCTGCCACGGGCTGCGAGACCTGGGGCTCGGTCGGCCGAGCGAGCTTGCGGGTGCGGCCCCGCCGGGTCCGGTCGAGCAGGTTCTCCGCGCGGTGCGAGGTCTGGAGCTGGTCTTCCCGGAGCGACGAGACGAGTGCTGCGGCTTCGGAGGCGCCTTTGCCGTCGAGTCTCCGGAGATCTCGACGCGGATCGGCCGCGATCGTCTGCGGGCGCTGGAGGCGACCGGCGCCGAGATCATGACGGGAACGGACTCGAGCTGCCTCTTCCACCTGGAAGGGCTCCGGCGTCGCGCGGGGGTCGGGCCGCAAGCCCTGCACCTGGCCGAGATCCTGGACCGGAGGCCGGCGTGAGCCTGCCGCTCGACCGGGAGGCCAGACGCGTCCTGCCCGACGAGGCGGCGGTCCACAGGCACGATCGGAGCGTCTGGACGCTGCGCCAGGCTCGGGACCGCGCGGCCGCGGCCGTCCCGGACTTCGAGGCCCTGCGCGACCAGGCGGCCGCGATCAAGGCGCACACCCTCGATCACCTGGGTCGCTATCTCGAGGAGTTCGAGAGACACGCCGCCGAGCGCGGAGCGCGGGTCCACTGGGCCCGCGACGCCGACGCCCACAACCGGATCGTCCACGGCCTGCTCGCCGAGCGCGGAGTCCGGCGTGTGGTGAAGAGCAAGTCGATGCTGACGGAGGAGTGCGGCCTCAATCGCCATCTCGAGGCACGCGGCATCGAGGTGACCGACACCGATCTCGGAGAGCGCATCGTGCAGCTCTACGCCGAGCCGCCCTCCCACATCGTGGTCCCTGCGATCCACCGCACGCGATCCGAGATCGGGCGGCTCTTCGAGCGCGAGATGGGAGCGCCCTCGGGCGAGAGCGACCCCGCCCGACTGGTCGAGATCGCTCGCGGGAACCTGCGTCCCCGCTTCCTGGAAGCCGAGGCGGGCATCACCGGAGTGAACTTCGCGATCGCCGAGACCGGCTCACTCACGATCGTGACCAACGAGGGCAACGCCGACCTGGGCACCAGCCTGCCTCCGCTCCACATCGCCTGCATGGGGATCGACAAGGTCCTCCCGACGCTGGAAGACCTGGCCGTGCTGCTGCGGCTGCTCGCGCGCAGCGCGACCGGCCAGCCCCTCTCCGTCTACACCACCCTGCTGACCGGGCCGAGAGAGGGCGCCGAGCAACACGTCGTCCTCGTCGACAACGGGCGTAGCCGGCTGCTCGCCGATTCCCGCCACGCCTCGGTGCTCGCCTGCATCCGCTGTGGCGCCTGCATGAATACCTGTCCCGTCTACCGTCGCGCCGGAGGGCACGCCTACGGCTTCACGCCTCCCGGACCTCTCGGCGCCGTGCTCGCTCCCGCCTTGGCCCCCACGCGCGCAACCGAGACCCTTCCCTTCGCCTCCTCGCTCTGCGGCAGCTGCAGCGCGGTGTGTCCGGTCCGGATCGATCTCCACAGCCAGCTCCTGGCATGGCGCGGCGAGCGGACGGCGATCCGGGGCGTCGGCCGCCTCGGTGTCCGATCCGCCGCGTGGGTGCTCTCACACCCGCTCGCACTCGAGGCGGCAGGTCGCCTGGCTCGGGGACTCTGGCCCCTCTGGTCGCTGCGCCTTCCGGGCAACCCGCTCTCGGCCTGGCTCGCAAGCCGCGACCTGCCAGAGCGACCCAGAGAGAGCTTTCGACGAGGCTGGCGGCGAGACCGCGGGCGGCATCGATGAGCGAACGCGACCCCGTCTCGGAAGGGGCCCGCGAGCAGATCCTCCGGGCCGTGCGATCGGCGACGCTCGGTCGCCGGGAGCACCCGGGCCCCTACGTCCCCGCGCCGACTCCTCCGGCGCCCGCGACGGGCGCGCTGCCGGGCGCCTGGGAGGCGTTCCGGAGCGCCGCCACGGCGGCTGGCGCACACGTCCTGGGCCCGGTCTCTCGCGCCGAAGCCGCGCGGGCGGCGCGCGAGCGCGTCGCCCAGCTCGGATCCGGACGCTGCGTGGCGGAGCCTGCCGCAGTCGAGATGCTGGGCGCCGGACCGTGGCAGGTCGCCGCGGGCGCCCCGCGCGAGTTTGCAGACGTATCGCTCGCGATCGCTCGCGGAGCCTTTGGCGTGTGTGAGAACGGCGCGATCCTCCTGACCGCCGACCTGGCGCCGCATCGCTCGCTCTGGGTGCTCTGCGAGCACCTGTGGCTGCTGATCGAGGCGACGGACCTGGTCGCCGACATGCACGAGGCGGTCGCTCGCATCTCCGCTCGCGGTCTCTCGACCCCCCACAGCGTCTGGGTCGCAGGTCCGTCCAAGACGGCCGACATCGAGCAGGCGCTGGTCGAGGGCGCGCATGGACCGAGGTCCCTCTGGGTCGTGGGCGTGGTCTAGCGAAGTCGCGCGGAGCGCGGCGCCAGACTCATCCTCGGAGACGCCGGCGCGCGTGGAGGGCGAAGGCCTCCTGCAGGAACTCCGCCTCCTGCTCGACGTGCTGCGAGAAGCTGCCGGTCGCGGGCGAAGCCGCCTCGGGGCGTCCGATGTAGCGAAGCTGCGCACCGGGCGGCAGCGCCGGGTGGAGCCGCTCCTTCACGAAGCTCCATCCCCCCTGGTTCCAGGGCTCCTCCTGGACCCAGGCCACATCCTGCACCGAGAAGCGGGACAGCACCTCTCGGAGCTCTTCGAAGGGAAAGGGATGGAGCTGCTCGAGCCGCACGATGGCGACATCGTCGAACGCGTGCTCTGCGCGCGCCGCGTCCAGCGCGTAGTAGACCTTCCCGCTGCAGACGAGCAGCCGACGCACGCTCGTGGGATCGACCTCGCCGCTCTCGACCCTCGGGTCCGGGAGTGCGCAGCGGAAGTGACCCTCTTCGAACTCGCGCCGGGTCGACACCGCCGCGCGATGACGCAGCAGGGACTTGGGCGACATCAGGACCAGGGGCTTTCGGAAGTTCCGGTGCATCTGACGCCGTAGCGCGTGAAAGTACTGCGCGGGAGTCGTCAGATTGCAGACCTGCAGGTTGTCCTCGGCGCAAAGCTGCAGAAAACGCTCGAGTCGCGCGCTGGAGTGCTCCGGGCCCTGACCCTCGTAGCCGTGCGGAAGCAGCATCACGAGGCCCGAGGAGCGTCCCCACTTGGTCTCGGCGCTCGCGATGAACTGGTCGATCAGGACCTGGGCCCCGTTCGCGAAGTCTCCGAACTGCGCCTCCCACACCGTGAGACGGTTCGGGTCGACGGTGCTGTAGCCGTACTCGAATCCCAGCACGGCTGCCTCGGAGAGCATGCTGTTCTTGATCAGCAGACGCGCGTCGCCATCCTCACACAGACCGTCGAGCGGGATGTAGGGGGCCCCCGTCTCGGTGTCGTGGAGCACTGCGTGACGGTGGCTGAACGTCCCTCGTTCCACGTCCTGACCGGTGATCCGCACCGTGTGCCCCTCGGCCAGCAGGGTCCCGAACGCCAGTGCCTCGGCCGTACCCCAGTCGATGCCCTCGCCGGCTTCGATCGCGAGGTGACGCTCCTCCATCAGGCGTCGGATCTTGGCGTGCGGCTGGAAGCTCTCGGGAAACTCGACGAGGCGACGGGCGATGCGGTCGAGCACTTCGCCCGAGACGCGCGTGTCGGCCCGCCAGTCGCTCTCCTTCTCGGGGCGGCTGTACCCCTGCCAGAGGCCGTGGTAGCCCTCGGCTCCCGCCAGCCGCATCTCCTCGGTGCTCCGCTCGAGCGCGCGCTCGAGCGAGGCCAGGTTCTCGGCTTCGAGAGCCTCGACCTGTGCGCGCGACGCCACGCGCTCGCTCACCAGCCGCTCGATGTAGCGGGTGGCCACCGTGGGATGACTCGCGATCCGGCGGTAGAGAACGGGCTGCGTAAAGGTGGGGTCATCGCCCTCGTTGTGACCATGTCGGCGGTAGCACACCAGGTCGAGGATCACGTCCTCCTTGAAGACCTGCCGGTACTCGATAGCCAGCCTCGCGGCACGCACGCAGGCCTCGGGGTCGTCGGCATTGACGTGAAATACCGGGGCCTGGATCGCCATCGCCGTGTCGCTCGGGTGACGCGTGAATCGATAGTCGGCGGGATCGGCCGTGAAGCCGATCTGGTTGTTGACGATCACGTGGACCGTGCCTCCGGTCCAGTAGCTGTCCAGCTCGGAAAGCGCGAGGGTCTCGGTCACGAGACCCTGGCCGCTGAACGCGGCGTCGCCATGGATCACCAGCGGGACCACCTCGCCTCGGCCCGTGTCGCCCCGGTAGTTCTGCTTGGCGCGGACGATTCCCTCGGCGACCGGGTTGATCGCCTCGAGGTGAGAGGGATTGGGCGACAGCGACAGGTGGATCGAACGACCCGAGCGCAGCGCGCGGTCGGCGGAGTAGCCCCGGTGATACTTCACGTCGCCGGATCCCTGCGCGTCGCGCGGCTGCAGGCCGACCTGGAACTGCGCGAGCATGGCGCGATAGGGCATGCCCATCGTGTGCACCATCACGTTCAAGCGGCCGCGGTGCGCCATCGCGATCACCATCTCGCGAACCCCCAGCGCCTCGGCGTCCTCCACCAGGAAGTCGAGCATCGGGATCAGCGCGTCTCCTCCCTCGATCGAGAAACGCTTCTGGCCCAGGAAGCGCTTCTGCAGAAACTGCTCGAAGCGCTCGGCCGCAAGGGTCTCGGTCAGGATCCGCAGGCGCTCGCCGGCCGAGAAGCCGGGCTCGTTGCGAACCGGCTCCATCTTCTCGATCAGCCAGTCGCGGCGCCGCTTGTCCTGGATTCCCATGAACTCGACCGCGAAGGTCCCGCAGTAGGTCTGTCGCAGCATCTCGATCAGCTGCCGCACGCTCGAGCGGCCCGCACCACGGAAGTGGCTGCAGTCGACCGGCCGATCGAGACGATCGGGACGGACTCCGTACTCGGCCGGATCCAGGTAGGGGTGACTCGCGTCGGTGCGTCCGAGGGGATCGAGGTCCGCGACCAGGTGGCCGTAGGTGCGGTAGGCATTGATCAGCCCCACGACGCCGACCGCGCCCGGCGCTGCGGCGACCGAGGGTCCCTCCGAGACCGCGACGGTCGCGGCAGCCGAGGTCGGGACCTTCTTCCCGTTGCGGCCCGCGACGCCCTCGAAGAGGTCACTCCAGCTCCCGGAGACGGCGGCCCGCCCCGTGACCCAGTCCTCGTAGAGCCGCTCGACCCAGGCTCCATTCTCACCCGAGAACAGGGTGGCGAGATCTGCCTCCGACATCCCGGCCTCCCTCACGATGGTCTCCCCTGGCGCTGCGACATCCGAGGACAGCGGCCCTCTCCCGGGACTCGATACGCCCAAGGGTAGCTCCCGCCAGACACCCCGCCCGGAGGCGCTCCCCCCTCCGAACCCATCGACCCATCGCGTGGCGGGATGAAGTGGCTCGGGCCCCCGCGGCAGCCCCTTGCTAGCTTGGGCCTCCATGAAGCTACGCGCACTCCAGGGCTTCCGGGACTTCTACCCCGAAGATCTGGCGACCCGCCGGTGGATCGAGAGCGCGTGGCATCGGGCCTCGCGGCGGGCGGGCTTCGAAGAGTGGGACGGACCGCCCCTGGAGTCCCTCGACCTGTACACGGCGAAGTCCGGAGACGAGATCGTCCGACAGCTCTACGCGTTCGAGGACAAGGGTGGCCGCTCCGTGGCGCTGCGGCCCGAGATGACGCCGACGCTCGCACGCATGATCGGCGCCCGCGCGGGGGGCATGCGAAAGCCGATCAAGTGGTACTGCGTACCCCAGTTCTTTCGCTACGAGCGCCCCCAGCGGGGCCGGCTGCGGGAGTTCTACCAGTGGAACGTCGACGTGATCGGTGCGAGCGACCCGGCCGCCGATGCCGAGGTGATCGGGGTCGCGCTCGACGCCCTCGCGCTGCTGGGGCTCGGGGACGACGACGTCCGGGTCCGCGTCTCGGACCGCCGGTCGCTGCATCGCCTGCTGCGCGAGCTGGAGGTCGACGACGAGGCCCAGGCGCCGGTGCTGGCGGCGCTCGACAAGCTGGAGCGCGACCCCAGCGCCGGAGAGGGGCTCGTCTCCCTGCTCGGAGCGAGCGCGAGCCGCCAGCTCCTGGACTGGTGTCAGCGCACCCCCCTCGACCGGGCTCCCGAGATCGAAGCGCTTCTCGCCGCCTGCGCCGACTACGGCCTCACCGATCGGGTCCGGCCCGACCTGCGCATCGTGCGCGGGCTCGACTACTACACCGGACCGGTCTGGGAGATCTTTGCAGCGGGACGCGACCTGCGCGCCATTGCGGGGGGGGGGCGCTACGACGAGCTGATCGCCTCTCTCGGGGGTCCCGCACTCCCCGCCCTCGGCTTCGGAATGGGCGACGTCGTCCTCCACGACCTGCTCCGGGAAAAGAGCCTGATTCCGGACCCTCCGGCGCGCATCGAGGTGATCGTCGTTCCCATCGGTGCGGCCATGTGCGGTCCCGCACGCCGGGTGGTGCGTCAGCTGAGGAGCCGGGGCGTGGCCGCGGAAGCGCCCTACGACGCGCCCAAGCTCTTGAAGGCGCTGCGCGCGGCGGAGCAGGCGGGTGCACGCCGGGCAGTGATCGTCGGGCCGGACGAGTGGGAGAGCGGGTCGGTCGTGGTGAGGGACCTCGAGGCGCGCAGGGACCGGACCGTGAAGCTGGAGGACCTGGAATAGGGACCGCGCCGCGCGCGATCAGTCGTCGCCTGCTTCGGGGAGGCCCAGTGCGGCCGGCGCCACGCCCATCGCGTGGAGCCCCTTGTCGACGTACACGATCGTCCCGGTGATTCCCGACGCCAGGGGGCTCGCGAGGAATGCCGCGGTGGCGCCCACCTCGCGCGCATGAACCGCCTCGGGGAGCGGTGAGTTGCGGCGTGCGTACTCGATCATCGATCCGATGAAGCCGATGGCACTGGCGGCTCGTGACGCCCATGCACCCGCCGAGATCGCATTGACGCGCAGCCCGTAGCGGCGCCCCGCCTCCCACGCCAGCACGCGCGTGTCGGACTCGAGTGCCGCCTTCGCCGACGACATCCCTCCGCCGTAGCCCGGAACCACCCGCTCCGAGGCCAGGTAGGTCAGACACAGGAACGAGCCTCCCGGTCGAAGCAGCGGCGCAAAGCGCTGCACCATGGACACGAACGAGTAGCTGGACTGGCTGACGGCGCGCAGGTACCCCTCGCGGCTCGTCTCGAGCAGCGCGTTTCGCACTTCGGGTCCGTTCGCCAAGCTGTGCACGACGATGTCGAGCGGACGCTCGCCAAAGTCCGAGACGAAGCGTTCGGCCACCCCCTGGATGCTGAAGTCCGCGTGGGACTTGTAACGACGGTTCTCGCGAACCTCGAGCGGGACCTGCTCGAGTCGATCGAACTCCGCGTCGAGCGCATAGATGCGCTCGAACTCGAGGGTTCCGCCTCCCTCGAGCGCCAACGACTCGGCGATCCGGCCGCGTGCCAGCAGCTTGGTGAAGATCCCGTAGGCCGGCGGCCAGGTTCCGGCGCACACGCTCGCTCCCGCGCTGGCGAGCGCCCTCGCGATCGCAAAGCCGAAGCCGGCATCGTCGGCGACGCCCGCCACGAACGCCCGCCGTCCCCCGAGATCGATCCCGAGCATGGCTGGAGTGGAGCACGCGGAGGGAGCCGTCGCAACCGGCCCGGGTGTAGACTGGCGCCTCGTCTCGCCGCGCGGAGAAGGGAGGAGCACGTGTCCCGACGCGACAAGATTCGCCTCAGCGAGTTCGAGATCCGGGCCTTTCTGCTCGAATCCAAGACCCTCACCATCGTGAGCAACGGGCCCCGGGGATTTCCCCATCCCATGCCCATGTGGTTCGCCCTCGACGACGACCTCTCCGTTCGGATCACCACCTATGCCAAGAGCCAGAAGGTCCGGAACATCGAGCGCGATCCTCGCGTCAGCGTGCTGGTCGAGTCGGGGGAGGCGTACGAAGAGCTGAAGGGCGTGGTCTTGTACGGCCATGCCGAGCTGATCCGAGACGTCGAGCAGGTGATCGACACGCTCGTCGATATCAACCGCTTCGATCGCGCGGACCCACAGGTTCGCGAGGGCATGCAGGGCAATGCGGCCAAGCGGGTGCTGATCCGCGTGCGGCCCGAACGGATCGTGAGCTGGGACCACTCGAAGCTGGGCGGAGTGTACTGACCGCGTGTCCTACCAGGCGGTCCAGCCTCCATCGACGTAGACGACCGACCCCGTCACGTAGCTGGATGCGGGCGCGGCCAGGAAGAGCACCGCGGTCTCGAGCTCCCCCGGGCGGCCGAGCCGCCCCTGCGGGGTGAAGCGACGCATCACCTCGAGCTGATCCTCCCGCACCGCGCCGACCCGGGGATCGATCGTCATCTCGGTCGGAAAGTACGCCGGAGCGATCGCGTTGACGCGGATCTCGTGCCGGACCCACTCGATCGCCAGGTGTCGGGTGAGGTTGGTCAGGGCGCCCTTGCTCGCGGAGTAGCCGACCGCCCGGTGCACCGGGTTCCCCAGGCTGCCCGCCACCGAGGACAGGTTGATGATCACCCCGCCGCTCTCGCGCTCGATCATCTGCAGTGCGACCGCACGCGAGACCAGGAACGCCGAGGTGACGTTGGCCTCGAGCACGGCCTCGAACCTCTCTCGCGTGTGCCGCTCGGCCCGGCCGAGCAGCGCGATCCCCGCGCCATTCAGGAGCACGTCGACCGGCCCCAGCTCCCGGGTCACGCGCTCGATCGCCCGAGCGATCTGGTCCTCGTCGGTCACGTCAGCCGGGGCCGAGCAGGTCCGCACGCCGAGGACCTCGAGCTCGGCGGCGAGGCTCTCGAGCCGCTCCCGGCGCCGCGCCACCAGCGCCACGTCCGCGCCCGCCTTGGCGAGCGCTCGGGCGCACTCGGCGCCGAGCCCACTCGATGCCCCCGTGACCAGCGCGACCTGCCCCGCCAGGCCAAAGAGCTCCTCGAGATGAGAGGCGGTCATGCTGCGTGGCTCCCCTGGAAGTCTGCGCTCCGCTCTGGCGCGCGCCCGCCCGCCTTGTATCACGAGGGACGCGGCACCGCGATCGAAGCTGTGCAATAGTGCCGGCCGGAGATCCGCGGATGCCCCTCGATGCGTACCGGCGCGCAAACCTCGCGCAGTGGAACGAGGCGGTGCCCGTCCACGTCGCTGCAGACGCCTACGACGTGGCGGGCTTCCTGGCGGGTCGCACGACGCTCCATCCGCGCGAGATCGCGGAGCTGGGTGACGTACGCGGAAAGACCCTGCTCCACCTCCAGTGTCACTTCGGGATGGACACGTTGTCCTGGGCCCGGAGGGGCGCCCGGGTGACGGGCCTGGACTTCTCGGAGCCGGCGCTGGAGGCGGCGCGCCAGCTCGCGGCCGAGGCCGGCCTGGACGCCCGCTTCGTCCACTCCGAGCTCTACGATGCCCCGTGCGTCGTGGCCGAGACCTTCGACATCGTCTACACGGGAATCGGCGCGTTGAACTGGCTCCCGGACATTCGCGGCTGGGCCCGCGTGGCGGCGGACTTCGTCGAGCCCGGGGGCGTGCTCTACATCCACGAGTTCCACCCGATCCTGGCTACGCTCGACGACGAGCGAACGGACGCCCAGCTCGTGATCGCGCGACCCTACTTCGAGCAGCCGGAGCCCCTGCGCTGGGACGACCCCCGCGATTACGCGGACCCCGAAGCGCGTCTCGGCAACACGATCACCTACGAGTGGAACCACGGCCTCGGGGAGGTCGCCACGTCCTTGATCGACGCCGGCCTCGCGATCGAACTCCTCCACGAGCACGCCACCTGCGCGAGCCAGGTGCTGCCGGCGCTGGTCCATCGCGAAGACGGCTGGTGGGAGCTCCCCGAGGGCACCGAACGCCTGCCCCTGATGTACTCGATCCGAGCCCGCCGTCCCTCGAGCTGAGCGACCGTCCCCTTCCGGCGGCGGGCCGGCCGAGGGCCGCTCAGGGCTGCAGCCGCTGTCGCGACCAGCGGCCTGCGCGAAATCCAGCGCCTTCCGCCTCGAGCGCTCGTGTCCACAAGGCCCGGTCGTGGAGTCGCCCGAAGCGGCCCACCCAGAGCTCGAGGCTCTCGATCCAGAGTCGGTAGCCACCCCAGTGTGGAGGGCGGGGGACCGGCGCGCCCGGGTCCCGGCCGCGGAACCTGGCCTCGGTCCGCGCGAGCTTCTCGAGCAACGCCGCACGAGAGGCGATGGGCCGACTCTGGTCACTGGCCCATGCAGAGAGAGCCGCCTCGGGTGGGCGAGACGAGAAGTAGGCATCGGACTCCGACTCCGGGGAGCGGACCACGGGCCCCTCGACCCGCACCTGACGCGCGAGCGCGTCCCAGTGGAAGACGGCTGCCGCTCGCCCGCTTCGCTCGAGGGCAGTCCCCTTGGGACTCCTGCGGTGGGTGTAGAAGACGAGCCAGCCCGACTCGAGGTCCCAGCCCCGACAGATCACGACGCGCGCCTCGGGCAGCCCGCTCGCTCCGACGGTGGCCAAGGTCATGGCGGTCGGGTTGCGGGCGACGCGCTCTGCGATCGCCTCGTCGAGCCAGCGCTGCAGCAGCGGGAGGGGAGCCTCGGGCAGGGGATCGTCGAGGGATCGGTCGGGCCGTTCTCGGCTCTCGGGCTCGAATCGCACCATCGTGGACGGGGGCCGCGCCGCGGCTCACCCCTGGAGCGGCGCTTCTCGTGTGGGCGTGATCGCCTCCATGGCGTAGACGGGAACGCCCTCGGCCGCCAGGGTGAAGAAGTCGGGGCCGAAGGGATCGCGGCCCCGGATCGGCATGGACCCCCGACGGATCGTCCAGTCCCGAGGCGCCAGCTCGTCGGCACGCTCGAAGTGAGGGCGGGCAGACTCTTCGAGGCCCCGCTGGTGCAGCTGCCAGGCCAGCATCCACTCCGCTCGCGCGTGCTCGGAGTCTGCGGTGGGGACGGGCATGTGGCGACGAACCTCGTCCTCGTCGAGCGCCCCCACGCCCTCCTTCACCCAGGCGCGGATCATGTTCAGGTAGGGCTCGGAGCGCTTGCCATGGAACGGCGTGAAGGTGTCGGTGCCGAACTGCGCGTCGTGCGGTCGACAGATCCGGCCACGCTCGTCGATCCACAGGAGGGTCGGAACGTTGGTGATGTGAAAGAGCGCAGCGACCCGGTGGTGGGTGTCGACGACACTGGGATGCGTAGGCTGCGCGGCCTCGATGAAGGGTCGCGCGTCGTCCGCCGAGCGGTCGAGTGCAACGGCGAAAGGAACGAAGCCCTGCTCGCCCAGCTCCTCGTAGAGCGCCTGCCAGACCGGCAGGTCCTCACGGCAGCCTCACCAGGACGCGTAGACGATGAGCAGGACCTTGCGGCCCCGGTGCTCGGACAGCGTCTGCATGTGCCCCGACAGGTCGGGGAGACTGAAGTCTGGAGCGATGCCCGCCGCCAGACCCCGTGCGCGGTCGAGTGCCCGCGCCCCCAGCACGGCCATCCCTTCGGAGGCCTCGAGCGCCAGCGGCTGCCCGGCAAGCTCGGCCAGGACCTCCAGATCGACGCCTCGCGCCGTCAGGAGGCGGTCCGGGCTCGAGACCGGGATGCAGACGCGTCCGCGGCAAAGGCCCTCGGGCTTGAGCTCCCATCCCAGACCGTCGCGAACGCTCTCACGCGTGAGGACGACGCGACCTCCGTGGATCTCCCCCTCGAGAGCCCTGGGAGTGGCATCGTCGAAGACCGTGAACTCTCGCATCGCGGGCGCACTCGGACTCATGGAGGGCTCCTCGATCCGTCCGTCGCCGATGCTAGCACGCGACCGGGGCTCTCCCGCGACGGCGCCCGGATGGAGGATCCCGTGCAGGGGAGCCTCCCGCGCGACAGAGCCCCAGAAGGACACAGGCTCCGATCGCCGGGACCTCAGAGCGGATCGAGTTCGGAGGCTCGCCGGGCCCTGGGCCCACCTCTCCCTGCCGGCGAGTCCCGGGCGCGGCTGGCCGCCGCCCCGGGATTTCCGCCGGAGGCTCGCCGGGGCTAGTCGTCGGACCCGCTGGACTTCGACGACTTGCTCGACTTCGACGACTTGCTCGACTTCGATGACTTGCTCGACTTCGACGACTTGCTCGACTTCCCCGCTGCGGGGGATGCGGGCACCGCCGGCCCGCTCCCGAGCCCGTCTCCCGGAACCGAGGTCATCGCGCCTCCGCCCGAGCCCCCGCCGGAGGGCACCGGGACCGTCTGGCCCGTGATCTCGTTCGAGATCACGATCGGCTGTCGGCCGGTCATGTAGCCCTGTGCAGACGCCGTGGGCGCAGCAAGTAGCAGGCCCAGGCAGGCGAAAATACCGAGACTCAGGACACCGTATCGCATTCTCTTCATTGAGGGGGCTCCTTCTCTGGCGTCATCGCGCCGTCAGCTCTCCGGAGCCCTCATCGGTCATCGGTGCCCACTTCTTGAATCTCCCGCCACTCCCGGAGCCGCGAGCTAGCTGCCGGTGCCCGAGGGTCCGACGCGCGAGGCCGGGTCGATCCAGAGCCGCCCCCCGCGATAGCTCAGCACCAACCGGCCCCTGGAATCGAACACCAGCGACGAGCGATGGCCCGCGCGGGCCAGGCTGTCCGCCAGCGAGCGCGCCGCGTTCCGCCGCCGATCGGCATCCAGGTCGGACCAGCTCGGAGCCAGGGTCCCGAAGAACATCTCTCCCTCCTGCCCGACGTAGGCGGCGGCAAGCTGGGGCGAGAGCGCCCGCAGCTCGACCGGACCCAGCTCGCGGATGTCGGACGGAGCCGGCTGCAGGAACGCCAGGCCGGCGACCAGTCCCACCACACCGACGACGAATCCAAACGCCCTCCAGGCGGGTCCAACGACGCGCCGTGACCTCCTGTGTCCGGGGTTCGACTGGGGACGGCCGGGCTGCAGGCCGGATGGGACGGGTGGGGAGGCGATCGGACACGGCGGAAGCTCCCCCGGCGCACCGCCCAGGAGCCGCTCCAGGCTCGTGCGAGTCGACGCGAGCTCCGTCGCCCGAGCGAACTCTCCGGCGCCGACACACTCCCGACTCAGCCGGCCCAGCCGCGCGCTGATCTCTTCCGGCCAGCGGCCGGCCGGGTCCGCGCTGCGAGCCAGCTCGGCCATCGGTGACGCGGGATCCCGGCGCGCCTCCGAGATGGAAGCGGCGACGGCCAGGGCGGCCGCGAGCGCGCGCTCGGTCTCGTCGGCCGAAGGGTGAGCGAGCGCGCGCTCCTCCCACGCCCGAAGGCGCCAGGGCACGCAGCGCTGGGACGGACCTGCCTTGGGGCCGCCCGACTTCGTGCCGCTCGTGGGCCCCGGGATCCGGCGGATCATCTCGGCGAGGACGGGATCGTCGAGCCGCGGGGGGGCCTCGCGATCCGGGCTCTCGTCACTCACGAGGGCACCCCTCTCTACTTTCCCACGACCAGGATGTCTCGCACCGGGCTTCCTGGATCGATGTCCCCGTTCGCGACGGCCTGGAAGTTCGCAGCCCCGTTGAGGGTGGCGAGCGAGTAGGTGTAGTAGGGGCCCTGGATCGTGGATGGATCGACCCGAACTCCTCCCAGCAGATCGAAGCCCAGGTCATCGAAGGTGCTGGCAAAGCGCCCGTTGCTCGCGAAGTACTCGGTCTCGGAGTCGTAGATCGCCACCAGGGCGGTATAGGCCTCCGATCGCTTCGAGCGCGCCACGAACTGCCTGAATCCGGGAACCGCGAGACCGGCAAGGATCCCGAGAATCGCGATCACGATCACGAGCTCGACGAGCGTAAAGCCCGAGCGTCCCGATGCCGGGTTCTCTTGCGGCGCAGGGCCCACGGAATCTCCCCGAGTCAGGTACCCGAGGTCCTCTTCGAGGTTCCGCCGCCTCTACTTGACTTCCGGTCGAGGAGCCGAACGCAGAGCCCGGGCGGGGGTCCGAGGCCCGGGCCCCGCGCCCAAGCCGAAGTGGCCGATCGCCGATGAGGGACCGGAGGGGCTTGGCCGGACCCATCCCAGCGAGGAACCCGCCATGGAGCAAGCACCCAGGGACCAGCTCGCGCCTCTCCAGCTCTGCCCGACCGCCGTCCCGCGCGTACTGGCCGGCGTGTCGATCGGCCTCGTGCTCGCGCACGTCGCCATCCAGACCTTCCACTACCGGGTGCACGAGCTCCCGTGGCTCTTCACGTCGCTCTTCGACGTCGACGAGGAGCAGAGCTTTCCGACCTGGTTCTCCTCGGTCCTGCTCGCGATCGCCGGAGTCCTGCTGCTCGCCAGCGCCCGGGTCGCAGAGTCCCGCCACGATCGCTTCTCGAGCCACTGGTATGGGCTGGCCTTCGGCTTCGCTCTCCTCTCGATCGACGAGGTCGCGGGCCTGCACGAGACCCTGAACGCCCTGACCGATGCGTCGTGGACGGGTCCCGCTGCCCTGGGCGTCGGGGTGGTCGGCCTCGTGTACCTGCCCTTCCTGTGCGCGCTGCCAAGCCGGACCCGATGGGCCCTGATGGCCGCGGGCATGGTCTATCTGGGCGGAGCCCTGGGTGTGGAGCGGCTCTCCGACTTCTGGGTCGATGCCTACGACATGGACAACCTCGGCTACCAGGTCTGGACGGCGGCTGAGGAGGGCCTGGAGATGATCGGCGTCGTCTGGGGAATCCGCGCGATCCTCGTCCATCTCGCGCAGACCCTCCCCCGGCGCGTCTCGCTGGTGCAGCTGGGAGGCCCCTCGCCCACCAGGGCGGCCGAGCGATGCGACCCGAGATCGGGAGCCGACGCCAGGCCGGGCGGAGACTGGGAGGCGGAAACGGTCCCCCGACTACCGGACGGATCTCCCGCGCCGCGCTTGTGACCTCTGCGCGAGCGCGTACCCTCGGCTCGCCATGGAGCGGCCGGACGCCCCGATCCTGATCGTCGATGACGAGCCCGACATCCTGGAGCTGGTCGGGTTCCACCTCGAGGAGGCGGGCTTCCGGGTCGCGACTGCCTCGACGGGAACCGCCGCTCTCGATGCGCTCCGGAGCGGCCCGCCGTCGTTGGTCGTGCTCGACCTGATGCTGCCCGACCTCTCGGGAGCCGAGATCCTGCGGTCGCTGCGCGCCGGCAGGTACGGTTCCCGCGAGATCCCGATCATCGTGCTGACGGCACGCTCGGGCGAGGTCGATCGGGTGGTCGGCTTCGAGCGGGGCGCCGATGACTATGTGACCAAGCCCTTCAGCCCGCGCGAGCTCGTGCTGCGGGTCGAGGCCCTGCTGCGCCGGGCGCGCGGGCCGATCGAGGAACGCGCCGCGATCCTGGAACGGGGATCGATCCAGATGGACCGAGAGCGGCACCGCTGCCAGGTGGAAGGCAGGGACCTGGCGCTCACGAGCAAGGAGTTCGAGCTCCTCGCGGCGCTCCTGGAAGCCCCCGGGCGGGTCTTCTCGCGCGAGCACCTGCTGCAGCGGGTGTGGGGGGGCTCGATCCACGTGGGTCCGCGTACGATCGACACGCACCTGAGGAGGCTCCGGGCAAAGCTGGGTCCAGCCGGCCGGCGAATCGAGACGGTTCGCGGCGTCGGCTACCGGCTGGGCTGAGGCCGTGCTCCCGGTCTGGGTCGTCCCCGGCCTGGCGGTCGTCGCGATCGGCGCTCTGGCAGCGGCGCTGCTGGCGACGATTCGCCGGCTCGCGCGGGAAAGGACGCTGCGCGCGTCGGAGGGCGCTCGGCTTCGAGAGCAGCTGGAGCATGCGAGCCGCGAGAGGATCCGCTGGCGCTCGATCTTCGACGCGATCCCGGTGGGTCTCGTGGCGCTGGATTCGAGCGCACGGGTCACGTGGGTCAACCTCGCGGCTCGGGAGCTGCTCGCCCTCGAGGGCGAGCCGGGCGGGCGCCCCGTGCTCGAGATCGCCCGCAGCGCCGAGATCGAGGCGGCCGTCCGCAGCGCCCAGCAGCACGGGCAGGCCCAGGCCGAGCTGCGGATCGGCGCCAGCGAGCGACTCCTGGAGTTCCTCTGCGTGGCCTATCCCGCCGAGCAGGAAGAGACACGCCGCGCGGCGGGTACGGTCGGAGTCCTTCGCGACGTATCGGCGGAGCGCAGGCTGGAGCGCGTTCGGCGCGACTTCGTGGCCAACGTCTCGCACGAGTTTCGCACGCCGCTCACCGCGATCCGCGGCTTCGCGGAGACGCTCGAGGACCCTGCGGTTGCCGAGGCACGCCGAGCCCGATTTGCTGCGACCATCGTGCGGCACGCCCGTCGTCTCGAGCAGCTGGTCGAGGACCTGCTGACGCTCTCCGAGATCGAGGCCGGGAAGCGCCCACTCGAGCTGCGAGAGGTCGATCTCTCGAGTCTGGCCATGGAGACCATCGCCCGGTCCAGGTCGCGCTTCGAGTCCGCCTGCGTCGCGATCGAGCTGCTCCCGGGGCAGGGAGCGCCCCCGGCCCGCGCGGACCCGCGGGCGCTCGAGCTCGCACTCGAGAACCTGCTCGACAACGCGCTCAAGTACACGCCCGAAGGGGGCTCCGTCGAGGTCGCCGTGCGAGCCGAGGGGGCGGAGATCGCTCTCTCGGTACGCGATACGGGAATCGGGATTCCCGCGCGCGACCTGCCCCGGATCTTCGAGCGCTTCTACCGGGTCGATCGATCGCGGAGCCGGGCGCCCGGCGCAGGGGGCTCGGGAATCGGTCTGGCGCTCGTCAAGCACCTGGTCGAGCTGCAAGACGGACGCGTGACGGCACAGAGCGAGCGGGAGCACGGCTCCACCTTCACGATCCACCTTCCCCGGGCCTGATTCAGCGTCGGCACATCCGCGGAAGGATCGTCACCGAACCGTCACACGACTGCCACCGTTCCGCGACATCCCGCTGGAAGACTCCGCCGCATCCAAACGAGAGGAGGACTTCGGATGCGATGTTTCCACGCGGCGGGGGCTGCACCCCCGCGCAATCCGTCGGCAGACGGCGTTCGCTTCGCGATGGGCGGTCCGAGGAGACGCCGGGTCCAGGCGCGGAAGGCAGGATCCATGCGCCTCTTCGCCACGCTACTGATCCTCACGGCGTTCGGCACGTCGCTCGCGGCGGCGGTCGCCCGGGCAGGCGAGAAGAGCGTCGCGGAGGAGATCCTCGACATCCTTCGCGCAAGCCACCAGATCGACCAGCGCCAGTACGAGGATCTTCTCGAGAAGGCCCGCTCCGAGCGGACCGGCGCCCAGGCAGCGCCGCAGGACCCCCGGACCTTCCGGGTCTACTGGAAGAACGGGATCCGCCTGGACACCCGCGACGGGGCCTTCAAGCTCAAGATCGGTGGGCGGCTCCAGAACGACTGGGCGGTCTTCCAGGAGGACTCCGGCGTCGGGCGGAGCATCGGCCAGCTTGGCAACGGAACCGAGTTCCGGCGCGCTCGCCTCTACGTGGCGGGGACCCTCTACGACCGCCTGAAGTTCAAGGCCCAGTACGACTTCGCGGGCGGCCAGACGAAGCTGAAGGATGCCTACATCGAGCTCACCAGGCTGCCGGGAGTCGGTCACCTCCGGGTGGGGCACTTCAAGGAGCCCTATGGCCTCGAGGAGCTGACGAGCAGCAAGTACCTCACGTTCCAGGAGCGATCGATCGGCAACTTCGCTCCCTCGCGCAACACGGGGATCATGATCTTCGACAGTGTCCTGGAGAAGCGGCTGACGTGGGCGGCGGGTGGCTTCTACGGGACGAATGATTTTGCGTCGAGCGACACGACCGAAGGAAACGACAAGCAATTCAACGCGACGGCCCGGCTGACGGCACTCCCCTGGTACCGGGACCAGGGAGCCAGGCTCCTCCACCTGGGGCTGTCGTACTCGCACAAGTTCCGCACGAGGGACATGCTCCGGTTCCGAAAGCGGCCCGAGGCGCACCTTGCAGCCCATCGCCTGGTGGATACCGGGAATGTCCTGGTCGATGGCGCGGACCTCGTGACTCCCGAGGTCGCCCTCGTCTGGGGACCCTTCTCGATTCAGGCGGAGTACACGCGGATCTTCCTGGACGCCGTGGGCATGAGGAACTCCGACTTCGAGGGCTACTACGTGCAGGCGAGCTACTTCCTCACGGGGGAGCACCGGCGCTACGCCCCGGCGCACGGCGCCTTCTCCCGCGTATCCCCGATCACCGACTTCACCCTCGGGGGAGGGCCGGGCGCCTGGGAGCTCGCCGTACGCTACTCGCGCATCGACCTCGACGACGCGGGGGTATCGGGCGGGAGGCTCGGGGACCTGGCGGTCGGGGTGAACTGGCACCTCAACCCGAACGTCCGCCTGATGCTCGACTACGTTCACTCACGCCTGGCATCGACCGGAGACGTGAACCTCGCAGAGGGGCGCTTCCAGGTGGACTTCTAGGCCTCGGAAGCTCGAGCCAGGGCGCTACGAGCTTCGCGAGCCCGCGCCGAGCGCGAACTCGGGCAGACGGGATCCTCGAGGTCGTGCGAGTCCGGTCCGTCCGCCAGAAGAAGGATCTTCGAAGATGAAAGTCATGATGAAGGCGTGGCTCGGGGCCGCCGTTCTTGCGGCTACCGCGGTGGCCGGTCCCGCGACCTCGCGCGCGGGATCCGCGATCACCGGAGCGGGGGCGACCTTCCCCTTCCCCATCTACTCGAGCTGGGCGCACTCCTACAACCGGGAGACGGGCGTGCGCCTGAACTACCAGTCGATCGGCTCGGGTGGCGGCATCAAGCAGATCAAGGCCGGGACCGTGGACTTTGGAGCGTCCGATGCCCCGCTACGGGCCGATCTGCTCGAGCGGTTCGGGCTGATGCAGTTCCCCATGATCATGGGCGGAGTCGTACCGGTCGTTCACCTGCAGGGCGTCGAGGCCGGTCAGCTGAAGCTCACCGCTGCCAATCTTGCGGACCTCTACCTGGGCCACATCACGAAGTGGAACGATCCGCGCATCGTCGCGAACAACCCCCGTCTGACTCTGCCCGACCGAGCGGTGACTGTCGCGCACCGGGCCGATGGGTCGGGAACGACCTGGATCTTCACGAACTACCTGTCCAAGGTCAGCCCGGAGTGGAAGCGTACGCTCGGCAACGCGAAGGCGGTGGCCTGGCCGGTCGGCATCGGAGGGAAGGGCAACGAAGGTGTCGCCGCGTTCGTCAAGAGACTGAGTGGATCGATCGGGTATGTGGAGTATGCCTACGCGATCCAGAACCACATGGCCTACGTGTCGCTCCAGAATCACGAGGGCCGGTTCGTCGCGCCGACCGCGGAGGGCTTCCAGTCGGCCGCCGCCGGCGCCGACTGGTCCCATGCCAAGGGCTACTACCTGGTGCTGACCGATCAGCCGGGAGCCGATTCCTGGCCGATTGCCGGTGCGTCGTTCATCCTCATGCACCGGGTCCAGACCGACCCCACCCAGGCCCGCGAAGTCCTGAAGTTCTTCGACTGGTGCTACCGCAACGGCGCGGAGGCCGCTCGCGCGCTCGACTACGTCGCCATGCCCGAGAGTGTCGTCGAGAGCATCCGGGCTACCTGGAGCAGCGTGTTGCGCGACAGGTCCGGGAACGCGCTCTGGCCGTGAAGCCTGGGTTTGACGGCCCCTCGGGCGACGACGTCTTTCGAGGGCTGACGTTCGCCTTTGCGGCGGGGATCCTCGCACTCTTCGTCGCCCTCGTCGCCAGCCTCTGGCGCGAGTCCCTGCCTTCGATCCAGAGATTCGGCTTCTCGTTCCTCACCAGTACGGCGTGGAATCCCGTCGAGGACGACTTCGGGGCCATGGTCGCAATCGGCGGAACCCTGCTCTCGACGCTGCTCGCCATGCTCTTCTCCGTTCCGGTCAGCATCGGAGCGGCACTCTTCCTTGCGGAGCTCGCGCCGTCGTGGATGAGGACGCCATTCGGGGTGGGGATCGAGCTGCTTGCCGCCATCCCGAGCATCATCTACGGAATGTGGGGGCTCTTCACACTCGCCCCCCTGCTCGCCGACCCCCTGCAGCCATCGCTTGCGACCCTGTTCGGCTTCCTGCCTCTCTTTCGAGGGCCGGCGATGGGCATCGGCATCGGGACCGCGGGCCTAGTCCTGGCGCTGATGATCCTCCCGTTCATCACCTCGGTGACGCGGGACGTCTTCCTGATGGTGCCGCAGAACCTCAAGGAAGCCGCCTACGGCATGGGCTGCACTCGGTGGGAAGTCGTCCGCGACGTCATGATTCCCTACGGGCGAAAAGGCATCGCGGGCGGCGTGGTTCTCGGCATGGGGCGGGCGCTGGGGGAAACCATGGCCGTCACGTTCGTCATCGGCAACGCCCATCGCTTCTCCTGGTCGCTGTTCGCACCCGGTAGCTCGATCGCCTCCACGCTGGCCAACGAGTTCACCGAAGCGGACAGCGAGATCTACCTGGCTTCACTGGTCGAGCTTGGCCTGGTGCTCTTCTTGATCACATTCGTGATTCTCGGGCTGGCCGAGTGGTGGCTGCGGCGCAGCACGCCGATCCGGGCATCCTGATGCGTACCCGTCGGCGAATGTGGACCAACTACGCAGTCCTCAGTGCCTCGGCCGGGGCGGCGGTCTTCGGCCTGCTGATGTTGGGCTGGATTCTCGCGGATGTCACCGTGCAGGGGATTCGCGCCATCAACTGGAGCTTCTTCACCGAGCTCCCGACGCCGCCAGGCCTAGAGGGTGGCGGTCTGGCGAACGCCATTGCCGGCACCCTGCTGATGACCTCGGTCGCCGCCGCCATGGCGGTCCCCTTCGGCGTCCTGGCCGGAACCTGGCTGTCGGAGTTCGGGAGGGACTCGGCGTTCTCCCGCATCGTACGCTACCTGTCCGACATCCTGGTCTCGGCCCCCTCGATCGTCATCGGGGTATTCGTCTACCTCGTCCTGGTCCGGCCCCTGGGCCACTTTTCCGGGTGGGCCGGAGCCGTGTCGCTGGCCATCATCATGCTCCCGGTGGTCAGTCGCACCACAGAAGAGATGCTCGGGCTGGTACCTCACGAGCTCCGCGAGGCTGCGCTCGCGCTTGGCGCGCCCTACTGGAAGATCATGGCGCAGGTCGTCTATCGCGCCGCCGCCGCCGGGTTGCTGACCGGTATCATGCTCGCCGTCGCCCGCGTCGCAGGAGAGACCGCGCCTCTCTTGTTCACCGCTCTGAACAGCCCATACTGGATGCACAGCATGAACGAGCCGATGGGCAACCTGACCGTCACCTTGTTCAACTACGCCACGAGCCCCTACCAGGACTGGCAGACGATGGCATGGGGAGCCGCTTTCCTGATTACGAGCGGGGTGCTCGTCACCACGCTCGCCGCCCGCCTGATTCTGCGCCTGCGGAGCGTGGTTCGAGCCAGGTGACCGCCCGGAGCGACACGCCATCGACGCCGATCGGGCCAGTGCCTGGAGAGGCGCGTACCCCGACGCCCGTCAAGATCTCGGTGCGCCACCTGGACTTCTACTATGGGAGCCAGCAGGTCCTCTTCGACAACAGCCTCGACATCCCAGCTCGCCGCGTCACCGCATTCATCGGCCCGTCCGGATGCGGAAAGTCCACGCACATCCGAACCTACAACCGCATGTTCGACCTGTACCAGGGGCATCGCGCGGAGGGAGAGGTACGCCTGGATGGACTCGATGTTCTCGATCCGCGGGTCCCGGCCCTCGAGCTGCGTCACCGGGTCGGGATGATCTTCCAGAAGCCCACACCCTTCCCGATGTCGATCTTCGACAACATCGCCTATGGCATGAGGCTCCACGGGAGAATGACGAGAGCGGAGACCGAAGAACGGGTCGAGAAGGCGCTGCGCGACTCCGCCCTGTGGGACGAGGTGAAGGATCTCCTGACGCAGCCCGGCACGGCGCTCTCCGGCGGGCAGCAGCAACGACTGTGCATTGCCCGCGCCCTGGCGGTCGAGCCCGACGTTCTCCTGATGGATGAGCCCTGCTCATCGCTGGACCCCATCGCGACGGCGAAGATCGAAGAGCTGATCGATCAGCTCAAGCTCAGGTTCACGATCGTATTGGTGACGCATAACATGCAACAGGCGAGCCGCGTATCGGACTTCACGGCGTTCTTCTACCTGGGGAAGCTCGTCGAGGTCGGTCCCACCGAGGAGCTCTTCTTGAACCCGAGGCTGGAGCCCACTCGCGACTACGTGACCGGCCGATTCGGCTAGGGGAGGGGCAGATGCCTGCGCGCGAGAGAATGACCGAGCTGCGCGGCCAGATCCTCCGGATGGGTAGCCTGGCCGAGACCATCCTGGCTCGGGCGGTCGAGTCGGTGTGGGAACGCGACGCGGAGGCGGCCACCCGCGTCAAGGATGACGACCTCGAGATCGACCGGAGCGACGTCGAGATCGATCGGAGCGTCCTTCGTGTGCTCGCCCTGACGGCTCCCAAGGCGGACGACCTGCGAGCCGTCATTGCGATCAAGACCATGGCGACGGACCTCGAGCGCGTCGGCGACCTGGCGCGCAACATCGCAAGGAGCGCCCTCCGGCTCTCTGCTCGACCGCAGATCGCCCTGCCCTCCGGACTGGAGCGGATCGCCGCAGGCTCCCGGCGGCTCCTGTCGAGCGCCCTGGACTGCTTCGGGAGCGGCGACACGGCCGCCGCCCGCGCAGTGATCGAGGCCGACGACGAGATCGATCGGATCCAGGACCAGATCGTCCAGGCCGCGATCGCGCGGCTGGCCGAGGAGCCGACGAGCGCTCCGCAGGAGGTCGACGTGATCCTGATCGCCGAGGCTCTGGAGCGGGTCGCCGATCATGCGACCAACATCGCCGAGTCCGTGATCCTGCTCTATGACGCCGAGATCGTGAAGCACGCCGCCAAGCTGGGCTCCGGCCGCTGAGGCCGCGCGCCGCCTGCCCTATCGTCCAGGGTCCGGGGCGAGGAGGTCGCGGCCCCCGATGCGAGACGATCGCTCCCGGGGACCCGGCTCCGGGCCCATCGACTCCGATCCCGCATCGAGGGGGACGCGCGAGTGGCGAGAGAGACCGTGCGCTGCGCGCAGTGCCGGGTTCGCGGGCGGGTGCAGGGGGTCTTCTTTCGCGCCTCGACCCGAGCGCGGGCGCAGGCGCTCGGAGTCTCGGGATGGGTCCGGAATCGGCCCGACGGCGACGTCGAGGTCCTCGCGCAGGGTGAGGAAGCCCGGGTGCGCGAGCTGATCGAGTGGCTGCAGCGGGGTCCCGAGCTCGCCCGGGTGCAGAGCGTCGAGGTGGAGTGGCGCGCCCCCGAGGAGACTCTCGCCGGATTCGAGCTACGACACTAGGCTTCTCGCGTGGCCGAGCCCTCTTCGCCTTCCCTACGGCCTTTGCCCGCGGCCCGGGTCGAGCAAAGGCACGGAGGCCCCCCGCTGACCCTCGCCCTGTCGGGCGCCTCGGGCTTGATCGGCTCCGCGCTCGAGCCCCACCTGTCGCGCTCCGGGCACCGGGTCCTGCGGCTGGTGCGCCGCCCCGCACGGGGCGACCGCGAGATTCCCTGGGAGCCGGGCTCCGGGAGGCTGGACGGAGGCCGCCTGCAGGGGATCGACGCTGCGATCCATCTGTCTGGCGAGCCGATCGCGCCCCGTCGATGGACCGAGCGACGCCGCCGGGCGATCCGCGGGAGCCGCATCGAGAGCACGCAGCTGCTGTCGACCACCCTGGCGCAGCTCGATCCGCCGCCTTCGGTGCTGCTGGCCGCCTCGGCGGTCGGGTTCTACGGCGATCGCGCCGATCAGTGGCTCGATGAGTCGAGCGCACCCGGAGAGGGGTTCCTGGCGCAGGTGTGCCGGGAGTGGGAGGCCGCCACGCGCCCCGCGCGCGATGCGGGAGTCCGCGTCGTGAACCTGCGGATCGGCATCGTGCTGTCGCGGGCCGGGGGCGCCCTGGCCGCGCTGCTCTGGCCTTTCCGGATGGGACTGGGCGGCCCGCTGGGAGACGGTCGCCAGTACCAGAGCTGGATCTCGCTCGAGGACCTGCTCCGCGCGATCCACCGGGCGCTCCGCGACGAGTCCCTGGCCGGTGCGCTCAACCTCACGGCCCCGGAGCCCGTGCCCCAGGCGGAGCTCGCCCGGACGCTGGGTCGGGTCCTGCACCGTCCCTCCCGGCTTCGGGTTCCCGCGGCCTGGCTCCGGCTGGCCCTGGGAGAGATGGCGGACGAGACCCTGCTGGCCAGCCAGAGGGTGCGGCCCGCCCGCCTCCTGGAGAGCGGGTTCCACTTTCACCACCCCGAGCTCGAGCCCGCGCTGCGCGCCGAGCTGGACCGCGGCTGAGCCCTCCGATGGACCGGCAGAAGCCCGACACGACGACCAACGAGATCGACCTCTACATCCGCACCTACTACTCCCTGCTTCGCAGCTCCGGGGAGATCCGCGTGCGCTCACTCGAGGAGGTGCACTCCTACAGCCAGTCCAGCCTGCACGTGGGAGCCCGCAGCCCGGAGCCCGATCTCGCCGCCTTCGGCTATGCGGCCGCGCGCCTTCCAGGCTGCATGCCCCGGGTCGAGCGCGTGATCCTGGGCCAATCCCTCGAGACCTTCGAGTCCTTCGGCTACCCGGTCCGGGACTGGGTCCGGGTCGAGACGCGCGGTCGCCGCAGGCCGCTGCGCTACGACGGCTCGAGCACGCTCGCAGCCTTCGTGGCGAGCTCCTCGGACATCGACGACCTGATTCCGATCCTCTGCGCCTACCAGATCGAGTGGAACAAGCTGCATGCCCGCGCGCTCTCCGATCGCCAGGGCCTGGGGCTCTCGGACGCGGACCGCGCGCGGCTGCGAGAGGCCCTGGGAGTGAATGCGGGCGATCCGTTCGTCGACTGCATGGAGCGACGCCTCGATCTGCGCGTACGGCTGCTCGCGGGCGCCTTCAGCGAGTACCAGCGCGCCGCCCAGCGCTGGTGGTCCGCGATCGAGCAGCGCTACGTCTCGGGGGATCGATCGCCGCGGCCGGTGTACTTCGTCTCCTCGAACACCCATGCACTGGCCAATCTTCTGGGCGGCTACGCGCTCGCCCACTCCGAGGCGCTCGGCGCCCGCGACGCGAACGACCTCTACTTCCGCCTCCGGGAGCACCTGAAGGACGATCCGCGGATGCTCGAGCCCGTGCTTGCCTGGGATCGAGAGGGCGGCATCGAGTCGATCCGCAACCGCGCCCAGGTGGAGGTGGACGCCCAGCGGATCGAGATCGCCCGCCTGCGACCGGAGCGCTTCGATCCGCGGCTCCAGATGTCCGGGCTCGACGCCCTGGCTCGAAGCGACGCGGTCGTGCTCAACATCGACTACCCGCTCGGGATGGCAGCCTACCATCTGCTGTCTCGCGTCGGCCAGGGCGTCGGTCCGCTGCTCGGCGTCTACGTCATGGGCAAGGCCGCGACGCTGAATGCCCAGGTGGGAGACGTGATGATCTCGCGCGTGGTTCACGACGAGCACTCCCAGAACACCTACCTGTTCCGCAATGCGTTCTCGGCCGACGACGTATCGCCCTACCTGGTGCACGGAACGGTCCTGGACAACCAGAAGGCCGTCACCGTCCGCGGGCCCTTCCTGCAGAACCCACGCTACATGAACGTCTTCTATCGCGAGGGCTATAGCGTGCTCGAGATGGAGTCCGGGCCCTACCTGTCAGCCGTCTACGAGCACGTCGATCCCAGGCGCCACCCCAACGACGAGCTGGTGGAGCTCTCCGACCGCTGCACGGTCGAGCTGGGAATCCTGCACTACGCATCCGACACGCCGATCAGTCGCCGGCAGGCGCTGCTCTCCAAGAGCCTGGGAGCCTTCGGGATGGACGCCACCTACGCCTGCGCGACCGCCATCACGCGCAGGATCCTCGAGCGAGAGCTCGAGCGGATCGCCGCGCAGCGCGCGCGCTGAGCCTCGAGAAGCCCCGGATCGATCGGGCCTCAGCTCGCCGCGCGGGAGGTGGCCGCCGCGAGCACCCGGCGGTAGCCCCGGACGACGTTGGCACCCTCGAGCGCTCCCCGCTCGCGGAGCAGCCGATGAAAGCGCCGCAGGTTGTAGTGCGGAACCGTCATGATCAGGTGGTGCTCGAGGTGGAAGTTCACACGATTGGGAGCGATCAGCAGTCGTTCCCACCAGGAGGCGAGCGTGGTACGGGTGTGCTGCAGGGGATCGGATGGATCCGAGGGCATCGAGTGCTCTGCGATCGCCCGGATCCGCGTGACGAGCGTGTGGGTCGTGAACCAGGCCCCGACCCAGAGAGCGTAGAGCCAGGGATGACCGATCGCGGTCAGCAGCCCCAGACCGATCGCCTGGGTCGTCACGAAGCCGATCACGGCGCGGCGACCGTCCGGCTGGCCCGCGCGCCAGCGCGCCCGGGCGGACCCGAAGCGCGCGCGCGCGAACTTGAGGCCGGTGCGGCCCGAGAGATCGCGCCTCACCTTGCGCCCGAAGCTGGCACGCGTGATCGGGAAGGGCCGGGCCAGCTCCAGATCGGGATCGTCCTCGGTCCAGGTCCGGGCGTGGTGCCTCAGGTGATACGCACGGTAGCTGTGAAGATCGCTCCAGACCGGGTAGGCGCAGAGCCAGTTGCCCACCGCGTCGTTCAGGCGACGGTTGCGGAAGAGCGTGCGGTGCGAGGCTTCGTGCATGAGCACCGCCAATCCGAGCTGACGGGTTCCGATGACGGCGAGCGCCACCACCACCGAGAGCACCCCCGGCAGCCAGACCACCGCGCCCATGGCCGCGGCAATCAGCGCCCAGTCGATCCCCACGGAGACCCAGGACCGCAGGTCATTCATCTCGAGCAGCGCATCGAGCTCCTCGCGAGGGAGAGCCGCGCGCCAGCCGCCGCCCCGCTCCCCTTCGCGCTCTCGTTCTCGTTCTCGTTCCGATGGGTCGTTCATCAGGCGCGTCCTCCAGCGGCCGGGGGATGGCCCAGCCAGTCGCTCGCGGGTCCGTGGGCGGGTGCGCGCGAGCCGAGAACGCCCCACTCCCGCATGAAGTCGGCCCAGCAGCGGCGCCCGAAGCGATCGTACTCGCGCATCTCGCGAACCAGCGCCCGGTACCCGGCCGGATCCAGGATCTCTTCAGGCAGCAGGGGATCGAGGACGAGCTGCCGGATCACGCGGCCCCCGAGCAGGAAGCTCTCGACCATCGCCTCCTCCCGATCGGCGTGGGCGAGGCGCTTGCGGCTCAGGACCAGCATCTGGCGCGAGCGGCGGTAGGCCACCCGCAGCTCTCGGATGGGCCACAGATCGCGGGCCCTCGCCTCGAGCTCGGGGCCCAGGTCGAGAGCTCGGAAGACCGCGCTCCCGGGCCAGATCCCCAGCGCGAGCAGGCGCGCGCGTGCGCCCTGAAGACCCGCTTCCAGGTTGTCGGGCCGGACCGACAGGCCCGCCGTGAGCGGCCGCAGCCCGGCGAGGCGCAGCGCGCGCTCGTGACGCGCGCGACCGGGCTGCGCCAGGCCGCGACCTCGCGCGTCTCTCTCCCGCCCCCCTTTCGCGCCGGGCGGCAGCATGGCGATCCAGGCTCCGTCCCAGCGGCGGGTTGCACGCCGCGAGCCGCGCCAGGCGACGACCTCGCGCTGGATGGCCTCCGCGCCGGCTCCCAGCCGGTAGTGGCCCCGCTGCAGGCTCTCGACCTGGCCCGCCGCGCACAGTCGCGCGAGCGCCACCCGCACGGCGTTGCCATCGAGACCGAAGAGCGCCCCTGCCTGGACGAGCGCCCGCACGGGCATCGACCCGCTGCGCAGGGTCGAGAGCAGGTCCAGGATCAGCGACCGGGGCGTGGGCGACATCGCTGCGAGATATTACACGATCTTGGATTTCGGATCGATCCTTGTAATATCGGAGTCAGTGGATCCCGCTGCCCGGAGCCAGGCTGGCCGGCTCGACTCCCAGGGAGTGGAGCGCGGCCTCCCACAGGCGGTCGGGAGGAGTCTCGAAGACGAGATCCGCATCGCCCTCCGCCAGCACCCACGCGCCGGCCGCGAGCTCACCCTCCAGCTGACCGGGGCCCCAGCCCGCGTACCCCATCAGGAAGCGCAGCCGGGCCGGAGGACGCAGGGCCAGCGCCTTGAGCTGATCGGGCGTCGTCGAGAGCTGGATCCCCGGGACCCCCTCGAGGCCCGGAGCCCCTTCGCCAGCGCAGGGCGCGTGCAACACCCACCCGGACTGCGGGGTCACGGGTCCTCCGGACCACACCGTGGCCTCGGGATCCCCCATCCACGGGAGGTTCAGCACCTCGAGAACATCGGCGACGCGCGTGTCGGTGGGTCGGTTCAGGACCAGTCCGAACGAGCCCGCAGATCCGTGCTCGAGCATCAGCACCACGCTCCGCACGAAGTTGGGGTCGCGCAGCTGGGGCATCGCGATCAGCAGGCCTGGAGCTACGCCACGTTCTTCGGTCACGTCCCTTGCGCTCCGCCTCGCCCCCTGAGGCTCCGTCGCGGCCCTCTCGGATACTCTGCGACAGTCCGCGGAGCCCGTCCACGTCGGGGCTCCGCCCGCGCGGCCCTCTCCGCGACCCATGGGATAGACTGGCCGCGTGAGCCATGCGTCTCGGAGCTCGATCGGCCTCTGCCTCGCGCTCGGCGCGATGCTCGTCGCCTCGGGGTGCGCCACGCGCGGCACCCGCTTCGACGTGGACTCGGTCGACCGGATCGTCGCGGGCGTGACCACCCGCGACCAGATCCGCGCCTGGTTCGGCGGCCCCGCGATGATCCGGGAGAACGCGAGCGGCCGAACCGGCTGGGGCTACGAGTTCCAGGAGACGCAGATCCAGAGCACCCATACCTTGAGCAAGATCGGTCGCTTCACCGCCGGGCTCTTCGGCCTGCGGGCGCTCTTCCCCCCCGTGGACGTGACCTTCGAGAAGACGACCCGGCACCGGCTCGACGTGATCTTCGACCGCCGGGGGGTCGTCGCGGACTACCACTACGAGCGGACGGTGACACCTTCGCGACGGGTGAACTGACCGGCCCCGCCGGGAGCGGAGCGGAACCTCGCGACCGGCCCCTCAGATCAACGAGTCGCGGCCTTCCCAGTAGCGCTGCTTGATCTTCCGCTTCTGGAGCTTGCCGGTCTCGGTGCGGGGAAGCTCGTCGGCAAAATCGATGCTGCGCGGACACTTGTAGTGTGCGATCTGCGTCCGGGAGTACTCGATCAGCTCGGACTCCAGCTCGGGACCCGGCCGGGCTCCCGTTGCAGGGATGACGACCGCCTTCACCTCTTCGCCCATCGAGTCGCTCGGCACGCCGATCACGGCCACGTCGTGCACCCGCTCGTGCGCCATCAGGCAGTTCTCGGTCTCCTGCGGATAGATGTTCACTCCACCCGAGATGATCATGTTGGACTGGCGGTCGGTCAGAAAGAGGTAGCCCTCCTCGTCGAGGAATCCGACGTCGCCAAGGGTGAACCAGTCGCCGCGGTAGGAGCTGCGAGTCTTCTCTTCATCCTTGTGATACTCGAAACGCGCCAGCGGCTCCGCCGCGGCGGCAAAGTAGATGGCTCCCTCCCGCCGGGGCTCATCGATCGGCTGGCCCCTCTCGTCGAAGAGCATCACCTGCGCCCCGGGCCAGGGGCGGCCCACCGACCCGGGATGGGCCAGCCACTGCTCGGAGTCGATGATCGTCCCCCCGCCCTCGGTCCCCGCGTAGTACTCCCAGAGGATTGGACCCCACCAGTCGATCATCGCCCGCTTGACCGGCACCGGGCAGGGAGCGGCCGCGTGCACGGCCACGCGCAGGCTCGATACGTCGTAGCGCTTGCGACGCTCGGGAGGCAGCTCGAGCATGCGCTTGAAATGGGTCGGGACCCACTGCGAGATGGTGACCTTCTGGTTCTGGATGATCTGCAGCGCCTGCTCCGGATCGAAGCGGCGCATGACGACGACGGTCGATCCGAGAAAGTGCTGGTTTGCGGAGAACGCGAGGGGCGCCGCATGGTAGAGCGGCGCCGGACAGATGTAGCGATCACCCTCGCGAAAGCCGAACATGCCGCCGAAGCCCGCGGCCGCGAGTCCCAGAATCGGATCGTCGAAGTCCCGCCCCGGAAGGGGGCGCCGCACGCCTTTGGGCTGGCCGGTGGTCCCCGACGAGTAGAGCATGACGGAGCCGCCCCGCTGGTGGTCGAGGGGCGGGTCCTCCGGAGCCGCCCCGACCGCGTCCTCGTAGCGCGTGAAGCCCTCGATCTCACCGTGCAGGGAGATCCGCTGCTCGAGGTTCGTAGCCTTCCCTCCCGCGACCGCCAGCTTCTCCATCCGCGCCGACGCGAAGAGAACCTTCGCGTCGCAGTTCTCGACGATGTAGCGCACCTCGGCCTCGGCCAGGTGCCAGTTCACCGCGGTGAAGTAGAGGCCGACGCGCTGTGCCCCCCAGTACAGGTCGAAGAACTCGTCCTCGTTCCCGACCAGCACGGCCACTCCGTCGCCCTCGACGAGCCCGAAGCCGCGGAGCATGTGGGCCACCTGCCTCGATCTCTGCTCGAGCTGCGCATAGGTCTCGACGCTCTCGCCGTTTCCGTAGATCAGGGCCGGTCGGTCGGGGGCGGTACGGGCGAAGTCGATCAGGTTGGGCACGCGTGCTCTCCTTTCGCGGAGAGTATACGAGAACCCCTTCCCTGCGGGACCGGGTCGGCGCCGCCCTCCGAAAGCCGCTAGCCTGGCCGGGATGTCGGACGTCCTTCGCGACCTGCGGCGCTTCCTCGACGCCTCTCCCACGCCTTACCACGCGGTGGGCGAGGCGGCGCGGCGGCTCGACGACGCGGGCTTCTCGCGTACGGATGAGCGCGAGCCGTGGAGCCTCGAGCGGGGTGAGCGCGGGTACTCGATCCGGGGCGGAAGCCTGGTGGCCTTCCAGGTCGGCGGCCGATCACCCGCCGAGGCGGGATTTCGGATCGTCGGGGCACACACCGATTCCCCGAACTTCCGCCTGAGGCCCCTCAGCGACGAGAGCCGCGAAGGCTACCGGCAGCTCGGGGTCGAGCCCTACGGCGGGGTGCTGCTCCATACCTGGCTCGACCGCGACCTGTCGATTGCGGGCCGCGTATCGCTGGCATCCGCCGAAGGCCTCCGCAGCGTGCTCGTCGACTTCGAGCAGCCGCTCGTGCGCATCCCGAGCCTGGCGATCCACCTGTCACGCGAGGTGAACAAGGAGGGGCTCAAGCTGAACCCCCAGCAGCACCTGGTGCCGGTCTCCGGCCTCGCCGACGCGCCCCCGCTTCGCGAGCTGCTCGCGGCCGAGCTCGCCCGGCGGAGGACGGCCGACGTGGCGGCCGGGGACATTCTCGCCTGGGATCTCATGCTCTACGACGTGCAGCCCGCGTGCATCGCAGGAGCGCGCGGCGAGTTCCTGCTGGGGGCCCGACTGGACAATCTCGTGTCCTGTCACGCCGCCCTGTGCGCGCTCGTGGCCGCGGGGGAGGCTCCCGGGACTCCGGGCTTCACGCGGGTCGTGGCGCTCTACGATCACGAGGAGGTCGGAAGCCGCAGTGCAAGTGGCGCCGCAGGACCCGTCCTCGCCGAGGCGCTCGAGCGGATCGTGACCGGATTCAAGGGAGGCGCCCCGCAGGCACTGGCGCGCGCCCTTTCGCGTTCCACGCTGATCTCGTCGGACATGGCGCACGCCGTCCACCCCAACTACGCCGACCGGCACGAGGCCTCGCATCGACCGATCCTCGGGCGCGGGCCGGTGATCAAGACCCACGCGAGCCAGGCCTACGCGACCGATTCCGACACCGCGGGGCTCTTCGCGGCGATCTGTGCGCGGGTCGACGTGACGCCTCAACACTTCGTCAGCCGCAGCGACCTGCCCTGCGGGTCGACGATCGGTCCGATCACCGCGACCCGGCTCGGCCTGCCGGCGGTCGACGTAGGGAGTCCCATGCTCTCCATGCACTCCTGTCGCGAGATGGCGGGCACCGCAGACGTGCAGCCGATGATCCGCGTGCTCGAGAGCTACCTGTCAGGCGGGTAGACCCTCCCGTCTCGGGCGCCGCTCCTCGACGGGGGGGAGCGCAGGCAAGGGCCCGGGGCGGTCCACCTGGTACCAGTAGGCAGTGCTCGAGTAGTCGTTCGCGAGCGCGTTGTCGTGACCCGTCTCGATCGTCACCCGGATCGAACGCTCGAAACGGATCGGGTCCTCGACGTGGAAGCGGTACATCGAGTTCTTGCCGCCCCAGGGCCAGGCCCCGGTTCCGCTGTAGACGGTGATCCCATGGTAGGGCGCGGAGTACTCCTGCCGGGGGCAGAAGGCCGTGTTGAAGTAGTCCTCGGTTCCGGTTCCGTGCAGGCGGGGTGGCCAGGGCTCGCCGTCGATGAAGATCATGTCGTCCCCCTCGCCGTACCAGTCGTTCACCTGGCGCTCGAAGACGTCGATGTTCAGGTTGCAGCCCACGTAGTGGCCGCGACCCAGCGTATCGAGGATCCGGTAGTTGCGCTCGCCGGTCAGGTTCGGCGCCCGCCACGCCTCGCGAAAGCCGCCCCCCGCGCCGACCGGACGGGTGTCGCTGTAGCCGTAGTCCTCGCGCGTCCAGCCGCGTTCGCGCGCCGTTCCCGCGGTGGGATTCGCGCGGTTCCACCAGGCGTGGAAGAACGCGAGATCCGGATCCACGCGCTCGTGCTCCTCCCAGTCGATGTAGTAGAAGAGAAAGAGGGAAGCCGAGCTCTGGCTCTCGACCTCGAAGCGGGCTCCCCGCTGGAAGGGCATGGGAAACCAGCAGTTCATTCCCTTGCCGTCCTGCGGACTCATCTGGAGTGGGAGCGACGTGAAGTTGCGTCTCAGGCCGAAGCCGATCCCGAAGAAGTCTCCGATCGGGACCTCGACGCTGGGCGAGCTCTCCCCGTCCCAGAACATGCGCAGCACCGTGGTGCGCAGCTCGTCGGGCTCGAGATCCCGCGTCGTGAGGGTCATCCAGATGTGGCGCACGCATCCCGGGCCCTCGAGCTCGCCCAGGCAGCGCACCTCGCCCGCATCGATCGAGATGCAGTCGAAGTTCCCGCCCCGACGGTCCCAGCTCGAGAGACGATGGCTGCGGTAGGGACGCAGCCGTGCAAGTCCAGCCAGAGAGCCCGATCCCAGGTCCATGACACCTCCTCCTCGTTCGCCACGCCACTATGCCACGGCGCTCGCACCGCGCGGGGGACCCGACCCTGCGCCGCTCGCGACGAGCCCCCGCGAGCGATGCGCGACTCGAGCGTCGCGCCTACACTCCCTTCGGCGAAGGCCGGGCTCCTGGAGGCCGGTCGCGAGGGGGAGAGTGTATGCGGAGGCTCGTGAGGGCGGTCATTGGAGTGGGACTTTGCGTCGGCGTCGCCTGTGCCCCGGGGGTCCCGGGCGGTCGAGCCGCAAAGAAGGCCATGGAGTCCGGCCGCCTCGACGAGGCGGCGCAGATGCTCGAGCAGCGGCGCGACCACTACCCCAACGATCCCACCGCGCACGACGAGCTCGGAGAGGCCTACTACCGGCTCGCCCGCAAGGCGCTCGACGAGGGGCGCTCCGACGACTACGAGCACGACCTCGAGCAGGCGCTCGACGAGTGGATCGAGAGCCTGCGACTCGCCCCCGAGCGTCCTTCGCCCCACGTCTGGATGGGCATCCTCGCGGCCTACCAGGGGGACCTGAAGCGTGCGGAGCAGGACTTCCAGAACGCGCGACGCCTCGACCCGCACAACCCGGTGCACTACACGAACCTGGCGGAGGTCTACGTCTACGAGGGCGACCTGGCCAAGGCGCGGCGCTACCTGGAACGGGGTCGCCGGCTCGGCTCACGAGCCGTCACCCTCGAGATGACCGGGGCCCTCGCGGCCTGGAAGGCGGGCGACATGGTCGAGGCGCGCGACCTCTTCGACAGCGCCTATCACCTGGATCGCAAGGAGGTGAATACCTGGAACGAGGCGCCGGTCTCGAAGCCGATCGAGTCGTTCGAGGGCATGGCGGCGTTCTGCTGCTCCCACGTGGCCTGTGGGCCCTACATGGAGAGCGCCTGCCGCAAGGAGCGGCTCGAGGTGACCCGGCGCAAGCTGCGCGACGAGACGGCGCGCCGCGAGCTGGTGCTCGAGATGGAACGCCGGCGCAAGCTTCGCGAGATCTACGAGAAGCGACGCGACCTCAAGGTCGAGGTCGAGCCCGCAGAGCCCGCCCCCTCGCGCTGAGCCCCCAGCTCCGCCTGCGACGCGGGAGCGCGCCTCAGGCGCGGACCTCGTAGAAGGCGTTGAAGGGATTGTCCACGTCGAGGCGCTCGAAGCGGGTGAAGCCCGCCTCGCGGCAGAGCGCCTGGGCCCGCCTGGGTCCCCAGGCCGCGCCCAGGCCGACTCCCCCCTGGGCCAGGGACTGGGTCATGCAGTGCAGCGTGCTCATGGCGTAGAGGAGCGCCCCCCCGGGGTGCAGGTTCTCCTCGAGGTCGTGACCCGCGTCGGGCTCCACCATCAGGTAGGTCCCCCCGTCGGCCAGCGCCCGGCGAATGGCCTTCAGCGCGTGTTCGGGCTGGGCGATGTCGTGGATCACGTCGAACGTGGTGATCAGATCGAAGCCGGGGTCCGCCGGCAACGCCTCGGCCCCTCGCGGCTCGAAGCTCGCGTTCGCCAGGCCCTCGGCCTCGGCCGCCGCGCGCGCGCGCTCGATGGAGCGGGCGCTGATGTCGAAGCCGTGGATGCGCGACTTCGGATAGGCGCGGGCCATGGTGAGCACCGCGGCGCCCGACCCGCACCCCACGTCGGCGACCCGGATTCCCAGGCGCAGCCGCTCGACCACCTCGGGCATGGCTGGAAGCCACTTCCGCGTCAGCAGGATGCGCATCCCCGGGCTGTTGGAGCGGTCGATCCCCTCGATCATGTCGTCGCCGAACGCGTCGAACGCCACCCCGCCGCCCTCGCGACAGGCGCGGGCGACCCCGGGTACGGCGTTCAGGATCGACGGGATCATCTGGCTCCAGCCCGCCAGGAAGTAGGGGCTCGACTCGTCGGCCAGACAGGCCGCGTGCTCGTCGCAGAGCTCGAAGGATCGTGTCGCCGCCTCGTAGTGCAGGATCTCGGCCGCGGCCAGGCCGGAGCAGAGCTCCTGCAGGTAGCGCGGCTGCAGGCCGCTGCGATCGGCGATCTGCTCCAGCGTCTGCGGCCCGGCCCCGGCGAGGCAGGCGAAGAGACCCACCCGGTCCGCGACCCCCACCAGGCCCAGGGTCGCGCCTCCGGTCACCATGCCCATGAACCGCTCCATGAATGCCCGGATACCCTCTCGATCCACGCCCGATCTCCCATTGCCGGAGTGCCCGGCCTGCGGCGGCATCCTCGCACGCGCCGGGGAGCGGGCAAAGTGTACGCTCGCGGTGGGACATCGCGGCACGATCACGGGCAGCCGCGCCCCAGGAAGTCGCCTCCGGCCCCCGCCGCGCCCCGGGGTCTCGGTACGAGGATTGCGTCGCTTGCCTGGCGGCCCTTGCAGCGAGAGGGGAGACTTGGAGATCGTGGCAGCGCAGGATCTCCGCGAGACGATCGAGCGCTACGACCGGCCCGGTCCGCGCTATACGAGCTACCCGACGGCGCCCACCTGGAGCGAGGGCTTCGGCGAAGGGGAGCTGCGCGCGGCGCTGCGCCGCTCGCAGGCGCGAGAGCTGTCGGTCTACGTCCACGTCCCCTTCTGCGAGCGGCTGTGCGCCTTCTGCGCCTGCAATCGCACCATCACGCAGGACCACGCGGTCGCCGGCCCCTACCTCGAGGGCCTGGAGCGCGAGGCGTCGCTGATCGCCCGCGAGCTCCCCGAGGGGGTGGCGGCGGTGCAGCTCGCGCTGGGAGGCGGAAGCCCGAACTTCCTGCGATCGAGCGAGCTCGAGCGGCTGTGCCGGATCGTCGATCGCCACTTTCCTCCGCGACCCGACGCCGAGAGGAGCGCCGAGCTGGACCCCCGCCGCACCACGACGGAGCAGCTCGAGGCGCTCGTCGGCGGCGGCTTCAACCGATTCAGCTTCGGGGTCCAGGATCTCGACCCTCGAGTCCAGCGCGCCATCCACCGGGAGCAGACCCCCATGCAGGTCCGCCGCCTGGTCGACACGGCTCGAAAGCTCGGGGTCCAGAGCGTGGGCTTCGACCTGATCTACGGGCTGCCCTACCAGACGGTGGCCCGCTTCGACCGCACCCTCGAGCAGGTCGTCGAGCTGGGGCCCGACCGGATCGCGCTCTACAGCTACGCGCACGTCACCTGGATCTCGAAGGCCCAGCGGCCCTTCGAGCGCAAGGACCTGCCGACTGCGAGCCAGAAGATCGAGATCTTCCTCCGGGCCCTCGAGCGGCTCGAGGCCGCCGGCTACCGCTCGCTGGGCCTGGATCACTTTGCGCTGCCGCACGATCCGCTCGCCCGGGCGGCCGATGGGGGCGACCTGCACCGGAACTTCATGGGCTACACGACCCGCTCCGGGGTCGACCTGGTCGCGCTCGGACCCAGCGGCATCAGCGAGCTCTCCGACGCCTTCGGCCAGTCGGAGCGAGACCCCGAGACCTGGCGGGCCACGGTCGCCCAGGGCCGGCTCGCCACCTGCCGCGGCTGGCGGCTCGGCGAGGACGACCTGCGGCGGCGCTGGCTGATCCAGCGGGTGATGTGCACCGGAGAGATTCCCACCCGCAGCTACCGCGCGCGCTTCGAGGAGCCCCTCGAGGAGCGCGTCCCGGACCTGCGGTCTCGCCTAGCGCCGCTGGTTGCGGACGGCCTGCTCACCCCGGAGACCCCGGAGGGCTGGCGAGTCACGCCCACGGGGCGGCTCCTGCTGCGGGTCGTCGCCATGGCATTCGACGCCTACCTGACCCCGCCCGATCCCGACCAACCCCGCTATTCGAGGACGGTGTAGAGCCGACGGGCTCTATAATCCGCGGACCGTGACTCCGCGCGATTCGCCGCTCGCGATCTTCGCCCCGAACCTCTTTGCCGGAAGGACCGCGCTGGTCACCGGGGGCGGGCGCGGCATCGGCCGGGCGATCGCGCTGGCCTTCGCGCGGCTCGGCGCCAGCGTGGTGATCGCGAGCCGGAGCAAGGAGAATCTGGATCCCACGGCGGCCGAGATCGAGTCGCTGGGCGCCTCGTGCCTGGCCTTCCCCATGAGCATTCGTGAGACCGACCAGGTCGAGGCACTGCTCGAGGCCAGCCGCGATCGCTTCGGCGCCGTCGACTGCCTGGTGAACAACGCGGGCGGCCAGTTTCCGGCCCGGCCCTGGCAGATCAGCGACCGCGGCTGGCGGTCGGTGGTCGACCTGAACCTGAACGGAACCTGGAACATGTGCAGCCGCTTCGGAAGCGAGATGATCCGTCGCGGATCCGGCTCGATCGTGAACATCGTCCACGTCTACTCCTTCGAGCGGGGCGCTCCCTCCTTCGTCCACTCCGGCGCGGCACGGGCCGGGGTGGTGAGCCTGACGCGGAGCCTGGCGTACTACTACGCCCGCCACGGAGTGACCGTGAACGCGCTGGCGCCGGGGAGCATCTCGACCCGCGGGCTACGCGAGGAGGAGTACGCGCGAGCCGAGGTCGACGACTACGAGACCCTCCAGGTGCGCGACGTTCCGGCGCATCGCCTGGGAACGCCCGATGAGGTGGCCGCGCTCGTGCTCTTCCTGTGCTCTCCGGCTGCGCGCTACATCAACGGCGCGGCCCTCGTCGCCGACGGGGGCCAGACGCTCGCGAGCTGGGCGGACATGTGGAACCCGGACGAGCTCTAGGGCCAGTCCTTCGATACGGAGCGAACACCGCCATGGCACACGACCTCTTCCCGACCCCCGAGCACGAGCTCTTCCGCGATACCGTTCGCAAGTTCGTCGACGGGGAGCTGCGACCCCGCGCCCGTGAGTTCGACGCCATGGGACGGATCGACAAGGCGCTCTTCCGCAAGATGGGAGACCTGGGGCTCCTGGGGCTGCGCTACGACCCACGCTGGGGAGGCGCCGGTCTCGACTGGTCGTTCACGACCATCCTCTACGAGGAGCTCGGCCGCGCGGACAACGCCGGAGTCACCATGGGAATCAGCGTGCACACCGACATGGCCACCCCGTCCCTGCATGCGTTTGGCAGCGACGCCCTCCGGGAGCAGTACCTGACTCCCGCCATTCGAGGCGAGATGGTGTCCGCGATCGCCGTCACCGAGCCGGACGCGGGGTCCGATGTATCGGGCATCAAGACCCGCGCCGTCCGGGATGGCGATGACTGGGTGATCCACGGCAGCAAGATCTACATCACCAACGCGGCGACGGCCGACTGGCTGTGTCTGCTCGCCGTCACGGACCCCGACGCGGGGTACGGAGGCTTCTCGCAGATTCTGGTACCCACGGACTCTCCCGGGTTCCGCTACCAGCTCCTCGACAAGATCGGGAACTGGGGGTCGGATACCGGACAGCTCTTCTTCGAGGACGTTCGGGTGCCGGTATCGAACACGATCGGCGAGATCGGCCGGGGCTTCCAGCAGCAGATGATGCAGTTCCAGGACGAGCGACTCGTCGCCTGCGTGAGCTCGGTCGCTGGATCCTTCGAGCTCTGGGAGCAGACGCGCCGCTGGGCGGAGGAGCGGGAGCTCTTCGGGACACGGCTCTCGAAGATGCAGGTCACCCAGTTCGCCTTCGTCGAGATGCTGACGCAGCTGACGGCCGCTCGCGAGCTCACCTACGCCTGCGTACGCAAGACCCTCGCCGGGGAGGACGCGACCCGGGAGATCTCGATGGCCAAGCTCTTCTGCGGCCGCACCAGCCGCCAGGTCGCCGACCAGTGCATCCAGCTCCACGGCGGGTACGGCTACATGAAGGAGAGCGCCGCGGGCCGGGCCTTCGTCGACAGCCGGCTGATCAGCATCGGCGGAGGCTCCGACGAGACCATGATCCACTACCTCGCTCGCCAGCTGGGCTTCTAGGCGGTGGAGCCCCTCCCCACCCACGTCGACCGGCGCTCCGAGACCTACCGCGCCAACCGCGCGGCATTCCTGGAGCGCCTCGAGCAGCTCGACCGGGAGCTCGCCCGAGCGAGTCAGGGAGGGGAAGCGAAGTACGTCGAGCGTCACCACCGGCGCGGCAAGTGGATGGCGCGCGAACGGATCGAGCTCCTGCTCGATCGCGACTCACCCTTCCTCGAGATCGCGCCGCTCGCCGGCTGGGGAACGCCCTTCGCGCTCGGAGGCAGCGTGATCTCGGGCATCGGCGTGGTCTCGGGCGTCGAGTGCGTGATCACCGCCCACGAGCCCACCATACGGGGTGGCTCGATCAACCCCTTGGGGCAGCGCAAGACCGCCCGAACGCTCGAGATCTGTGCCCAGAACCGCCTGCCTCTGATCCAGCTGACCGAGTCGGGCGGTGCCGACCTTCCCCACCAGGCCGAGATCTTCGTGCCCGGAGGGCGCGGGTTCCGCGAGCTGACGCGGCGCTCCGCGGAGCGGATCCCGACGATCTGCCTGGTCTTCGGTCCTCGACCGCGGGGGGCGCCTACGTGCCCGGCATGTCGGACTACGTGGTCATGGTCCGGGAGCGCGCGCACGTATTCCTGGGCGGCCCCCCGCTCGTCAAGATGGCGATCCACGAGGAGAGCAGCGAGGAGGAGCTGGGCGGGGCCGAGATGCACAGTCGCGTCTCGGGGGTCTCGGACTACCTGGCCGCCGATGAGCTCGACGCGATCCGGATCGGGCGCGAGATCGTCGCGCAGCTGAACTGGCGCAAGCTCGGAGCCTCGAAGTGCGTTCCGGCCGAGGAGCCGCTCTACGATCCCGACGAGCTGCTCGGACTCGTCAGCTTCGACGTGCGCCGACCCTTCGAGGTCCGGGAGGTGATCGCCCGGCTCGTCGACGGCTCGCGCTTCCACGAGTTCAAGCCCACCTACGGCACCACGCTGGTCACCGGCTACGCGCACCTTCACGGCTATCCGATCGGGATCCTCGCGAACAATGGCGTGCTCTTCTCGGAGTCCTCGCAGAAGGGGGCACAGTTCATCCAGCTCTGCAACCAGACCGACACGCCCATCCTCTTCCTGCAGAACATCACGGGCTTCATGGTCGGCCGCCGCTACGAGGAGCGCGGCATCATCAAGGATGGCGCCAAGCTCATCAACGCCGTCTCCAACAGCGGCGTGCCTCACCTGACCCTGATGATCGGAGCCTCCTATGGGGCGGGGAACTACGGCATGGCGGGACGCGCCTACGACCCGCGGCTGCTCTTCAGCTGGCCCAACCACCGGATCGCGGTCATGGGCCCGGAGCAGCTGGCCGGGGTCCTCTCGATCGTGCGCCGACAGGCGGCCGAGCGTGCGGGGGAGGCGTTCGATGAAGAGGCGGACACGAGGCTGCGCCGTCAGGTCGAGTCCCAGATCGAGAAGGAGTCCGACGCCTTCTTCGCGACGGGACAGCTCTGGGACGACGGGATGATCGACCCGCGCGACTCGCGGACCGTCCTGGGGATCGCGCTCTCGGCGGTGCACTCCGCGCCGGTCGAGGGCACGCGAGGCTACGGGGTCTTCCGGATGTGAGGGAGCCACGCCGGTTCGAACGCGTCCTCGTCGCGAACCGCGGAGAGATCGCGCGCCGCATCTTCCGCACGCTCCGCGAGATGGGAATCGAGAGCGTCGGCGTGTACTCCGATGCCGACGCAGAGGCGCCGCATGCGAACGAGGCCGACCTGGCGGTCCGCATCGGAGCCGGGCCCGCCCGCGATTCCTACCTCTCGATCGAGCGAATCCTCGAGGCGGCGCGGCGCACGCGGGCCGACGCCCTGCACCCCGGCTACGGATTCCTGGCCGAGAGCGCAGAGCTGGCCGAGCGCTGCGAGGCTGCCGGCGTGACCTTCATCGGACCCTCGCCGGAGGTCCTCCGGCGACTCGGAAGCAAGCTCGAGGCGAAGGCCACGGTCGCGGAGGTGGGCGTTCCGGTGCTCCCCGGGTTTGCCACCCGGGGTCTCTCTCCGGGAGAGATCGAGAAGCGGGTGCTCGAGGTGGGTCTTCCCGTCGTGGTGAAGGCATCTGCCGGCGGAGGAGGTCGCGGCCTGCGCAAGGTCGCCCGCCCGGACGAGATCCCCGCCGCGATGGCGGCCGCGGGACGCGAGGCGCAGCTGGCCTTCGGGGACGACACCTTGCTCGTCGAGCGCTTGCTGGCGGCGCCGCGGCACGTCGAGGTCCAGATCCTGGGGGACCGGCACGGGCAGACGATCCACTGCTTCGAGCGCGAGTGCTCCATCCAGCGACGCCACCAGAAGCTGATCGAAGAGGCGCCCTCCCCGGCACTCGATGCCGAGCTTCGCGAGCGGCTGTGCGAGGCGGCCCTGACGGCCGCTCGGGCCGTCGGCTACGTGGGGGCGGGCACCATGGAGTTCCTCCTCGACCGGGACGGCCGGTTCTTCTTTCTCGAGGCAAACCCGCGGCTGCAGGTCGAGCATGCCGTCACCGAGGCGGTGACTGGACTCGACCTGGTGCAGCTGCAGATCCAGATCGCCGCGGGCGCGCCCCTGCCCCTCGAGCAGCGCGACCTTCGCCTCTCGGGCCATGCGATCGAGGCGCGCGTGGTGGCCGAAGATCCCGAGCGCGACTTCCGCCCGTCGACGGGTCGCGTGGCCCTCTGGGAGGCGCCCCGCGTGGGTGGCGTGCGCTGCGACGCCGGCGTCGATACGGGGACGCAGGTGACCGTCCACTACGACTCACTGCTCGCCCGGCTGATCGCGCACGGCGAGAGCCGGGAGGCGGCGCGCCAGCGGCTGGCACACGGGCTGCGCCAGCTTGGGCTCGCCGGCGTCGCGAACAACCGGGCGTTCCTGATCCAGGCGCTCGAGCATCCCGCGTTCGTCTCGGGAGATACGCAGACCGACTTCATCGAGACCCACATTCCCCGGGGACGCCGGTCCCCGCGCCTGGAGCCCGAGCGGCTGCGCCGGCACGCGATCGCCGCCACCCTCTTCCTTCACGAGCGCCGCCGCGCCCGGGGCGGTCCCCTGCCGGAAGGCATTCCCTCGGGCTGGAGGAACAACCGCTTTCGAGGCCAGCGCGAGCGCTACCGCTCGGGTGATCTCGAGCTCGAGATCTCGTACGTGGCGGAGGGGGACGCGACCTTCGCGATCGAAGCGGAGGGCGCAGGCCCCGATGGTTCGTCGCGCGCGCGCGTGGTGGCGTGCGATCCTGCCGGGATCCGCGCCGAGCTCGACGGCGTACGGCAGCGCTTCCGGGTCGCGCGTGACGCGGATCGGATCTTCGTGCTCGGCCCCGACGGGAGCTCGGAGCTCACGCGGGTCCCGAGGTTCCCTCGAGACCGGCGGGACGAGATCGCGCAGGGCTGTGTCGCGCCCATGACCGGAGTGATTCGCGAGATCCACGTCTCGCCAGGGGACCGGGTTCGGAAGGGGGCGCCCCTGCTCGTGCTGGAGGCGATGAAGATGGATCATGAGCTCATCGCGCGGGCCTCGGGAGTCGTCCGCGAGATCCGGGTACGGGTCGACCAGCAGGTCGACCCCGACGAGGTGCTGATCGTGATCGAGAGCGAGCCGACCGCACCCTCGAAGCCCCGGTCAACGCCCCCGTCGGGATCTCGCTCGGGAACGAGGGGACGCGCATGACGGATCCCCTGCGCGTGGCGAACTGCAGCGGGTTCTACGGAGACCGCCTCTCCGCGGCAAGGGAGATGGTCGAGGGGGGACCCATCGATGTTCTGTGCGGAGACTATCTCGCCGAGCTGACGTTGATGATCCTGCTTCGCGATCGCCAGCGGGACGAGCGCCTGGGGTTCGCGCGGACCTTCCTGCGCCAGCTCGAGGAGGTGGCAGCCTCCTGCCTCGAGCGGGGCATCCGAATCGTCGTGAACGCCGGCGGGCTCAACCCGCGCGGCTGTGCCGAGGCCGCTCGCGCCATCTACTCCAGGCTCGGGCTGCGCGCGAGGGTGGCACACATCGAGGGCGACGACCTGCTGCCGCGGCTCGCCGAGCTGCAGGCGCAGGGCGAGCCGTTGGCGCATCTGGACCGGGGTGTCGCGCTCTCGAGCCTGGACGCACCGATCCTGAGCGCCAACGCGTACCTGGGCGCCTGGGGGATCGTCGCGGCGCTCGAGCGGGGCGCCGACCTGGTCGTCTGTCCGCGCGTCACCGATGCGGCCCTCACGCTCGGCCCCGCCGCCTGGAAGTTCGGCTGGAAGCGCGACGACTGGGATCGGCTGGCGGCGGGAATCGTGGCCGGCCACATCCTCGAGTGCGGAGCCCAGTGCACCGGCGGGAACTACGCGTTCTTCGAGGAGGTTCCCAGACTCGCGCACCCCGGCTTTCCGATCGCCGAGATCTCCGGCGACGGCAGCTTCGTGATCACCAAGCATCCGGGAACGGGAGGCCGGGTCTCGGTCGGGACGGTGACCGCCCAGCTCCTCTACGAGATCGGCGGGCCCGAGTACCCGAACCCCGACGTCACCGCACGCTTCGACACGATCCGGCTCGAGCCGCAGGGTACGGATCGCGTGTACGTGAGCGGCGTCCGGGGCGAGCCCCCCCCACCGACGACCAAGGTCTGCATCAACCACCACGGCGGCTACCGCAACAGCATCACCTTCGTCCTGACCGGCCTGGCCATCGAAGAGAAGGCCCGACTCGCCGAGGAGACCCTCTGGGAGGCCCTCGGGGGCCGCGAGCAGTTCGCCGAGACGCGGGTCTCGCTGCGCCGCTCGGCCCACCCCGACCCGGAGAGCAACGAGGACGCCTCGGCCTTTCTGACCGTCTCGGTCAAGGATCCCGACCCCCAGAAGGTCGGCCGCGCGTTCTCGGGCAAGGGGGTCGAGATGGCCCTGGCGAGCTACCCCGGCTTCTACGCGACCGCTCCGCCGGCTCGCGAGCAGCTCTTCGGCGTCTACTGGCCGGCCGTCGTGGCGGCAGACCGGATCCAGCAGCGCGTGGTCGTGGAGGGCGAGACCCTGGAGATCGACCCGGTCCAGGTCCCGGCTCGGTCCGAGCCCAGCGCCCCACCCCCCGCGCCTGTCCTCCAGGGGGCCCCGCAGCCCGGCTCGCCCACGACGAGGCGGCCGCTGGGTGCGCTCTGCGGCGCGCGCTCCGGGGACAAGGGCGGCAACGCCAACCTCGGGGTCTGGGTGCGGACCCCGCGGGCCTACCCCTGGCTCGAGGACTTCCTGTCCATCGAGCGACTGCGCGAGCTTCTTCCAGAGACCCGGAGCCTGGAGATCGAGCGCTACCCATTCCCCAACCTGCTGGCAGTCAACTTCGTCGTGAAGGGATTGCTCGGGGACGGGGTCGCCGCCTCGCTGCGTCCGGATCCCCAGGCGAAGAGCCTGGGCGAGTACCTGCGCGCCCGCCACGTGCCGATCCCCGAGGAGCTCATGCCCTAGAGGACTCGAACACCGGGCCCGGTCCGCCCTCTCCGCTCACGAGGACTTCAGATGTCATCGGCTCTCGAACTCTGTGCGTTCGGATCGCTCGTGAGCTGGGTCTACCTGACCTTCCTCCACGCGCGCTTCTGGCGCGCGGATCAGCGACTTCCGCTCGCGGGGGACTCTCCGAGCGACACGGCGGAGTGGCCGGCGGTTGCGGCCGTGGTGCCAGCACGAAACGAGGCACGGGGAGTGGAGCGCGCGCTCCGGTCGGTCCTGGACCAGGACTACCCGGGTCGCCTTCGTGTGATCCTCGTCGACGATCAGAGCGACGACGAGACCTGGGAGCGCGCGCTCCGTGTCGCGCGGAGCCACCCTCGAGGCGCTCAGCTCGAGATCCTGCGCGCCCCGCCGCGACCGGGAGGCTGGGTCGGCAAGATGTGGGCCGTACACACGGGAGTGTCCCGCGCCCACGAGACGGCGCCCGATGCCCTCTTCCTGTGGATCACCGACGCCGACGTCGATCACACTCCATCCGTCGTCCGGCGCCTCGTCCGCAAGGCCCAGCGAGAGCAGCTGGACCTGGCCTCGATCCTGGTACGCCTGCACTGCCGGAGCCGCTGGGAGAGGCTGCTGGTTCCGGCCTTCGCCTACTTCTTCCAGCTGCTCTACCCCTTCGCGCGCGTGAACGATCCGCGCTCGCGCGTCGCCGGCGCCGCGGGCGGCTGCATGCTGGTCCGCGCCACCGCACTCGACCGCGCCGGCGGCTTCGAGGCAATCCGGGGCGAGATCATCGACGACTGCGCCCTCGGCCGGCTGCTCAAGAGAGGAGGCCGGATCTGGCTGGGCCTGTGCCCCGAGGAGTACAGCTTCCGCCCCTACACGGGTCTCACCGAGATCTGGCAGATGATCGCGCGCAGCGCGTACACGCAGCTGCACCACTCGCCGCTTCTGCTCGCGGGCACCCTGGTCGGCCTCGCCCTGCTCTTCGGGGCGCCGCTGATCAGCGTCCTGGGTCTAGCGTGGACGCACGACCTCGGCGCCGCCCTCGCCGGAGGACTCGCGTGGGCCCTGATGACCCTGACGCTTCAGCCGACCCTGCGCGACTACGCGCTCTCTCCGGCCCTCGGTGCCGCCCTGCCCCTCGCGGGGCTGCTCTACGCGACGATGACCCTCGATTCCGCCCGCCGCAGCTGGCTCGGCCGGGGCGGCGAGTGGAAGGGGCGCGCCGGCGCCGGACGCGCCGACGCCCCGTCGGGGGGATAGCGCGTTCCTGCTCGCAGCGGGGCGCGACCGGGAAGCGAGATGAAGGGGAGCAACCGGGCGACGGCGGCGAGAGGCTCCAGCGGCGAGCTGGGACTGGCCGAGCTGGTCGCGATCGGGGTGGGCGGCATGATCGGGGGCGGGATCTTCTCGATCCTGGGGCTCGCCGTAGACGTCGCGGGTCACGCTGCTCCGCTGGCGTTCGGGATCGGGAGCGCGATCGCCTTTGCCGCGGGCTATAGCTACGTGCGGCTGGCCCTGACCTACCGCGGCGACGGCGCGAGCTTCACGTACCTGGAGCGGGCCTTCCCCCGCACGCCCTCGATCGCCGGAGTCGCCGGCTGGACGGTGGTCTTCGGCTACATCGGGACCCTCGCACTCTATGCCTTCACCTTCGGGGCCTACGCATCCCACCTGCTCGGCCTGGACCCGTCGGCCTTCGCGCGAGCAGTGCTCCTGGGCGGCGCGCTGATCTTCGTCGCGTACGAAGGATTCCAGCTCATCACCAACGCCGTATGCGAGACCCGGGACCCGGAGCGAACGATTCCCCGGGGGCTCTTCGGGTCGATCGCGATCACCTCGCTGATCTACATGGCCGTCGCCCTCGTCGCGGTCGGGAACCTGGATGTCGCCTCGATCCACGCCGCCCAGGAGTACGCGCTCGCAGCGGTCGCCGAGCCGGTCCTGGGCCGGCTCGGCGTCGTTCTCGTCGATGTCGCCGCCATGCTTGCGACGGCGTCCGCGATGAACGCCACGATCTTCGGGGCCAGTCACCTTGCGTTCGAGATCGCGAACGACCACCTGGCTCCCAGCGCTTTCTCACACCGCAATCGGTCGGGGGTACCGCTCCCGGCGGCGGCGGCCATCACCCTGGCATCGATTGGACTGACCGCCTTCGGCGGTCTGGAGCTGATCGCCTCGTTCTCGAGCCTGACGTTCCTGCTGGTATCGATTGCGGTCTGCGTCGCCAACTTCAGGCTGCGCGAGCAGACGCGGTCTTCTGCAGTGCCGATCGTCGTGGCCCTGATCCTGATGGCACTCACGGTGGCTCTGCTCCTGCTCTACCTGGCCGAGAACGACCGGGGCGCGCTCTACTTCGCGCTCTCGGCGTACGCGGGCACCGGGCTCAGCTTCCTGCTCTTTCGCGTCGTCGCCGGCCGGCGGCGCCGAACCTCGGAGTAGAAGAGGACGAGATGGAGGAGCTGTACGAGCTCGCCGAGGGAGTCCATGTCGGACGCTCCGAGATCCGCTTCTACGGGTTCCGCCTCGAGACGCGGATGGCTGCGATCCGGCTTCCTGGCGAGCGTCTGCTCCTCTACTCGCCGACCTGGCTGACCGACTCGCTGCGCCGTGAGCTGGCCCCCTGGGGCGCGTCGCGTTCGTCGTCTCTCCCAACAAGATCCACAACCAGACGCTCGGTGAAGATCGATCGGCCTATCCCACGGCGTGAATCCTCGCACCCCCGGGGCTACCCGAGCGCCGTCCAGAGCTGGAGTTCGACGCCGTCCTCGGCGATCGACCGCTCGCGGAGTGGTCCGAGACCCTGGACCAGGTGCTGACGGACGGCAACGTCTTCTTCCGGGAGGTGCTCCTCTTTCATCGCCCGTCGGGCACGTTGCTCGTGGGCGATCTGGTCGAGAACCTCGAACCCTCGACCACCTCGTGCCTCGGTCGCTGGGTCAGCCCGCTCTTCGGAATCCAGAGGCGACCGATGCCGTCCCCCGAGTTCCGGTTCTACACCCACGATGCGGCCGCAGCGGAGAGGTCGCTGGCGCACGCCCGCCGCTGGCCGATCCCGAAGACCCGGAAATCCCCGCACCACCGAAGACTTCACAGCCGAAGCGCGGTGGCTCATGCTCCACGCGGAAGTGAGCCATGGAGGGGATGCGAGATGGGCGACGCGGGGCTCACAGGCGCGTGCGAGAGCGAGCGTCCTGCGGATCCGGCGGGTCGCCGTCCTCTGGGTCCTGATCTCGGCGCTGGGAGCGGGGTGTGGGAGTCCGAGTGGGGCGTCGTCGGAGGGGGCGGATCGCGGACCCTACGTTCCCGGACTGGGTGAGATCATGTCGGCGACGCAGATGCGCCACCTCAAGCTCTGGTACGCGGGACGAGCTCGCAACTGGGCACTTGCGAGCTACGAGGTCGACGAGCTCGAGGAGGGCTTCGAAGCGGCCATGCGCTTTCATCCCGAGCACAAGAACTCTCCGCGGCCGCTCACCGAGCTGATCCCGGAGTTCACCCGCGGCCCGACCGAGGCGCTACGCGCCGCCCTGCGCCGCGAGAGCCCCGATGCCTTCGTCGCCGCCTACGAGCAGCGGACCGAGGCATGCAACGGCTGTCACATCGCTACCCGCTTTGCCTTCAACCGCGTCGTGCGTCCGTCGGAGAATCCCTACTCGAACCAGCGCTTCGATGCTCGACGCGATTCTCCGGGGGGATCTCGCTCCGAGGCCCAGAGAGGCGAGAGCCGTGCGACCCGCTGAACCGACGCGCATCCACCGGCCCGAGCCGTCGGGCTCCCTCGCCGAGGCCCGCCAGGAAGCCGGCTTCTCGAGAGCTCCGTCCGCGGGATCTCGAGCTGCGAGGAGAGAGAGCGGTTCATCGACCGGTACGATCCGAAGTATGATTGGATCCTGACGCTCCAGGCAGATCGCCCCGAGCGAGCGGAGGGAGCCATGAGTCTGAACCTGGGTACGATCCTCGAGGCCTCGGCGGAGAGCCGGCCGGACCATCCGGCGCTGCGGCTCCACGAGACCGTGCTGTGCTATCGCGACCTGGATCGCGCGGCGCGGGGCGTGGCGAGCGGGCTTCGCGCGCGGGGAGTCTCGGCGGGCGACCAGGTGGCGCTCATGGTGCCGAACGTTCCGGAGTTCACGATCGCCTACTTCGGGATCCTCTATGCGGGCGCGACGGTCGTTCCGCTGAACGTGCTGCTCTCCGCGCCCGAGGTCGAGTACCACGTTCGCGACTCCGCCTCGCGTCTGCTGATCGCCCATCCGCTCTTCTCGGCGCCGGCGAGCCAGGGTGCCGAGCGGGCGGGGGTCGAGGTGATCTGGGCGGGGGGCGAGACGGAGCCGAACCTCTCGGCGCTCGCGGAGGGTCCGGCGATCGATGCGATCGCGGCCACATCGGCCGACGACACGGCAGTCATCCTCTACACGTCCGGAACGACCGGAAAGCCGAAAGGCGCCGAGCTGACGCACGCCAACCTCCTCATCAACTGCTCGCTCGTGGTTCCGAAGCTCCTGCCGCTCGGACCGGACGACGTGGCGCTTGCGACGCTCCCCCTCTTCCACTCCTTTGGCCAGACCTGCATCCAGAACACGGCGATCTCGCTCGGCGCGACCTTCACGCTCCTGCCGCGCTTCACGCCCCAGGAGGCTCTCGAGATCATGGAACGCGACTCCGTGACCCTCTTCGCGGGCGTCCCGACCATGTACTTTGCACTCCTCCACCACGAGGGGGACCATCACTACGACCTCTCCAGCCTGAAGTACTGCCTGACCGGTGGCGCTGCCATGCCCGTCGAGGTGATGAAGTCCTTCGAGGCCCGCTATCCGGTCCAGATCCTCGAGGGCTACGGCCTCTCCGAGACGTCTCCAGTGGCGAGCTTCAACATGCTCGACCGTCCCCGTCGGGCGGGATCGATCGGTTACCCGGTGTGGGGGGTCCAGCTGCGGATCGTCGACGAGAACGACCAACCGGTACCCGACGGGGAGCGCGGAGAGATCTGCATCCGGGGTCACAACGTGATGAAGGGCTACTGGCAGCGGCCCGATGCCACCAAGGAAGCGCTCCGCAACGGCTGGTTCCACTCGGGCGACATCGGGATTCGCGACCCGGACGGATCGTTCCGGATCGTCGATCGCGTGAAGGACATGATCATCCGGGGCGGCTTCAACGTCTATCCGCGGGAGGTCGAGGAGGTGCTCTTCGCCCACCCCGCGATCGCAGAGGCCGCCGTGATCGGCGTGCCCCACGAGAGCCTCGGCGAGGAGGTGAAGGCGGTCGTCGTGCTGGCGCCGGGGCAGGAGCTCTCGCGCGACGAGCTGATCGCTTACACGCGCAAGCATCTCGCGGCCTACAAGTACCCCCGGATCGTGGAGTTCCGGGACGCGCTCCCCAAGGGACCGACCGGCAAGATCCTGAAGCGCGAGCTGCGCTAGCCGTCGCCCTCCCGGACTTCGCGGGAGCGGTGTACGTCGACGCGGCGGGCGATCTGTGCGGCGAGCGCCGCCATCTTGCCCGGGTCGACGCGAATGAAGAGGCCCTCCGACTCCGCGAGCAGGCGTCCCTCGGCGCGCAGCGTACCCGAGGTGAAGATCTTGCGGCCCTCGACTCGAAGGACGCTTCCCTCGAACTCCAGATCGGTGTAGAGCGGTGTCGGCCGGCGATAGTGCACGACCAGGCGACCCGTCATGCCCGGGTGCTCGGTCAGGGACTGGGTGTAGCCGAGCAGCTCGTCGAAAGCCGCGGCAATCATGCCGCCATGCACGTGGCCGGGCGGCCCTTCGTATGCGGCACCGTAGCGCGCGCGCCCGAGTACACGATCCCCCTCGACCCAGAGCTCGATGGGAGGCGCGATCGGATTCGAGCGTCCCAGGAGCGGACTCTGGTCGAAGAACTCGCCGACGTCTCCCGAGACCGAGCTCTCGCGAAAGAGCTGGTCCCAGGCGCCGCGTCGGGGGTGAGCGCGAAGGCGTTCCGCGAAGCGCTCGAGCGCATCCGCCGCGCGGGTGAGCTCGTCTTCGGGCGCCTCGCTGGTGACGAGGTGATCGATGACCTCGCGCATCGCGGCCGCCAGCCGGCGCCGGGCGGCCCAGGCCCCCGAGACCTCGCGCTGCGGGGCGCGGAAGCGCGCCTGGGCTCTCTCGTTGGTAGACACTCGGTTCCTCCCGGAAGAAGGGCGGCTCAGACGCTCCCCTCCGGCCAGGCGGGGTGCCAGGGACGCTCGCGCTCGAAGGCGCGAGCCACCTGCAGCACGCGATCGTCGCGATGCCGCGGCCCCACGATCTGCATGCCGACGGGCAGTCCCGCGCGCGACATGCCCGCTCGCACGGTGGCAGCCGGGTGCCACGACAGGTTGAAGGGAATGGTGAACGTCGCAACGCTGGCTGTAGGCTGGCGGCGCCCCTCCGTCTCGGCGGGGAAGGGACCCTTCGCGGGCGGCGGGTCGTAGGGCACGGTCGGCGTGACCAGCACGTCGCAGTGCTCGAACACCTCCTCGCACCATCGAGAGAGGCTCGCCCGCTGGCGAAGCATGTCGCCGAGCTCTTCGGGCGTGACCTGCCACGCCAGCTTCACCCCGGCCAGAAAGGCGCGCCCGAACTCACTCTCGTGGTCGGGAAGATGGCGATGGAGCTGGGCAGCCAGCTCCAGGCTTCCCAGGCGTCCCCAGGCCCGGGCGAGGCCCGCGGGCGCGTCCGGGACCTGCGCGATCCGAGCGCCGAGCTTCTCGAAGACTCCCACCGCATCGGACACGACCTCCGCGACGTCCGACTGCACCACACCAAAGCCCAGATCGGGGGACCAGCCGACCCGCAGGCCGCTCGCGTCGGGGACACGCACCGCCTCGAGGTAGGAGATCCCGGGGTGCGGGAGCGAGTTGGGGTCGCCCGGAGAAGGCCCGACGACCTGGTCGAGGATCAGCGCCGCATCCTCGACCGTCCGCGTCAGCGGTCCCGAGACCGCCGTGTCGCCAAGCGGCCAGAGCTCCGAGGGGCCCGCCGGGACCCGGCCGTACGAGACCTTCAAGCCGAAGGCCCCGGTGAAGCTCGCCGGGATCCGGATCGATCCCCCGCCGTCGCTGGCGGTGACCAGCGGCAGCATCCCCGACGCAAGCGCCGCGGCCGAGCCGCCACTCGATCCCCCCGGGGTACGCTCCAGGCTCCACGGGTTGCGGGTGACCCCGTAGACGCGGTTCTTGGTGAGCGCGGTGTAGCCGAACTCGGGAGCGTTGGTCTTTCCAACGACGATCGCCCCGGCGGCCTTGAGACGGGCCACCTGGGTCGTATCGCGGGTCGCCACGCGCTCGCGAAAGGGAACCGATCCCATCGAGGTCACGAGTCCCACAGTGTCTTCCAGGTCCTTGACACCGAGCGGGATGCCCTCGAGCGGGCGCGCCTCGCCCTTGCCGATCCGCTCCTCCGCCGCTCGCGCGGCCGCGAGCAGCGCCTCGCGCTCGTGCATTGCGACCACCGCGTTGAGGGCGGGGTTGACCGAGTCGATGCGTTCCAATACGGCCTGCATCAGGTCGACGGGCGTCGCCTCACGAGCTCGAAGGCGCCCGCAGAGCTCGGTGAGAGTGAGAGTCAGCAGCTCTTGCATGTCTGGGCCCTTCCTCGCTGGCACCATCATACCCTACGGCGCTGGCCCGGACGCCGCAGCTCGGAGCTGCCTTGTGACTTGTCCGTGCAAGGACGAAGGAAGGGTGGGAAGTCTGCTAGCGTAGAGGGTAGGAGACCGTCTCGAGCGGGGCGAAGAAGGATGACCGGAAGCCGCCGACGATGGAAGCCGGAACGCCGCTGGGCCCGGGGGCTGCCCGCGCTGGCCATCCTACTCCTCAGCGCAGGCTCGTCTTCGGCCCAGACCTACGATCGGCTGCAGATCTCGAACCAGGCGAGCACGAACGGCATCTTCGATCCGTCCGTGGAGTACCTGCCCGACGGATCCGTCGGCTGGCTCTTCTACTCGTCGGTGGGCGGAGGCCTGACGCCGCCCCTCTGGGGGCCCGAGGTCTCTTCTCGCGTCGCCCGAACCACGGATCACGGATCGACCTGGACGTTCGTCCAGGACATCAACGTGTCGGTTCCGGGTGTGGTGATGGTCCAGGGGAGTCCCGTGACGGGAGTCTGGAACACCGAGGTCACGAGCGTCACCTACGATCCCGATGACCCGAGCCGCGAGTGGAAGCTCTTCTCCCACCGACTCTTCCGAACCGACACGCCCCCCCACACCAACCTGGTCCAGTTCGGCTGGATCGTGCACCGCTGGGCCTCCGACCCGGCCGGCACCTGGTCCCCGGAGGTGGCTCTCTTCGGGTCGAGCTTCATCCCGGATCCCGCGCTCTTTCCGACGCAGGTGAACATCAACGCCCTGGATCCGAGCCTCAGTGGAATCCTGACGTACAGCGAGCCGGGAGCGTTCTACGCCGGCGGTGTCCTCTACCTGAGCCTCACGGGCCTCCTCGCGTCGGGCCCCGACCGCATCGTGCTGCTCGCCTCCGACGATCACGGCACGAGCTGGCGCTACGTCGGCGCGCCGGTCGTCAGCGACGTCGACATGCCGCCTCTCGGCTTCCTGTCCTTCACCGGGACGAGCATCGTCGCGCAAGCGGGACGGGTCTTCCTGATGGGAACGCCCGAGAGCCCCGCCCTCGAGCACGATGGAACGCTCGTCTTCGAGTTCGAGGATCTGACGACCGGAACCCTCAGGCGACAGGGCGGCCGCCTGGTCGTCGTCCGGCGCGTGCCCCCCCAGCCGGCACTCCTCTCCGTCGGGTTCGGAGGAGGTCAGGCCGACTTTCACGAGCAGAACACCGCAGGCGGAATCTTGATGCCCCAGCTGGATGTGGGGGCCCTTCCGGAGCTCTTCAAGATCTTCGAGACTCGAGTCAGCCCGCTCGACGTCGCACCGGTTCCTGCGCTCGGTCCCCTGCGATGGATCGGGATCGGTCTCGTGCTCGCCGTGGGTGCGGTGGGTCTCCGCGGGGGCTCGAGGCGATAGCGCGCTCCAGACCCGACCCGAGCGCAGGCGGCTCCCGGAAGCCGCGCGGGGCCCGCGCTCACGCCTTGGCGTGGATCTCCATGATCTCGTGCAGGAGATCGATCGCCTCCGACCTGGAGCGCTGAAAGGAGTTTCGCCCCACGATCGACCCAAAGCCGCCCCCCTCGGCGATGGCCCGGATCTCGTCGAGGACCTCGTCGCGTCCCTTGGCCGGCCCCCCGCTGAAGATCACGAGCCGGCGCCCGTTGAACGCGGACTGCACGACGTGGCGGACGCGGTCGGCGAGGGTCGAGATGGGGATCCCCTGGGCCTCGTACACCTTGCGCGCCGCCTCCAACTCTACGTGCGCGCTCGGAGGCTTGACCTTGATCAGGTGGGCCCCCAGCTGGGCAGCGATCTGGGCGGCGTAGGCGATCACGTCGACCGCGGTCTCGCCCTCCTTCGACAGGCCCGAGCCCCGCGGGTACGACCAGACCACCACCGCCAGCCCCTTGCGGCGGGCCTCCTCGGAGAGCGCCCGAAGCTGCCCGTACATCTCGTTGCGGTGCGCCGATCCCGGATAGATCGTGAACCCGATCGCCGCACAGCCGAGCCGGAGCGCATCGTCGACGCTGCCGGTCACCGCCGGGCACGGATCGCTCGAGGAGTACAGGGAGTCGGAGCTGTTGAGCTTGAGAATCAGCGGCAGATCGCCGGCAAACTCGGCGGCCCCCGCCTCGAGAAAGCCGAGCGGCGCCGCGTAGGCGTTGCAGCCGGCCTCGATGGCCAGCTCGAAGTGGAAGCGCGGGTCGTAGGCCGGCGGGTTGGGCGCAAAGCTGCGGGCCGGACCGTGCTCGAAGCCCTGATCGACCGGCAGGATCACGAGCTTGCCGGATCCCGCCAGGCGGCCGTGGCTCATCAACCGCGCGAGGTTCGCGAGCGTCCCCGGAGTCTCGGAGGCGTACCAGCCCAGGATCTCCTTCACTCGTTTGCTCGTCACCGCTCTTCTCCCTCCGATTCGACCTCCCCTCCCCCGGGGATGGCGAATGTAGCTGATCGGGCCGCCTCTGCCTCGCGCCGCACGACGGCACCGGCGCGGCCGCGAGCGGGCCGTGTACACTCCCCAGCGACCCACGGGGAGGGGGAGGGCAGCGCATGGCACAGGTCGAGGTCGAGCTCGAGAAGGGCGTGGCAACCCTGACGCTGAATCGTCCCGAGGCGCTCAACTCGCTCACCGGCGCGCTCCTCGCCGAGCTCGACGCGGCGGTCGGCGATGTCGCGGCGCGGCCCGAGATCGGGGGGGTGCTGATCACCGGCGCGGGTCGGGCGTTCGCAGCCGGGGCCGACATCGACGAGATCTCGCAGCTCGATGCGACGCGCGGGCTCGAGTTCGCACGCCGCGGACAGCGGATCTTCTCGCGGATCGACGGCCTCGAGAAGCCGGTCGTCGCCGCGATCAATGGCTATGCGCTCGGAGGAGGCTGCGAGCTCGCGATGGCCTGCCACGTGCGGCTGGCCTCGTCGCGAGCGAAGCTCGGCCAGCCGGAGGTCAAGCTCGGCATCCTCCCAGGCTTCGGGGGCACCCAGCGCCTGCCGCGCCTGGTCGGGCGTGGCCAGGCGGCTCGGCTGATCCTGTCGGGCCAGCCGATCTCGGCCGAGGAGGCTCTGCGGATCGGGCTCGTGGACGAGGTCGTGGATCCCGAACGCCTGCAGGCGCGCGCACGCCACCTGCTCGAGGAGATGCTCGAGAGGGGACCCCGCGCGATCGCGGCCTCGCTGCGCGCGATCCGTCAGGGGGTCGATCTGACGCTCGACGAGGGGCTCGAGCTCGAGGCAAGGCTCTTCGCCGACTGCTGCGGCTCGGACGAGATGCGCGAGGGCACGAGCGCCTTTCTCGAGAAGCGCAGCCCCCGATTCGGGCGCTGATCCCGACGGGACTCTCGGGGGAGGCGGGAGGTCTTGGCCCAGGGCCGCGAGCGGTGGGGGTCGCGCATCGGGTTCCTGGGAGCCGCAGTCGGCTCCGCGGTCGGCCTGGGCAACATGTGGCGCTTCTCGTACCTGGCCGCGGAGCACGGCGGGGCCGCCTTCGTCGTCTTCTATCTCGGATTCACCCTGGTCATCGGCCTGCCCGTGCTCCTGGCCGAGCTCGGCCTGGGACGCGCTGCCGCGCGCAGCCCCATCCCGGCGCTGATCTACTCGGGCGGGCGACGCTGGGGTGCCCTGGGCGGCCTCTTCGTGGCGACCGGATTCCTGATCCTGTCTTACTACAGCGTGATCGGCGGGTGGACCCTTCGCTACGCCTTCGACGCCGTCACGCAGGGCTTCGGGGGCCACGCGGGAGCCCGCTTCGACCTCGTCGCGCAGGGGCCCGGCGCCGTCGGCTGGCATGCGCTCTTCCTGGCTCTCACGAGCTGGATCGTGGCGCGGGGGATCCGGGGCGGAATCGAGCGTGCCACCCTCGTGATGATGCCGCTCCTCTTCGTGCTGGTCTGCGGCATCGCGATCTACGCCTCCCTGCTCGAGGGTGCCGCTGAGGGCTACCGCTTCTATCTCGCCGTCGACGCGCGTGAGCTCCTCTCGCTCCGCGCTCTCGAGGATGCGGCCGGCCAGGCCTTCTTCAGCTTGAGCCTGGGAATGGGCGCGATGCTCACCTACGCCAGCTACCTCTCGAGCGACGCGCACCTCCCGCGTGAGGCCCTGGTGATCGCCCTCAGCGACTTCGCCGTCGCGTTCATCGCCGGCCTGATGGTCTTCCCGTTGATCTTCGCGCTGGGCCTCCAGTCCCACGTGAGTCAGAGCGCCATCGGGGCCCTCTTCGTCACGCTCCCGACGGCGTTCGCGGACCTGGGGGCCCCGGGGCGCGGGCTGGGCCTGCTCTTCTTTGCGGCGCTCTTCTTCGGGGCACTGACCTCGGCGATCTCGCTGCTCGAGGTCGTGGCCTCCTACTTCATCGACCAG